>CAZIYW010000009.1:40171-69633 GCA_964543525.1 uncultured Fibrobacterota bacterium | reverse complement strand
GTTCCTCGCGTATACTTCACCGATTATTGCAGAATCCGTATCGCCGGCAGCATGCAGTTGCTCGAGTGCTGTTTTTGCCTGGTCCGGTCGGATCGCGGCAAGCAGGCCGCCTGAAGTCTGTGCGGCGGAGAGCAGTTTGACCTTCTTTTCATCTGCATGAGTATCTTTACAGGTATAGTCTTCAACATATTCAGAGGTTTTACAGATGCCCTGTGGAAAGTAGGTATCCATAAAATCGAAGACGCCTTTATAAAAAGGGATGCTTTCCAGATTGAAATGCAGGTCAACATCGGCGTTTCGTGCAAAGGGAAGAGCATGGCCGAGCAGACCGAAACCGGTAATGTCGGTCAGGGCACTCACATCAAAACGCAGCAGTGCTTCAGCAGCATACTTATTCAGTCGATACATGGATTCCACAAAATTTTTATATTCCCCTTCGTTAAGACCGTCTTTTTCTACTGCACCCGCCATAACGCCGGATCCGATAGGTTTGGTGAGTATCAATGTATCACCCACCCGTGCCGTGCCGTTTGTTTTCAGTGCGTCTGGATGTACCGTTCCGGTAACGCTCATGCCGTAGACAAAGGTTTCCTGCTCGAGGGTATGGCCGCCGACAAGGGCAACCCCGGCCTCGGTGAGTTTTTCACTTCCGCCGATCAGCAACTCTTCTATTGCCTCTTCGGGAATCTGCCCGGCGGGGTAGGCAAGGATATTCATGGCGGTCAGCGGTTTTGCCCCCATTGCCCAGATATCGGAGAGGCTGTTCGCGGCAACAATCCTGCCGAAATCGCGTGGATTGTTTACTATAGGGAAGAAAAAATCCACGCTCTGCACCAGGGCGATATCGTTGTTGATCGCATACACTCCCGCATCATCCATAGAACCCATATCCTCAATAAGGTTGGGAGACACGGTTTTCGGTAATTTCTTTAATATATGGTCCAGCCTGGACGGTTTCAGTTTGCCTGCTCACCCCGCACACGGGCCATAATTGAGCAGACGCAGCTCTTTCCCGCTCATGACGGCACTGTCGGGAGCGGCGGGCTTTTTTTCAAACCGATCCTTTAAATACTCGCAGTATGTCGGCTCATTACGGGCATGGTGAAATGCTATACATTCCTTGCATTTGCCGTGTCTGCTGCAGTCTGCAGGACAGGGACAATTTTTCCCCTGATAGAGTACTGTCGTCATAATACCTTCCCGGTTGCCGTAATACGATACGTTTTGTAAATACACTCCTTTGTCACCTGCTACGCGCTCCTGTGTCGGTTTGCTCTTCTGTAACGGATTGGCTTTGTTGTGCAATAGCTTCGAGTATAGGATTAAATGATTCCTTTACCGTGTCGGAAGCCTGTATCGACGGTATACCATTATCGCATGCCTGAACAATATCCGGTATAATTGGAATTTTTCCGAGAAATGCAAGATCCATTTCATGTGCTGTTTTTTCACCGCCGCCGGCTTTGAACAGATCGATTCTGGTGTTGCAATGGGGACAGATAAGACCACTCATGTTCTCAATCAGACCGAGAATCTTCATGTTTACCTGTCGACAGAAATTGATCGATTTCCGTACGTCCCTGAGAGAGACATCCTGCGGTGTGGTCACAATAATCGCCCGGGCATCGGGAATGGTCTGCGCAACGGTGAGCGGTTCATCACCGGTGCCGGGCGGTGAATCGATGACAAGGTAATCCAAATCGTTCCACTGCACATCGGAAATAAACTGACGGATCACTCCCAGTTTCAATGGGCCGCGCCATATTACCGCCGATTCTTTACTTTCCAGCATGCATTCTATGGACACAACAGATAAATTTTCTGAATAGGATGCCGGAATAATTCTGTTGTCCGAGTACCGGATACTTTTTGGCGCCGTTTCAGATTGCGGTGCGGCCGTGTCATGCATACCGGGAATGCCGAGCATCTGTGGAATACTCGGCCCATGTAAATCAACATCCATTAAACCGACTTTATAACCGCGCTCGGCAAGGCCTACGGCAATATTTACCGATATGGAACTCTTGCCGACACCTCCTTTGCCGCTCATAATAAGGAAGGTATGTTTAATCCTCGCCAGACACTCCTTGATTACACGATCCTGCTGCTCCATCTGAGCCTTTTTACTGTACATTTCTTCCGTTGACATTGTCACCCCTTGCCGTTGTATATGGTGTAATAGTTACGATAACAGTTTTTTATACCGGTGTTCGTTATTCAGCGTACTGTATAGAGATACCCGTTTTTTCCTGTTTCTGTTTTACCTTTTTTTCCGTTCATGACTCCCGGATATGTTTTTTCAGATTACTGAGTATTATTTCCATAATGGGTATTGCTAACCGTTAATGATATTTCAAACAGACTGAGATTCTTCCAGAGAATGTGTCGGTTTTACAATTTTTTCAAATGTTTTGTTAAAATACCCCGTTGTAACCTCACTGACCGAAAGTCCTTCCTCTATTTTGTAAATATCAACAAAACTGTCTTTTAGCATATAGAATGAAATTTCCCCGATCTGTGAGGTAAACAGTATATCCAGTTTATATCTGATAACGGCTTTTATCACCTTAACACCGATATGCTTTTTTTCATTGAGATATTCGTTATAATAAAAATCCTCTATTTCTATATTTTTGCCGTTGATTTTCAAAATGACAAAATAGGGGGCACGGCCAAAATGCCCTTCTACTATTGAGTTCATACCGTTTATGTCCTTCACCGGGATAATTGCCGAAATGGTTTCTTTCTCAGATGGTTCGATATGAATAAAAACCGACTCAATATGCTCGTAGTTGTCTGTAATGAAATTCTCTGTTCTATCAGAAAGTTCATGTGCTTTGTACAGAGGAAGAGTCGGTGACGTCTTAATATTGCATTCAACCATTCTGAAAGGACCTGACTGGCGTATTTTAACTTCACCGACACCTTTGACACCGTAGATTTCATTAATTTTCTCTTTGATTTCAGACTGCAATTGGGGCTCAAGATTTGCGTCCATGAGAACCAGAAATGATTTCCAGAGGTTTTCAATGCCTAATTTTATTATAAGTATTGAAATTGACATGATAACAATCGCTTCAACATAGGGAATGTGCAGATATGAAAGCACTATCCCTACTAAAACAACAAAGGACGTCGCAATATCGAGAAATGATTCATTGGCATTTGCAAGGAGAGATTGGGACCCTATTATTTTGCCTGTGGATTTTTCTTTAATTGCTATGAAGTAAGCGGTAAGTATTGATATTATACTTGCAGATACGGGCAGCAGGGGAAATTCTTGAATTGTTATAACAATGAATAGTTTTTGCCAGCCGTCTCTTAATAATTCTACTCCTGCCCATAGTATCAGTGCACCGATAACTAAGGTGATAAGGGTTTCTGCTTTATATAACCCATAGGGGAAACGCAGGCTCTTTTTGCGGGAGGCCAGCCAGAGGCCGAATCCTGAAGCGGCAATTGCTACCATGTCGGCGACGCTGTGTAATGCATCTGCTATCAGGACCTTTACATCAAATATATACCCGACAGCAGCCTTCATTACAGCGAGAAGCAGGGTTACAATAGTAGCAATAAAAGCAATTCTCCGGCCCTGTTTAAGTCTGCTTATTTTTTCTTCCGTTTTTTTCATGCGTTTTTAAAATTTTCTTACCATAGGGGAGCCGCATTTCGGACATTTTGTCTGAAAGCACGGCACGCCGGGTTGATGAGCCGTTATTTCCTTACACTTTGGGCATATACAGATATCCGGAGGTACTGCCTGGTTATACCGCGCTCGCCCTCTGCCTCCACGGGAGCCTCTTCTTCCTTTTCTCCCGCCGCCACCAAGACCGAAAGGCATTGTATCCTCCTGTATTTAAGTTATGGAATCAATATTTAGTTTTAGTGCACTTGTACTGTTAATAACATTACCGTTAAAAGGTAAGACTATTTTTCCCGTTTAATTTGCTGTGTATAAATTTGAAAAAGGCTTTCCAGTTCTGCATGCACAGAGCAAAAAATCCACCGATAAGTCCTGAACCGCCTATCCCGACAGGACAGCCGGCCTGACCACAAAAAGGGCAGACTGCAAACATCGCATATAATCCTGAAAAACCGAGCCACCAACCAAAAAACCTCAATAAACGACCAAGGATAGGATGTTTTTTTATAATCCGTCTTTCGATTGATTCTTTCAGTTGTTTTATATCTTCATATGCCATATCGTGTACGGGTTTACTAATAGTATACGTTTGCTTATGGTTTTTTCCGGTAGTGAGAGCGATTTCTGTGGCCGTTAAAGTGTGTTCTCCTTCACTATAATGATAATCGTTAAAAGTTGTTTCTGTCTCTTTGGGTAAATTGAAAACTTCAACCACCCACGTATGTAAACGATTGTCTACAGTAGTAGTCTGTCCTTCTTCCTTCTGTTGTACTTTTTCAGTATAATTCAAGCGGCCTCCATTATTGTGCGTTAACTTTCTCTACTGCATCTCCCAGCAGTTTTTTTAATCGGCCAAGGGAAATCGCAGCCGATTCCAGAGGAAGGCTCATCCAGTCGGAGATGCGCAGGATTTCTTCCGGTGACTCAAGCATCAGGTTGTCAAAATAGCCTAACGCATCAAGCACCACCGCTTTATCATGACCGGGGAACATTTCGTTTGCTTTTCCTTCATCCCAGTCCTTGAATATAAAATTCCAGTGTTTTATCCAGCCCGGGGTAAGCCAATAGACTTTGTTCCCTTCCGCCAGTTTTTCCCGTTGCTCTGCATCGGCCAGCATATCGAAACAGGTCGTTGCATTAATCCTGATCGCTTGTGGGCACACTTCATGAATCAATGCCCCGGTTACCCGCATGGGATTCTTTGAATCAAGAAAGCATCGTTCACCGTAAAGAACGATTATTTTTTCAGCACGCGCCATTGCTTTTTCAAGTTGCCTGGGGAGCTGCTTTTCAAGCTCCCAGGGCCATTCATGTAGACCGGGTGCGGTGAAAAATACATTTTCAGCATCACAGAACCCATCATTGCGCAATTTGTCAATTTCCGGTTTCAAGGTGCCGCAGGAAACGATACAGATATTTTTAAATGAGATATTCGGATGCATATGATGAACTCCTTTACTCCTTAAGTATTACCTGTTTAAAAGCACAATAAGCAGGCGCTTTTACGATGGCCTGCCGAACTCTCTATCAAGTATTTCCTCGATTTGCTGTTTGTTCTGTATACCGGATGTCGCTGCGGCAAGGGTGCCGTTCTTGAAATACACGGTAAAGGGTAACGCCATAAATGACGAACATTCCGGCAGATTTTTAATAAAGTTTGCCGCCGGTATATCAAAGTCCTGATCGTAAAACGTAACATGGGTATATGTTTTTTCAAGTCCTTCCATGACAGCATATACCGGAAGGCACATCGGCCCCATTCTTCCGCAGCAGATCATGAGATTTTCATTTTTTTGTACAGCATCCGCAGTCTCCTGTTCAGTCTCAAGATGCTTCAGATTTGTATACAACATATTACCGGCCCCTTTGCAAAAAGTGTTCGACATCTATTGCGGCCATGCATCCGTGACCAACGGCAACGGCCGCCTGTTTATACGCGGGATCAATAACATCACCGCAGGCAAACACCCCGGGGGTTGAAGTGCGGGTGGAGCCTGCTTCAACGTTAATAAAACCGTTTTCATCAATTTCAACCAGTTCTTTAAAGGCATCAGTTTTTGGATCGTGTCCGATGGCAACAAAAATACCGTGACAGGGAACATGCTGTGTTTCACCGCTTTCAGCATGCTTAAGAACTGCGCCGGTCACAACGGTATCGCCGGTTATTTCTTCGACGGTCCAGGGAATTAACCAGCGTATCTTCGGATTGTTTTTTGCTTTTTCTACTTCAATGGAAGTGGCGCGAAGGTAATCTCTGCGGTGAACAATTGTTACCGAGCGTGCAAACCGCGTGAGAAACACGGCATCCTGCATGGCGGTGTTGCCGCCGCCCACAACCAGTACATCTTTCTCACGAAAAAAGGCACCGTCACAGGTAGCACAGCCTGATACTCCTCTTCCGTAAAATGCAGGTTCTGTCGGTATCGGCAGGCGTCGCGCCTCACCGCCGGTGGCTATAATAACGGTTTTTGTTTCAATAGTTTCACGACCAGTGTCGATTAAGAAGGTCTCGGATTGCTTTGTAACCCGGCTGGCAGTCTCCGTTAAAAAGCGTGTGCCGAAGCGCTCCGCCTGTTTCCGGAAACGATTCATAAGCTCCATGCCGGAAATCGGTTCAGGGAAACCGGGATAATTCTCCACGATTTCCGATACGATAAGCTGACCGCCCGGAATTGGACCTGCCAGTACGAGTGGATACAATTTGAACCGCGCCGTATACAGTGCCGCGGTCAGGCCGGCCGGACCTGCTCCTGCAATAACTACCTGTTCCATAGTGTGTCCTGCAATTCTTTTTTTATTTGTTCCGGATATATACTGCTTTCGGGACGTTGCCGCTCCCCGGGAGCCGGGTTACTGTGTTTCAATGTGATTGTCATTGTTTCTCCCGGAAGACAGTATTTTGAAAAAGCGTTTCTTTTTACCGGTGTCTATTTTGATTTTATTTTCCGTCAGCAGTTCCTGGACATGTTTTATTGCCTCATTACGGTGGATTGACAAGCCGGAAGCAATGTCTTCCAGCGAACAGGGTCTTCTTTTGAGAAGTTCGTATACTGCGTCCCGTGTTACTGAAAACCCCTTTTCATCATGAACGGCACGGTACTCTGCAATGACTTCCGCCTTGTCCCCCAGGAGCGCCGCAAAACGATGCATCTGCTTTTCAGGAACCGCAAAGGCAAAGTCTTCGGCGGGCGGCCGCACAACAGTATTCAACTGTATTTTTTCCGGAGCTATATCAGCAGTAAACTCGGCGATTCGCTGCACACTTTCGTCATTTGCCGTAACTCCATTCAATAAAAATACCTCAAGCCATAGTTGACCGGTGTATATCCGGCGGAATGCCGTGAGTCCCTGTATCATTTTTTCAAAGGAAATGTCGGGATGCGGCCTGTTTACACATTGAAATTCTATTTCGTTTCCGGCGTCGAGGGAAGGAATTACCAGGTCCGCTTTACCGACGGATCGTTGCACGTCTTCATTCCATAACAGTGAACCGTTGGTCAGTACGGCAACCGGAATATCGGTTATATTTTTTATTTCCCGGATTAACTGATAGATTTCTGAGTAGAGGGTCGGTTCTCCCGAACCCGAAAGGGTTATATAATCGGGGAGAGGAGGGGTTGCCACTTTGTTTTTAATTTCTTTCAGGACATTTTTTACCGGCACAAAATCTTTCTGTTCAACGGTTTTACAGGTTGTTCGCCCCAATTGACAGTATACGCAATCGTAGGAGCATGTTTTAAAGGGAACCAAATCCACTCCTAACGAGTGTCCCAGTCGCCGTGACGGTACGGGACCGAAAACGTAATTCGTTTTTTCTGTAGGTATACTCACCCGGCCTGCCTGCGCAGCAGATAGTCTGCCAGCGCCTTGTGTAATGTGTTGATAGCGAGAATGGCGCAATGCACATTTCCCTGCGGAATGTCTGCCCACCTGTCAAGGATATGACCCGGGGACAGGCGCAGAACCTCAATGAGCGTTTTGCCCCGGGCAAGATCCGCTGCTGCGGATCCGCATGCGCGTGAGGCATTGCAGCCGTCGGTATTAAATACCGCCTTTGTGATTTTATCGTCTTTGATAATAAGATACATTTCCATGGTATCGCCGCATAATCCTTTTATCCGTGCCGAACCGTCCGCATCCTTCAGGCTGCCCATATTGTCCGGATACATCAGTGAATTTTCAGCATCATGTTTCCAGACAGGTTTAGTTACCATTTTTTTCCGCTCCGCCGTTAGTACAGACGCTCACCACCTTATTCCATACATTCCGGATATCATCGGCCACCGGCTGGTTGGTATATTCGACGACTGCAGCCGCGGCTATCTGCGCTTTAGTTACCATGGTGTCATACCGGATATTTCCGGCAAGAGTCAGTCCGAAAGAGTGTGATTTTTCTTCAATGCGGTTTGTCATATCACGGTTGATATCAAATTTATTTATACAGACCATTGCCGGGATGCCAAAATGTTTCGTAAGCTCCGCTACCCGTGCAAGGTCGTGTTCACCGGACAATGTCGGTTCACTCACAATTATCACCAGGTCCGCTCCACCGATGGAAGCTATCACCGGGCAGCCGATTCCGGGCGAACCGTCGACAATAATGTACGAGCGGCCGGTATCTTGCGCAATTTTCTTTGCCTCTTTTCTCACCAGGGTTACCAGCTTGCCGGAATTTTCTTCGGCAATGCCCAGTTTTGCATGAACCATAGGACCGTAACGCGTGTCTGAGATAAACCATTCGCCGTTTACCACATCATCGAAAAGGATTGCCTTTTCAGGACAGAACCAGGCGCATACACCGCATCCTTCACAGGCAACGGGATCAATAATAAAGGTTTCACTGTCGCCTGATTTCGTCTTGTGCACGGCATTGAAGCGGCAGAGCTCCTGGCATTTTCCACAGCCGGTACATTTGTCGGGTACAATTTCCGCGCCTTTGCTGCCGCTGAAGTCCCGGCGCTGTTTTATCTCCGGCGAGAGTACCAGATGCAGATCGGCTGCATCAACATCGCAGTCTGCAAGAACCGCGTTTTCCGCCAGCGCGGCGAAGGATGCTACGACACTTGTTTTCCCGGTTCCACCCTTTCCGCTTATAACGACAATTTCTTTCATAGCTTCTATTCCTTTTGTCCCGTGATTATTCTTTGTTACGGTTGTTTTTTATAAATTCCTGAATCTTTTCCCAGAGGGTTGTAAAGTAGGCGCTGAAATCCGGCACCGCGACGGATGCCAGTTGTCCCTTTGAGTATGCCTCAGCCACACGCCGATCATCCGGTACCTCAATAAGTATTGGTACGCTTCGCTCATTGCAGAATATACGTGCCCGCAAATTATCATCTTCATGCCGGTTCACTACAACGCCGTGGGGCAGCTTCAGCTTGTTAACCATATCAAGTGCCAGACTGAGGTCATGCAACCCGAACGGGGTGGGCTCAGTTACCAGTATTACAAAGTCTGCATCGTTAATAGCCGTAATAACCGGGCAGGAGGTGCCGGGCGGTACATCAATAATATTTATCTCCCCGGGATTAATTTCCTTTTTTACCTCCCGTATCAACGGCGGGCTCATGGCTTCACCGATGCGAAGTTTGCCGTGAACGAACTGTATTGATGAGGCCTTACCGATTTCGACAACACCGACTTCCCTGCTTTTTTCACTGATGGCATGCTCCGGACAGACAGCCATACACCCGCCGCATCCGTGACACAGCTCCTGAAATATAAGAATCTTTTCAGCAAGTGCTGCTATAGCCTTGAACTGACAGATCTGTGCACAGAGCCCGCAGGCGGTACAATCCGGCTCATAGACTTCAGGTACCGGTAGGCCGACCGTTCCTCTGTTTTGAATTACGGGGTTCAGGAAAAGGTGTCCGTTCGGCTCCTCTACATCACAGTCAAGGTATTTAACCCGCTTCCCCTTCTGTGAAACAACATGCGCCAGATTCGATGCGATTGTTGTTTTACCGGTGCCGCCTTTCCCGCTTGCAACAGCTATCTGCATCGGTTTTTCCTTTCATTGTTTTTCAAAGTCCTGTTAATTACTCGTTTGCTGCTGTGTGTTTCTCGCATTAAAAATCATATGATTCGGGTTTACTTTTTTTTGACCGACTCGATTTTGCCTTCCATTGTTAATTTTTTATCGTGCCGGTCATCAATTTTTAAAACCATAAATACTCTCTTAGCACCTTTATCTACTACACAAGCATGCATCTTTTCTGCAATGGAAAAGAGCTTTTTTATATTTTTTGCTTCGACGATTGTTGCCATAGGGGTTAGTCTGTATGCCACCCCTTCCTCTTTTTCAAGTTCCGAAAGAGCAGAAGCAATATATTTACTCACTGACGGTGTTTCTGTTCCAATCGGTACAACGCTTATCTCCATTATTGCCATTTTTTTATCTCCCCGTTTGAAAAATGTTAGTATTGGAATCTGACCGATTCCCCCTGTCCTACGTAGCTCAGGTAAACCGTGAACTGCTGCATGATGCATTGCCGCCTGCACCGCTTGTACTACCAATAGCAGAGAGCCTCTTTTCTGTGTCCTCTGAATTGCATGAAGGACATGGGGGATTTTTTTCTGCGGAGACTGAAACAAGCTCCTCGAACTCCCTGCCGCATTTCTGACACGTATATTCATAAATAGGCATGACACAACACCTCCATTTTATAGCTCTATTGCTTCCAGGTAGACACTTTCCGGCTGTACACCGACAAACTGCTTTTCGAGAGCGCCGTTTTTAAACAGCATGACAGTTGGTATTGCCGTGATGCTGAATTTACCGGCGGTTATGGGGTTCTCATCAACATTCAGTTTTACAATTTTAACCCGGTCACCGGCCTTTTCGTGTATTCTTTGCAGTATGGGGGTGACCATTTTACACGGGCCGCACCAGGGGGCCCAGAAGTCAACCAGTACGGGAATATCCGAGGCAAGAACCTCGGACTTGAAAGTAACATCAGAGACAGTTTCTATCATATCGCAGCTCCTGTTGCATGATGGTTATTACTCCGGCGGCTCATTTGTTTTCCACAGCATCCCAGTCGAACCTTTCGACAGGTACCCAGCCGTCCGCAGGGAGAGCTTGGAAACAGACCGGCTTTGGTTTTAGCCAGTTGTTATTCGAATCAATTTCCCACTGCGTATAGCGATTTATCGGCGATGCCGTTTTGTCAATTCTGTACCCCCGGGGATGATAACCGGTTGTCACCTGCTCGGCAGAAATGGTTTTCACTAATTACCCCTGTCGTGTTCTGGTTAAAAAATACTATGGTAATACATTGTCGTTATATTTGTTCTTCAGTATGCTATAAAAAGTTTGAAGCCGGCGACAAATGAAATTATCGGTATACCATGCATACCGTTTACAGTGATAAAGCATCATGCTTGCATTCATCAATACACGCACCGCATTCCACACATGTGTCATCATTGATAACAGCCTTTTCATTCTCAACAGTTATTGCTTCGACCGGGCATGCTTCTACACAACTTCCGCACCCGGTACAATTATCAACATTTACCGTTACCGCCATTATAAAAGCCTCCTTACATTGGTATAGTAACCTGTGTTCGTTCCCATTTGATTATTTACTGCACGGAGGACTGTCACACGGCACATCCCGGCCGCAACAGGTAGTGTCTCTTCCGCACCGGGTTCGTGGTTCAGTCTGTCGTCTATAGTCATTTCTGTAAAAGCCGCCGCCTTTTAAAATCATTCCGCCTCCGGTTCCTATACAACGGGTTACCGGTCCACCGCATTCAGGACACTGTGTAACCGGCTCATCACTCATATTCTGGAATTTTTCAAAATGCTTTTTACAGGCATTGCATTCATATTCGTATGTTGGCATATACTTCGTATTCCTCCTTATAGTGGTACCGGTAGTATACCGGATACCTTAAAATGATCAGACTGCTTTGCCTTTGTCACATATCAGAATACCGTTTAAATGATCTGTTTCATGCTGTATCACTCGGGCAAATAAATGCTCGGCTTTAAAATGGAGTTTTCCGCCGTAAATATTTCTGGCGCGCACTTCAATGTGAATATTCCGTTTTACCGTGTAGGTCTGATCCGGCAGGCTTAAACACCCTTCCTCCTTTGTATCGTAATCAAATGATGCAGATACAATTTCCGGATTAATCAGACAACAGGTAATATCCCGCAGACCGATAGTAACTATGCGATACAGGATACCCACCTGCGGTGCTGCAAGCCCGATACCGTTATGTTCCACCATAAATGAGTACATGGTTTCAGCAAAACTTCGAAGTGGTTTCCCGAAGGTAGACACCTTATCCGCCGCCTGCTGTAACACGGTATCCGGATAGATCCGAAGCAGCAAAGGCTTCTGGGCTAATGCTGTAGTAAAAGACGGTTTCGGTTTTTTGTGAGTCATATAGGATGTACTGAGGCCGTTTTCCTGTTACCGGGCTGTTTTTTCCAGGGAAATTGCACCCCGAGGACACGCTATTACGCACTGGCCGCAGCCCGTACATTTCGCGCTGTCAATCTGAGCGCTTTTTTCTACCACAGCAACTGCGTTTACAGGGCATGCTGAAAGACATTTGCTGCACCCGTTGCACTTTTCCGTATCTACACCGGCGATAAGGTGCATTGGTGTGCCGCCCGTATCCAGTTCCCGTATTCGAGCATTGATTTCATTCAATTGAGCTTCCATTACCCTGGTCCGGTCCCTCAGCATAGCAAGTTCCTGTTCAGGATTTACTGCACCGGCAGCCGGCTGTGTATAACCGGGATTAAACGGCGGGGTCTGTTGGAAATCCTCCGGAATACCGGTTCCCATACCTCTCCCCATACCTCTCCCCATGCCGCGTCCCATGCCTTTACCCATACCCTGGCCCATGCCGCGACCCATACCTCCACCGCCGCCCATGCCGCGGCCCATACCTCTGCCCATACCAAAACCGCCTCCCATACCTTGTGGCATTTCGCCTCCCGCTTGAAAAGAATTATCTGACGATTCCGTTTGATCTGCCGGTGCTCCCATACCGAAATGACTGGATACATTCGGCCCGTCTGCATAGTTGAAAGCGCCTTTTTTAAACTGCTCGACCACATCTCGCACAATGCCGTTCACACCGGTAATAACCTGAATGCCGGCAGCGCCGAACGTCCGAAATGCATTCGGGCCGCAGTTACCGGTGAGTACGGTTCGGACGCCTTTTTGCGACATCATCTGCGCAGACTGAATACCTGCGCCGCCGCCGAGTGTAATATTCGGATTTTCCACTGCCTCAAATTCCATGGTTTCCGGATCCAGAATAATAAAAAAGGCACACCTGCCGAAACGGGTTTCTACGGTACCGGAAAGATCCGGGCCCGTTGATGCAACGGCTATTTTCATCTTGTTTTTCCTTTGTTAAACAACAAATGCGACGTCGTTTGGAATGTGTTGTCCTGTAAAGCATACCGGGAGGAGTTAACTCCTCCCGGCATGGCTCACACAGGGGTTACTTCTTCTCCTCCTCTTTCCCTAATTCATTGATACGCTTGTTAATTCCCTCAAGAGTGTCTTCCAGATACTCTGCCTGCCTCTTGAGCATATCAAGCTCCTGATCTTTGTTAGGAGAAGCCGGTACAGTGTAGGGTATACTGTAACCAGGCGTTCCCCAGCCATACTGACCGGCCGGATACCCGTAAGCCGCGCGCTGCCATCCGGTTAATCCGGTGGCATAGTACCAGTTACGTCGTCCCCAGCCGCCGCCGCGGCCGAATCCCCGGCCAAAACCTCGACCGAATCCGTATCCTCTTCCGAAAACAGGATTCGCGTAACCCGGCATCGGGTATCCTGCGCAGAAACCCGCTGCCCTTCCTGTCATTGGACCCATTCCTCCAGGGCCTGTTCCGTCTCCACCTGGCATACCAAACCTCCTTTGTTTATCACATTAATAAATTTTATCCTCTTGTCATGGGTGTGCCGCATTTCGGGCACTGTGTCATACTGCAGGGTTGCGCCCTTGAGTGTGGGATACTATTTCCACACCTGGGGCATTTACAGTATCCGCCGGGGCCTGCAGCGAATTGACCGCCCATTCGGCCTCTGCCGGCACCCGACATTCTTCCTCTTCCCGCTCCCTGACCCATCGGTCCTGTTCCGTCTCCTCCGGGCATACGCTACACCTCCTCTCTCCGATAAAACACTTTACAGGTACAATGACCGTTTTCAGTGATCTCTTCGTGTAATTCTTCACAGGGACAAAGCGGATCTGTTTCAGGATCAAGAGGATGATGCTGTTTGCAGGGACAGTAGTATTTCCCGAACTCCCTGAAATTTCTTGTCATAAGCCCTACAACTTTGTTGAGCCGCTCTTTATCGGGGTTAAGTATATACCCGTTTTTTACAGCGTTTTTTTCAAGTCGTACAAGATTGCTTATGTACGCTTCATCCTCTTCAAACATATAACAGATCCTCCCTGGGTTATTTCAAATTTTATCTTCTAATTAAAGTGAATCGGCACTGGCATTGAACAAGTGCGTTTCGATTACTGAACCGATTCCATCTTCTCACGCATAGCAGCCTTTTTACTGCACTCGCTGCAGATGCCGGAAATCTGAAAAGAGTGATTCGTTGTTACGACATCATACCGTCCCGATATCTCTTTAACTCTGTCCTCGAGAATGGAATCGGAGAATTCAATTATTTTTCCGCATTCTTTACAGTAAATGTGCTCATGCTGTGTTTTACCCGAAAGCTGCTCATAATATGCCCGGCTCTGTCCCAACTCCAGTTTCCTTATCAGGTTGCATTTTTCTATTTGTTCCAGTGTTCTGTATACGGTGGCTCTGCTTATTCGTTGACGTCCGTTCCGTACTTTATCAAAAATTTCTTCTGCGTTAAAATGCGTGTCTGTGTTTAAAACCTGTTTAAGAACAGCAATACGCTGACTGGTTAATTTATATCCTTTATTTCTTAAAAAACGATTAAAGCTTTCGATGTCCTTATTGTAATTGAGTTCCATAAAAAACCTTTATAAGTCAACAATGTTATTCCTCTGTCTGAGTTTTTTCAGAATTCGCAACAAAATACTGCACTATTAGAATTAATCAAAAAGTATGCCATTATGTGTTTGTGGTGTGTGGTGAGATATGGTACTGTGGTTTGATCCGCGTTTTAATCCGCTATAGTGCTTTATATGAAATGGTGAGTAATACCTTCTTAACGGCAATTCTTGTATTATAAAGCGATACTGCCATTTTTTTTCTCTGCGATAACTAATAATAAAATCAACATATTATGGCTATTTTGTCCATAAGGGATTGTGCAAATTGTGATCAAACACGAACGCCGTTTACCCGGGGATTATTCAGGTTACCATGCCTGTTTTTCAGGGCAACGGCTCTTGTTTTTTACGGCAATTTTAAGAGACGCATATTGCACGAATGCAACACAACACGATGGGTAATGATGCAAATTTGCAACACAATGTTTTTATATCATCTGTTATTTCCACTATTGTGCAATGTTTACACGATTAGATGGTTGGCATAATTATTGAGTAGACATATGTTTAATAATAACTAAAGAATCAATATTATTCGTCCTATTCCTCATCCTTGTCCATTGTCCTCGGAAAGTAACCTGTTTTAAGCAATTCGAGGACGAGGAAGAGTAGGATGATTTGTTAATCGTTAACAAGAAATAATTAACTGTGTCAAAAACAAGATCCGGCAGACGGCAATATTACGATCTTTTTTCGCATGTATACGATACGTTCATTCGGCTGCATGCCCGAAAGGACGAAGGAAGTACACGGCATTATATTGTTGAATCGGCAACCTGGGAGAATGTTCAGTCACCCCGAATCCTCGATATCTGTTGTGGAACCGGTTCCGTTATTCTTGCTTTTTCGGTGCTCTATCCTGAGGGCCTAACAGTCGGCTATGACTTTTCACGCGGTATGCTTCGGGCGGCAAAGAAAAAAGATACTCATGAAATGAGTCATTTTATAGAAGGCAATGCGGTCAGTCTTCCTTTTGCAGATAACACATTTAATGTAGTTACCTGTTCCCACGCATTGTATGAGTTGAAAGGGCAGAACAGGAAAACTGCATTGCTGGAAATGAGAAGAGTTGTTCGTCCGGACGGCACTGTTCTCATCATGGAGCATGAAGTACCTCGCAGCCCCCTGGTTAAATTTTTTTTTAATGTTAGAATGGCTGCCATGGGGTCTAAGGATGCCTTTGAATTTTCGAAAGCAGGCACAAAGCCCTATGAGGCAGTTTTTTCAAGCGTAACCCTGTCTCACACACCATCAGGAAAAAGCAGGCTTTTTAGCTGCAGTAAGTGATGATTATATTCATTTGAACACCTGAATAACGGGTATCGGTACATACTAACAGTAAGGGTATAGGCTCATGTCATGGACTAAACAGGAATTAGTGAATCTTCTTGATACCATTCAGGAGGGTGTTTTTGTCATTGATAAAAACCATCGTATAACCTTCTTTAATCATGCAGCAGAGAAGATATCGGGGACCCGGAAGAAAGAGGCGCTGGGCCGGTTCTGCTGGGAGGTTCTTCGTGCCGACTGTGACGGCGATGATTGCCCGCTGAAAAAAACACTTGCCACCGGTGAATTGTTTTCCGAGAGGATTGTAACCATGGTCAGTGCCAATGGTATACGGAAACCGGTTTCCATTTCAACAACGGTGCTGCGTGATGATAACGGTACCACTACCGGTGCTATAGAGACATTTCGTGATTTGTCAACAGACACGGATCGGCTTCATTCCCGTCTGTCCGATTATCGCCACAATATTATAACTATTGATTCCGCAATGCTGAAGATTATTGAAGCGCTTCCCATGATTGCCGATAGTGACAGTACTGTGCTGATACAGGGTGAGAGCGGGACAGGAAAAGAGCTTTTCGCCCGAGCACTGCACAATCTTAGTTCACGGAAAGGGGCTCCGTTCATTGCCGTAAACTGCGGTGCGCTTCCCGATAATCTCCTTGAGTCAGAGTTGTTCGGGTATAAAAAAGGTGCCTTCACTGATGCTAAGAAGGATAAGCCGGGCCGTTTTGCTCTCGCAGAAGGCGGAGTTATCTTTCTTGATGAGATTGGCGATACCTCTCCTGCAATGCAGGTGAAATTATTGCGGGTTATTCAGGAAAAGGAATATGAACCGCTTGGAAGCGCCGGGAGTGTCAAGGCGGATGTGCGTATAATCGCTGCGACAAATAAAGATCTCTATACGATGGCAAATAAAGCAGCCTTCAGGAAAGATCTCTATTACCGTCTCAGCGTGATCAATATAGTAATACCGCCGCTTCGCAAACGTAAGGAAGACATTCCGCTCCTCATTGACTATTACATTACCAAACTGAACAGGCAGCAGCAAAAACAGATCAGAGGAATTGATGATGATGCTATAACATGCCTGCTCAGCCACGAATACCCCGGTAATGTGCGCGAGCTTGAAAATATAATTGAGCATGCCTTTGTATTGTGTCACCGGGGATATATTCAGATGAAGCACCTTCCTGAAGCGGTTTCCTGCGGGCGGGTAAACAATCGAGGGAATACCGAGATAAAATCCATGAAAAGCATAGAGACCGCCTATTTAATGAATGTCCTTAAACGGAATAAATGGAATCGCGGCAAAACAGCGCAGGAACTCGGTATGCACCGTACCTCCCTGTATAGGAAAATGCAGATACTTGGCATTTCTCCTGAGGGGAAAGGCACAAAGAAACAAGGCAGGCAATTATGAAAGTCGCTATTCCAGTAGAAGGCGGGTATCTTTCACCGACCTTTGATTTTGCCGGTCACCTGCTTGTTGTCGTCTATAAAAACGGTAAAATAGTTGAAAGACAGAAGATAGCCGTTACCGAGCAACTGCCGTCACTCCGTGCGGCCCGATTAAAATATTTGAAGATAAACACGTTATTATGCGGCGCAATATCCAATCCGCTGGCTGCCATGGTATGGCATCACGGTATAAATATTATCTCAGGTCTGTCCGGCGATGTGGAAACTGTTTTGAATGAATCCCTGAATGCCGGGACTCTTATGTCGCAGTCTACGCTGCCGGGTTTTTCCCCAACCGTGTGGAAAGGATGTTGCAGAAGATGGCGTAGAAGATTTCGCGGTGGGCGATAAATACAGCTGGTTATATTGAATTCCGTATAAATAGAAAGTGGCGACCGGTTGAAAATACACGCAACAAGCAAGTAGTCCCCGCGGTGCTGGTGCGATGTTGTCTGGATGTTACTGTTTTGAAATACGGAGAGTGTAAGAAAGGTGTGTAGTTATAAAAACTTTTTCGCTTCCCCCAGGTGCTTCATTTTCCTCCAGAGCGTTGTCTGACCGATACCCAGCAGCTTTGCCGCACGCGCCTGGTTACCGTTTGTTAATTTTAAGGCGTTACGGATATGGAGCAGTTCCATTTCTTTCAGTGTTACGCCCGGCATCTCGTTTTGGGTCAGTGCCGTTTTACAGGAATCAAGAATCCGCGGTGGAAGGTTCTCCGGATAGATGATACCGTTTTTACAGAGCAGCGCGGCACGCTCAATAGCATTCTCAAGTTCCCGGATATTTCCCGGCCATGGATACGTGTGTAAATAATCTATACATGAAGCATCAATTTTAACCTCGGGTATGCTGAGGTTTTTTTGTATCCGGCTCAAAAAATATCTTATCAAAGGCAGAATGTCTTCCCTGCGCTCTCTCAGTGGCGGTACCGGTATTTCAATAATACCCAGACGGTAATACAAATCCTCACGAAAGGAAGCTTCCTGTATGAGCTGGTTAAGGTTACGATTTGTTGCTGAGATAAAGCGTACATTAATTTTTCTTCGCTTATTTTCGCCAACCCGGGTTATCTGCCGCTCCTGAAGGACCCGCGGCAGCTTTACCTGAAAAGACGGTGTAATATCGCCAATTTCATCCAGGAAAAGTGTTCCTCCCTGTGCCTCTTCAAAGAGCCCGACACGATCGTGTATAGCTCCTGTGAAAGATCCGGCCTTGTGTCCGAATAATTCACTCTCCAGAAGGTTTTCAGGCAGTGCACCACAGTTAATGGCAAAAAAGGTCCCTTTGGCACGCAGGGATAATGAGTGGATGTAGCGACCCGGCGTTTCCTTGCCCACACCGGTCTCTCCGGTTATCAGCAGAGAAGAGTCATAAGGAGCGATTCTGTTTGCCATATCCATGACGTGTTGAAATGATTTGCTTTTTACTTCAATAAAAAAATCTTTACGAGAGTGGGTGAGTATATCGATTTTTTTACGCTGCTCAGCAACTTTCCGTGTTTTTTTTTACGAAGCTCCCTTGTCAACTGCTCTATTTCCCCCTTGACATCATCGATCTGAAAATAGGGGAGACAGGCATTAATTTCCCTGCCCCATGCTTCAAGGTTTTTGCCGACGACAGTACATGCTTCGTCGTCTTTCGCCGAACAGTTTTTTTCCATGAAATAAATATCTTTTCCAAGGCAGAAAGATGCATACCCGCTTGCGTATCCCACAAGTTTCCAGCATACCGGATAAGTTGACTGTCCAAATGCAATACGATGCTCTTCAGCTTCCTCAGATTCATATGTCTTTTAATGTTATCACCGGCCAGATGGCGCACGTTACCTGGAAAACCGGCTGGGTTGAAAATCCGCAGGAAGACGATGTGTGGGGATATAAGGAAAAAACCTATGTGACGGTTAAATTTCCGATAACCAACCCACCGCAGACTGTTCTGGTACCAGTGTGCTGGGGACGTGAATATGAAGTCCTCACCAGTGGCGGTTCTGAAAAAGAGGAAGAGCCCCATGCAGTCAGGATGTATACTGAGGCACTGGAGAAAGGACATGAAATCGGAAACCATACCATCGATCATATGGAGTCCAATTCCGGCCTGCCCCAGGAATTTTTTCCCAATAGCGGTGAAGGATTTGATAACGATCCCAATGAAAATGAGGCCTATGAAGTCTGGGAGCATATCGGCTGGCTCGTTGACGCCGGAAAAAAGATTTCACGGGAAGCCTGGAAAGGCATTGTTGAACTTGCTGAAGCGGAGTTGTCCGACTATCTTGGAGTGTCGATTAGTGCCGGCAATCTATATGCATTCCGCGCACCCCGGCTTGAGCTGAATACCAACATGTTTCTGGCACTGGCCGATCTGGGGTATACCTACGATTGCGGGCTTGAAGAGGGTTATGAAGAGAACCGTGACGGCACCAATATGCTCTGGCCCTATACCACCGACAACGGATCGCCCAATGTATGGACACAGAAGGAATTCGGTGAAAATCCGCCTATTGATGAGATGCCCACAGGGTTCTGGGAAATACCGGTAAATGTAATGGTTGTTCCCGAAGATATCCGCGAGGAGGTATGGAACCATGCAAAGGAAATTAACGATCATGCCCCTGATGCGGGTGAATTTGAGTCGCTTGAATCGTGGAGCAAGCACGGTAAAATTACCGGATTCGATTTTAATCTGTTTATTCTCTGGGGTATGACCGGCGAGCACTGGCTGAAAACAATGCAACACAACCTTGATATGCGTATTGCCAACAATAAAGCGCCGCTTCATTACGGGTGTCATACCGATTATTATACACCCATGTATGATTATGGAACCCTTCTCAGTGAGTACAATAAGAGCTCCTACGGGCTGGTGATAACCAAGAACTGGAATACCTATGATACACGAATCGCCGTCACCGAAGAGTTTGTTGATTATGCGCTGAGTAAAAAATGTGTGTTTGTATCCGGCATTGAATTGATTGAAAAGCTGCGTGAAATCCAGAAAAACGAGGTGTTCGGCAATGAAGTCGCTTATACTACTACCGAATGGCATTTCTTTAAAAATGATCTGCTCAATTCATCAACACCGCAGGAGATAATCAACGGCAGTCTCGATAATGTTTCCGTCCATGTTGACAAAGCGAACAACAACGAGTATCCCTTCCCTGGGTTCGGGGCTTATGAACACGCCGGTTTTTTCGCCGGTATAGATCATATTGCCGTTACGTATAAAACAACCGCACCACTGTTACTGAAATTTGTCCTTGCCGATGATAAGCCGTGGGAAGTGCTGCTTAACAATATCGGCCCTGAAATTAACAGTGGGAAAATTCCTCTGTCGGCCTTTCACTATAACCAGCATAACGTCGGAACCCAGTCTTCGATTAATACCGCAAAAATCATCGGTGTTGAGGTTCAAATTCTCACGGTGGGTGATAAGGTTGAGGATGTTACCTTTTCGCTGAAGGATATAAAACTCTACGGCGCCGCGACCGGTGTAACAGTCATGACTCCGGGAACCGGTCAAAATGATATCATGTTCTGCGGCATTTCCCGGAATGTGCTCAAGGTGAAGGTTAACGAACCGGGCAGATATTCGGTACGGATAGTATCTGTAAATGGACGCGTTGTCAAATCATTCCTTGGTATAAAACTTTACGGTGGTATGAATTCGCTCAACCTTGAATCGATTTCACAGGGGGTGTATGTCGTAAAGATATGGAATACGGATATACGAACTGTAATTAAAAGCATGGTTATGTAACTGGTATCGTATAAGAACTAAGTGGATACTTCTCCTTGCAATGGTTTATATGCGGGTATACCGGTAGTAATGATTTTTGTAGAGAGTATACTGTTTATGAAAATGTTGAATTTAAAAGTACTTCAGAAAGGTGGTGGTCAGTAAAAAGAGATAGTGGTGCATGGTACTTGTAATGTGCAGCAAAAAAATGTAAAGATTCTGTTGATATATTCCGATAAATAATATATAATATCTATGGGACTAGTAGACATTAATGATTACAGGTATTGTATGAAGCTTTCAGCAAAAAGTGAATATGCATTTCTGGCGCTTATCCTGCTTGCAGAGCATTATGATAGCAATAAGCTTATATCTATTGCCGAGATAGCCAGGCAGCAGGATATTCCAAAAAAGTATCTGGAACAGATTTTATTGATACTCAAACGTGCAGGCTTTGTTAAAAGCTACAAAGGCGCCGATGGTGGGTATAAGCTGGCAAAAAAACCAAAGCTGATTCATGCTGCGGAAATAATCCGTATTATGGATGGGGCGTTGGCGCCGGTGGAATCGGTGAGTAAATATTTCTATGAGCCCACACCGATTGAAAAAAGTAAAAAACTCCTGGCTGTTTTTAAACAGATACGGGATTATATCTCAGATACCCTTGAAAAAGTGACATTAGCTGATCTGATATAAAATTTTTTATGATGAATAACTACTAAATCGATAGAATATATATAACATATAGTTATACAATATTATACGCAAGGCATTACAATTGTGAAAAGTCTCGAATACCTGCTTTTTGATAAACCGAAGACAACAGATGACTGTTTCGATTTGTCATATAAAATACCATTTATAATGGTAAAAGTAACAGTGGAGGTGGAGGAGATAGTAACTGAAATGTATGTCATGAAAAGATTTCTTGCATTATTTACCTGGCACTTTGCGCATCAGGAAAATGCGATCAAGACAGTAAGCGATTGCGGCGGTTGTATCTCCTGGGATAGCGATGAGAAAATCAGGAATAACATATACAAAGCTGATAAAAGGTTGCAGACCATTATTAACAAGATCGAGAAGCAGCACATTCCTGTTATCAGTGATAATGTAACATTCGATTCCTTACACCTTTTTTAAAAAGGAGCTTATATCATGTTGGGCGATGTGTCGTTCGAAATGGGAATAGGTATTGCCATGATGGCTTTTTTTGCGGAATATATTGATTCTACGCTGGGAATGGGATACGGAACAACCTTGACCCCGTTATTAATGCTTGTATTTGGTTTTTCACCACTGCAGATTGTACCGGCATTATTGCTCTCTGAGCTGATAACGGGATTGCTGGCCGGATTTACCCACCACTCAATGGGTAATGTACAGTTTTTTCCCAAGACGATAAGGATACAACGCGTTATCAAAAACATCAGGTCAAATGGTGTTACCGACAGTTTGAGACGGGGCATGCCGCGACATTTAAAAATCACTCTGCTCCTTGCAGCATGCAGCATTACCGGAACACTTATTTCGGTATTCTTGGCAATAAGCCTTCCAAAATTCTACCTGAAACTGTATATCGGATTACTGGTGTTTACTATTGGCATAGTAATACTGGTGACTATAAATAAGAGCTTCCCTTTTTCATGGGGTAAAATAGTCGTATTAGGCCTGATTGCTTCTTTTAATAAAGGTATGAGTGGCGGGGGGTATGGTCCCGTGGTAACCGGTGGGCAGCTTCTTGCCGGTGTGGAGGGAAAAAGCGCTATTGGCATTACATCGCTGGCGGAGGGTTTAACCTGCATTGTCGGGGTAGTTGCCTATTTGATAATAAAAGGAGAAATTGACTGGAAGTTGGCTCCATATCTTGTCGGTGGGGCCGTTCTTTCCGTGCCGTTATCGGCATATTCCGTTAAGTTGATAAAATCAAATAATTTGAGAATTCTCATTGGAATAGTTACTATAGTACTTGGACTATTTACAATTTGCAATGTGGTTTTTTAAGACAGTGAGAATAAAATGGCTTCTTATCTATTATGGAGCATAATTGATGTCTCTTTGCCCGCGTCCGCTAACTCCCGGGAGATTGGCATTATTATTGCGGACATTAATAATGAACCGGTGCATTGAAACGAAAGGCAAAAACCAGAAGAATAATCCACCAATTGAAAGGAGGGTGTTATAGCTAAAAAAATTCTTGTTGTTGACGATGATGAGGATTTTGTTACGATCACCAAGGCACAGTTAGAAAAGTCGGATTATGAAGTGTCAGTGGCATATAACGGGAGGGAGTGTCTTGATAAGGTCCGGCAAAAGAGGCCCGATTTAATCATTCTTGATGTTATGATGTCGGGTTTGAACGGGTATGATGCATGCGCAGAATTGAAGTCGGATGAAACGACGAAAAGTATCCCGGTGATTTTACTCGCCTCCGTTGCAAGGAACCTGCGTAAAACGACCTATACACAGCGTCAGGGATTGGAAACGGAGGCTGATGATTATATTCCCAAGCCATGTAAACAGGAGGATTTGCTGCGCGCTATTGCAAATCTTCTTTAAACGGGCGAACGGATTTGTCGGAATGTTGTTCCAGGATCAAGCATTGAACATTAAAATCGTTGACAGGGACACTGTTGAATTATTTGACAATATAATAAATAATACAGAATCAGGGGAAAGGGAGCTTTACATGAAGGAGCATGATGTTGCGCTGAATCCAAACAGATTGGTGCACTACCTTAAAAAGCCGGCGTGTGAATTCACCCGTAACGATATTGTTACATTCATTGAAGCCGCCGGAATTCAAATGCTTAATTTCCGGTATATCGGTGAAGACGGAAAATTGAAACAGTTGAATTTTGCAATAAACAGCAGAAGGCATCTGGAGGAAATACTTACTGCGGGAAAGCGGGTTGACGGCTCGAGTCTGTTCTCCTATGTGGATGCCGGTTCATCTGATTTATATGTAATCCCCCGGTATAAAACTGCATTTGTTAATCCCTTTGCAGAAATTCCCACGCTGGATATTCTCTGCTCTTTTTACGATTTTCAGGGAAACCCCTCTTGAGAGTGCACCTGAGAATATAGTGCGTAAAGCCCATACTGAATTTAAAAGGGCGACCGGCTACACGATAAAGACCCTGGGGGAATTAGAATATTACGTAATAACGGAAAGAAACGATCAGGATAATTTATACCCTATCCAGGACCAGAAAGGGTATCACGAATCACCGCCGTTCACGAAATGGTGTGCCTTTCGCGAGCAGGCTCTGCAATATATTTCACAATGCGGCGGTCAGGTAAAATATGCCCATTCGGAAGTTGGTAACTTTTCTAATGAATACGGTAGTTTTGAACAAAATGAGATTGAATTTTTACCGGTAGCGGTCGAGGATGCAGCCGATCAGATTGTGGTGGCAAAATGGATATTACGTATGCTGGGTAAGAAAAATGGGGTTAACATAAGCTTTGCCCCAAAAATTACCATTGGTAAAGCTGGTAACGGGTTGCATATTCACCTGCTGCTTGAAAAAAACGGCAACAATGTCATGACCGATAGTTCCGGATTAATCGACACAGCAAAGAAAATGATAGCCGGACTGCTGGATCTTGCCGCACTGCTTACCGCATTCGGGAATACTATACCAACTTCGTATCTTCGCCTGTTACCTCATCAGGAAGCACCGACAAATATCTGCTGGGGTGACAGAAACCGTTCAGTACTGATACGGGTGCCGCTTGGATGGACAACAGCGGTAAAAATGATTGCCGATGCCAACCCCGGCGAAAACGGCGAGCAGGTGGAAAGCTCGGGAAAACAGACCATTGAATTTCGTGCACCCGACGGCTCTGCTGATATTTATCTCCTGCTGGCGGGTCTTGTTATTGCCGCGCACCACGGCATTGAAATGGATAATGCTCTGGATCTGGCAAAGGAGCTCTATGTTGACGTGAATATCTTCCAGAAAGAACATAAGGCACGGCTTGAAAAACTGGAGCACCTGCCGGTTTCATGCTGGGAGTCTGCGTATTGTCTCAGGGAAAAACGGCACTATTTCGAGAAAAACGGTGTGTTTCCGGCGGGAACCGTTGATGCTATTATCGCAAGATTAAAATCCTATCATGATATCGAGCTGAGTGAACGCTTGTACCGCAGGCAGGATGAAGTAAAACATCTGGCAGATAATTATCTGCATTGTATGTGAGGTGAGAGACATAGCGAAGTACCATAGTATCGGTGCGGGAAAATCTTTTGAAGTATCCTTTTTACATAAAGGATAATAGTAATGCAAAATAGAAAGAAGATAGTATTAGTTGATGACGACATTGATTTTATCGAGGCACACCGATCCTTACTTGAAAGAAGCGGATTTGATGTTGTCGTGGCCTCCTACACTGCTGATGCATGCCGGGAAAAGGTATGTCATGAGAAGCCGGATCTGATTATACTTGATGTAATGATGGAATCATTGACAACCGGGTTTGATCTTGCTCGCGAATTACATAACAATATTGCAACCAAAAATATACCAATCCTGCCGGTAAAGGCAATCACCGGGAAACTACAGTTTCAATGGGAGCCTAAAAGGTTAGATGATACCTGGTTACCTGCTCATGCTGTTCTTGAAAAACCGGTTTCACCCGAAAGGTTACTGGCTGAAGTAGGGAAAAGAATATGTGTATCGTCTTCCGGAGAATACTGATATGCCGCAGAGATTATATATCAACAGAACGGTAAGTAGTATACCGGTCAATGTTATACGTCGTTTGTCAAGGTATCTCACCTATCTGGACGAAGTTGGCAGAAAGAAAGGGAAGTGGATTTTTTCAAGCCAGATCGCCGGAGCATTTTCCTTAACGAATGTGACGGTACGCCATGATATTTCTTATCTGGATAACTTTTCGGGAGCACCCAAGCGGGGTTATAATGTCCAGCGATTGAGAAAAGCCATCGGTGCATTTCTCGGGAGAGTTAAATCGAATAAAAATATTGTAATGATAGGGGTGGGAAATCTGGTCAAAGCAGTAACTGATGGTAGAGATCTGTTACATCAGTGCTTTAAAGTCTGCGGTGTTTTCGATACGAGCCCCAATATGGTAGGGGAAAAATTCGGAGGATATGAGGTGCAAAGCCTTGAAATGCTGCCGCAAATAATATGGAATAATAAAATAGCTATTGGCGTCATAGCAGTTTCAGAGAAAGAAGTTCAGCTGGTTACCGATTTATGTGTCATAGCCGGTATTCGCGGACTGTTGAATTTTACCTGGACAAAACTGCTGGTACCGAACCATGTTGCGGTGATTGATGCACCGGTATTTTCACATTTAATTGAGTTGTCATGTTTGATACAGGCGGAATAGATAACGCAGGTATAATAAACAGAATGCGAAGGGCGTTAATTAATATAGGTGTGGTTGTTATCCGGTTATTACTGTAATACTACTAATAGATAAATAGGAACAGGTGTTTGTCGCAATGTTCGTTAATTTAGGCGCATGTAGTTAATAAACAAATTGTTTGGAAAGGGAAAATGTGTAATGGGTTTCAAAAAGCTAATACAACCCGAATCCGTTTGTGTTATCGGTGCGTCTACGCAGAGTAATAAAGTCGGATATGCGTTACTGAAAAATATTATAAATGGAGGATTTAAGGGGGATGTGTACCCTGTCAATCTGAACGCCGGGGAAATTCTGGGGAAAAAATGTTACCCGTCGGTGAGTGCAATACCCGGGGCCGTTGATATGGCTGTTATTGTTGTCAAGCGGGATCAGGTGCCGTCAGTTCTGCGTGAGTGTGTAAAAAAAAGCAATAAAAGCCGCAATTATTATTACGGCCGGATTTAGCGAAACTGACGCGGAAGGGAGAGAACTTCAGCAGAGAATAGGGCGCATCGCGCGGGAAGGAAATGTAACTCTCATGGGTCCCAATTGTGTCGGGCTCATCAATCCATCGCACGCATTAAACGCATCGTTCGGCCTGGAAATCGGCGAGCCGGGCGCCATTGCCGTTATTTCCCAGTCAGTCGCACTTATAACGGCAATCCAGGACATCGCATTAAGCAACAGGATTGGCTTTTCAGTGCTTGCTTCAATAGGCAACAAGGCGTGTCTTGATGAGATAGATTTTCTTGAGAATCTGAAGGATGATGAAAAAACCAGGGTAATAGCGGCATATCTTGAGGATATTCAAAACGGCCGGGAATTTATGCAGATAGCAGAGAAAATTGCAAAAGTAAAGCCGATTGCGATTCTTAAATCGGGAAGAACCGAAACAGGTGCTAAGGCGGCATCGTCACATACCGGCAGTCTTGTGGGTTCTGATGCCGCTTATAATTCCGCTTTTCAAAGGTCCGGAATTATCCGGGCAGAGTCTATTGAAAATCTATTTGATGTATTAATGGCATTTGCTTATCAACCACTACCAAAGGGAAATCGAGTAGGAGTTGTAACCGCCCTGGTATCATGATGTCCGATGCTCTTGAAATGGCCGGATTGACAATACCGTTACCAGACTCTGAGACAGCGTCACAATTATCCCGTATCTTGCCGTCAGCGAGTTCGGCAGGTAATCCGGTGGATTTGCTGGGAGATGCCGGCGCTGAGTTATATGGAAAAGCAATTGATGCTTTACTGGCCAGTGACTCGTATGACAGTGTCATTGTTATCCTGGCACCACAGCGGATGACGCCCTGTGAAGTAATTGCGCGGACGGTTATTGATGTCTCGCGAAAGTACAATAAACCGGTTCTTACCTGCTTCATGGGTGCGGATACCATCACCCGGGGTGTCGCGTTGCTTCAGAAAGAGAGAATTCCTCAGTACCCGGCGCCTGAGCGTGCTGCACGGGTCATGATGGAGATGGTGCTTTACAGTCGTTATAAAGCACGGCCGCTACGTATGGTTGATCGTTTCCCCGTTAATAAAAATCCCATAGCACAGATCGTTCGGGCCTACCGCTCACGGAGGAAACATGAGATTGGTGAGATTGACGCAAAGGCAATACTGGAAGCCTACAATTTTGATATTCCTCCCGGTATTCTTGCATCATCGGTCGCAGAGGCTGTGAACTTTGCCGATGAGAACGGCTTTCCGGTCGCTTTGAAAATTTCAAGCCCCGATATACTTCACAAATCCGATATCGGTGGCGTCAAGGTAGATCTTAACAGCAGAGCAGAGGTGGAGGACGCCTATGAACTGATGATGATGCGTATAAAAAGGAAAATGCCCGGGGCGGAAATACGGGGTGTACTGTTTGAAAAAATGGTGAAAGCCGGCAGGGAAGTTATTCTCGGCATGAAACGGGACGCACAATTCGGCCCGAACCTGCTGTTTGGCCTGGGAGTAATTTTTGTCGAGGTCCTCAAGGATGTCACATTCAGTCTGGCCCCCGCTACCGCTGAAGAATGCAGAAAAATGATAGAAGCAACTCGAAGTTATCGTTTGTTAACCTGTGTGCGTGGTGAAAAGCCGGTGGATATCGACGCTGTTGTGTTATGTCTTCAGCGAATGTCGCAACTGGTCATGGATTTTTCCGAGATCGAGTAGATCGATATCAATCCGCTGCTGGTCGGCCGTAAAGGTGACGGCGCTTTTGTCGTTGACGCACGGATTATCCTGTCGGATAAGAAAGGGTAGTGTGAGATCTATGTGTAAAGAACTTTATGATAGTAAAAGAATGTCCGCCGGCAAGGCAATCCGAATGATTATGCCCGGCTCGCGTGTTTTTATCGGTACCGGCTGCGGGCGGCCCCAAATGCTGGTGGATGAACTGGTTAAAGACAGAGACATTATCGACGTGGAGATTTATCACCTGCTCACCCAGGGAGTCGCGCCATATATTGCCGAAAAATACAGCACGAAATTCCGGACTTGTAGCTTTTTCCTTGCACCCAATGTACGGGAAGGCATTGCCGGTGGCAGCGGCGATTATGTGCCTATCTGTATCAGTGATATACCGTCACTATTCAAGACCGGAAAGATACCTCTTGATGCTGCAATCATTCAGACGAGCCCGCCCGACAGATACGGAAACATGAGCCTGGGTATTTCAGTTGATATTGTAAAGTCCGCAAGCGAGAACAGTCTCATAGTTATTGCAGAAGTAAACGAGAAAATGCCGGGAACGCCGGGTGATTCTTCCATTTCGCTTGACCGTGTGGATGCGGTCGTTGAGAGTAATAAAGATATCCTTGAATTTCAACTGCCAGAGCCGGATGAAACGATTGATGCCATTGCAAAAAATGTTGCCTCGCTTATCGAGGACGGATCAACCGTGGAAGTGGGAATCGGAACAATTCCCCAGGCGGTA
>CAZIYW010000009.1:0-40161 GCA_964543525.1 uncultured Fibrobacterota bacterium | reverse complement strand
AAGCGTGATATAGGTATTCATAACGAAATGTTCAACGATGCCATTATCCCCTTAGTCGAGAGCGGCGTTATCAACGGCAGCCGCACGACTATTAACCGGGGGAAAGTGACGGCAAGCTTCTGCTACGGCACACGGCGTCTGTACGACTATATTCATGAGAATCCTTTCTTTGAATTCAGGCCTTCCGAGTATGTCAACGACACCTTCATTATCAGCCAGCATAATAAAATGGTGGCGGTGAACGTGGCTATCGAGGTTGATATGACCGGGCAGGTCTGTTCAGATTCTCTCGGGTTTAACTTTTACAGCGGCTTTGGCGGGCAGGTCGATTTCAACCGTGGGGCGTCACGGGCAAAAGAGGGTAAAGCAATTATTGCACTTCCGTCAACCACACAGAATCATTCAATTCCCCGGATTGTGCCCCGGCTTACTGAGGGCGCCGGTGTGGTGCTGTCGCGCGCTGATGTGCGTTTTGTCGTGACCGAGTATGGTATAGCCGACCTGTTTGCTAAAAGCATCCGTGAACGGGTCATAGCGCTGGCCGAGATTGCCCATCCGGATTTTCGCAATGATATTCTCAAAGCGGCGAAAGAACGAAAATATGTTTTTCCCTATCAGAAAGATCTACCGACCAGAGCCTCGCGGTATCCAAAGGAATATACTGTACATAAAGCCGTTGCAGACGGAACCAGGTTGCTATTCCGTCCGATAAAACCAACGGATAATAAACTGCTGCGGGATATGTGCTATTCGCTCTCGGAACAATCCATTGCATTCAGGTTTTTTACTCCGGTGAAAGCATTTCCTCACAAATTTATTCAGGATTTTACCAATATCGATTATTCCAAAGATATGGCAATTGGCGCACTGATTCAGGATACCGGAGGTGAACAGATTGTCGGCGTCGGACATTATTATCTCAACCAGGCCGCCAATAGAGCAGAGGTCTCTTTTCTGGTACGGGACGACTGGCAGGCAAAAGGTATCGGGACCTATCTGCTGGAGATTATTACCGAGATAGCAAAAAAAAGGGGGATAGCAGGATTCGAAGCGAGTGTCCTTGCGAAAAATAATGCCATGCTGTCCGTATTTTATAATTCCGGATACAAGATTTCGACCAAAAAAGAGGATGAGATGTATGTGATCAGCTACGATTTAAAGGAGCGGTAACGCGCATTTCGGACCGTTTCCTTACTAGAGAGAGGGGAGCTTGAAAAGCAGTGGTTCCGCTCCGGCGGGATCGCTGCCCCGTATTAAAATTATTAGACTTGTTGCATAATTAAAATTAACATGAAAAATATGCTGTTTATACTTAAAAAAAAGCACTTTTTAACCCCTAAAAACAAATTATGCAACAACTCTATTATCTTTATAGGAAAATAAAAAGCAGGTGAACCGGCAGATTCTCTTGCTGATAGCCTGGCGCTTAATAATTCCGGATGAGAAAAAAGTTTTTATCGGTAATCAGGATAAATCTACTGAATACGGAGTCTGCTGTGTTGCATGTAGGGTTGCTGGGGTGAGATAAAGTAAAGTTCCCAGAAACCTGTTGCTTAAGATACTGCGGGCAAATTTAATGGAGTCGGTGTATATTCAACACGGGGGATGATTAATCCGTTGAAATTACAGCGGTTGAATCGTTCTCATTCCGATCGGTTTCTGCTTTTTTCAAGGATCGTTGCTTCGGTTTCACGCTATTACGCTCGTTCCCCGACAACATAATATTACGGAAAAGCGGTTGCAGTTTTTTTACATCAAATAGGTCCCCGGTAACACCCTTCTCAATCAGAAAAAAGTCACAGCTTGATGTCCGGTTGTCAGAGGTAGGAATGTACGGGGTATACCCCGGGCCACAACTGTATGCGGAAGTAATATAAACAAGGATTAACATGAGGGCTCCAGCACAGATACTCATGGCTTTTTTATATAATTTTTGTTGTGTGGTCATTTGTAATATCCGTGTGAGGTTTTTGGGTATATAGACAGCCGCTTATAATAAATCTATTACAAGTTCAGAAAAGTTACAATAATTAATTGGTGTTTGTCCAAAAACTATGTAGAATCGTCATTACTTGCATGCGGGACGTTTCGGACAGGCACCAATTAATACCGTGCCGAAAACTCCTTCTTTGACGTATTTGTAACAAATATCAAAACCCTATTGAAATTATCATGATGCGATTTGTATACTATGGGTGTGTAAGTATTGTATTATACCATTTTTCAACAGAGGAGGTTGTATGCCCAAGTTCCTTGTCAGTCTACCACAGATGCCTCTTGATGAAATCAAAAAGTCGTGAGCAGCCGTTGTCGAAGCTTCCGTAGGAAGTGGGTGCGAAATGGATACGGCTTATATTAATGAACAAAAAGCGCGGGCAACCTGTTGCTGGAATGCGCCGGACAGGGCTACGATTGAAGGTGTGTTTACAAAAGCAGGAATTGCATTTGAATCAATGGAGGAAGTTGTCGAATACGCATAACGCCCGGCTTGTACATAGAATTTTCGCGCATAGAATTTCATAAGGAGGTTATATGCCGAAATATTTAATCACATTACCGCAGCTCCCGGTAGAAGAGGTAAAGAAGGCATGAGCGAGAGTTAGGGAAGCTTCCGTAGGAAGCAGGTGTACCATGGATTATGCCTTTATAAAAAAGAATAAGGATCAGGCTGTCTGCTGCTGGGAAGCACCGGATCGTGACACTATTGAAGATTTGTTCGGTAGTGTCGGGTTGGTTACCGAATCGGTTGAAGAGGTGGAAGTGTATAGCGAAAAATAATCCGTCAGAAGAGTGTTGTAATTATCTGTATAAGGCACAGGATTTTATTTCCTGTGCCTTTTTGTCGGTAATGTACGTATTTGGAATTGATCATAATGCGGGTCTTATAACAAACAAATCCCCCGGAAACCAATCTTGTAATTATTTTTTTTCAACCATGAATCTCCGGAAACAACCGGTTTGTTAAAGGCAAATGCACAAATTGAAGTCGCGGTGGCTTTACAGAAACAGGACAATCCAAATGATGGCTTTATCCGCCGGCTATAGTTTATTTTTACAGTTAAAAATACTGGATACCCATCATAGAGGGTATGACCGGATAAAGAATTATACAGGTATCAGAGAGAAACGCTCTGCGGCCCGAAAAAAAATTATGCAGTATTATCCATTGAACCTGAATGCAATTTCAGATTTAATTGACGCTGAGAAAAATTGTGTTTTTCTTGACAGTGCCCGCGGCAGCGGGAACAATAATTATTCCTATCTGTTTTATGATCCGATAAAGATTCTTGTCGTCCGGGAATATGATGATATCGAGGATTTCCTTGCAGAGCTTGATACTCAATCACAGAATCAGTGGATTGCAGGATACCTCTCCTATGAAGCCGCCTATGCATTGGAAAATCGATTTTACGGTTTTACCAATGCAAAACCGCCGGAGCTTCCTCTAGGCTGGTTCGGTGTATTTGAAGAGCCGCTGCGGTTTGATCACACCACCGGAAAATGGAATCGTGATATCCCCGAAGTACCGGACAGCACTGACAGTAGCGAATATTCTCATGAGCAGATGACCGTGACACATCAAATCGATGAACCCGTGTTTCATGAGAAGATACATGCTATCAGACAGGCAATAAAGGATGGGGAAACCTATCAGGTAAATTTCACCTATGATGTCCGGGTAAGCTCTTCGCTTCCTCCTTTTGTATTATTCCGGCAGCTTCGTGAGGGGCAACGCACGCCATACTGTGCCTACATTCAGAATGAATATGGGTTTGTGGCATCACTTTCGCCCGAGTTGTTTTTTACCGTTCGCGACGGATACATTTCAACAAAACCGATGAAAGGTACTGCCCCGCGCGGCCTCTCCGCCGAAGAAGATCGCGGGATGGTATCATTTCTCGAACAGGATGAGAAGAACCGTGCCGAGAATCTGATGATAGTTGACCTTTTGCGAAACGATCTCGGCAGAATTTGCCGGCCCGGAACCGTGGTGACGGAAAAGCTTTTTGAGGTAGAAACGCACCCGACAGTGCATCAGATGACCTCAACCATTACCGGTAAGCTCATGCCCGGCGCCCGTATCTCGACGATAATAAAAAATATATTTCCCTGCGGATCCGTTACGGGCGCGCCAAAGGTCAGGACAATGGAGATTATTCACGAACTGGAGACCGGCTGCCGCGGCGTTTACTGCGGTGCAATCGGTTTTACCGCACCGAACGGGACTGCCGCGTTCAATGTACCGATTCGGACTCTCCAGAAAGGTAACGGGGATTCCTCCTGGCGCTTTCGTGTCGGCTCAGGCATTGTCTGGGATTCCTCAGCAGAGATGGAGTGGCTTGAATGTGCCGATAAGACCCGGTTCCTTGAGTACAGACAGCCTGCATTCGATCTGCTTGAAACCATGCTGTTTGACAAAAAATTTACCTATGTAGATGATCATAAGGCACGTCTGCAGGCATCAGCGGAATATTTCGGGTATCCCTTTTCCGGAGATGAATTTGATTCTCTGCTGCACAGGATTGCAGATGAATTAGACGATGTCCACAGGTATAAAATCCGTATTCTGCTCAACAGCGCTGGAGAGTTGAACGGGGAGCATGCCGTTATCGACCCTGCTGTTCAGCGGTCACGAAAACTGTTGTTTTCATCGCAGCCGGTCAATGAGCAGGAAATAATGCTTTATCACAAATCAACCTACCGGCCGTGGTATACCGTCGCCGGAGAAAAAATCAGCAGTAATGCCTGTTATGATGTACTGTTTTATAACTCAAAGGGTCAGATAACAGAGGGAGCGCGAAGTAACGTTTTTATAGAAAAAAAAGGCACACTCTATACTCCGCCGGTCTCCTGCGGCCTGCTGCCGGGAGTATTGCGCAAGAATCTTTTACATGAGGGAAAATGTAAGGAGAGAATTCTCTTTAAAGATGATTTTCTTTCTGCGGATGCCGTGTATTGCGGTAATTCGGTGAGGGGACTGGTAAACGTTGAACCTGTATTATAAAACCGGAGGGTAACCATGACGGTAGTACGCGTATGTATTGTTGCAGTGGCTGTAGCTCTTTCCACCTATCCCGCTTTATATTTTACCGATCGCGGCAGTGTACAGGTCGGCGGCGGGATTACGTTCAACAGTTCCGGAAGTGAGGGGGAGGACAGCAGAGAAAACCAGTTTGTATTTCAACCGCTTATAAATTTTTTCCCTGTTCCCTATCTTCTTGTCGGCCCTGTTTTTGATTTTTCCGTGTATGGAAGAGATGAATATGGTTCTGCGACATTCAGCCTCGGCGGCCGCTGCGGATTTGCATACGGAAGGAATATGGTTGTCATTCCGTTTATTCATGTTTCACCCCAGGTGCTGATCACCACATGGCATAATGATAATACCAATACTGAGGGCTCTGATGCCGGATTCGGTATGGATATACACGGCGGTATTATCGTTCCGGTGCAGGAACATTTTTCCGTTAATTTCGGCCCCGGTTTCTGGTTTGATGTATATGACGGCTACTGGTCAAATACGGTGTATATGAGTATCAGTGTTACCGGGCTGATCTTTTAACTGTTGGCCGGCTGCAACGTATACAAAGGAACTCATTCCCGCATACTTTTTTCAGCATGTGGTGATCGAATGCGAAGACGTGGCGAACGAAGCGAATAATCCATGTGCCGTCATTATATACTTTACATTTCATGCCCCCTGATAGCATATTACATCTATTATGTTCCCGATACGCGACGATAATCCGACACTGCATACCTCGGTTGCAACCTTTCTCATTATTATCGCCAATATTGCAACCTGGATATTTATCCAGGGTCTGGGCTTTAATCCGGCGCTGGCAAGATCAATCTGCAGATTCGGTCTCATATCCGGAGAGCTCCTGGGGAGGATTGAGCCGGGGACGCAGATTCCACTCGGCAGGGGAATGGCCTGCGTCATTTCCAGCGATCCGAACTGGCTGACCATTTTCACTTCAATGTTTATGCATGGCGGCTGGCTGCACCTTATCGGCAACATGTGGTTTCTTGCGGTATTCGGTGATAATGTGGAAGACGTCATGGGTTCCATACGATTTGTGGTTTTTTATCTTCTCTGCGGTATGGGGGCAGTTGCTGTTCAGATGGTGTCCGATCCGGGGAGTGCGGCGCCTATGATCGGCGCATCAGGCGCTATAGGAGGGGTAATGGGTGCTTATGCGATACTGTTTCCGCGTGCACCGGTACACATGCTCGTGTTTTTCGGGTTCTTCTTTACCCGCATTGTTGTACCGGCCTTTCTCATGCTGGGATACTGGTTTATACTCCAGTTCCTCGGTGGATTCTTCTCGCTGGGAAATCCTTCAGGAGTGGCTTTCTGGGCACACATCGGTGGTTTTGTCACCGGCATTGTGCTGATAAATTTTTTTTGCAAATCAGATCGACTTCAGGCGTGTAAAAATAAACGGGGCAGAACGGAAAAGATTGTTCGCCGCATATATAGATAAAAAGGTAAAAACGGGTTTCATAAAACGCTGGGGATCAAGTAATCGAATAGAGTGAGGACACCGATGAAATACCGTTAATCGCTGATATGGTTGATGTATGAGTATACAGTGGCAGTGTACTGATGATTAGAAAAAAGAGTATAGCAATAATCGCCCACCGAGGCTATTGCAGCTGGCACCCGGAAAACACTATTCCGGCAATCAAAGCAGCCTGGTGCACTGCCGCCGACGGTGTTGAAGTGGATGCGCGTTTGACAAAAGACAACAAGGTGGCGCTTATTCATGACCCGCATACCGGCAGGGTTGCCGATAAAACTCTGTATGTTCGCAATACCACCTACCGGGAACTGCGGAAACTGGATTTCGGCGCAGGAGTGGCAATACCGCTTTTAACTGATATGCTGGCTACGGTTCCCCCAAAACGGCGGGTATTTATTGAACCCAAATGTAATGAGGTTATTACACCACTTGCAGAAATAATTCGTTGCTGTTCTGTTGCACCGGAGCAGATTCTTTTCCTGGGGTATGAAAAAAATGTCGATATCCGTATACTGAAAAAGACCTTTCCCGATTACCCGGTACATCTGGTGGTTGAGGTTGATGAAAATACTGATTTTACCGGTAACCATATTGCGCAGCAGGCAGTTGAAAAAGGTGTTGACGGTGTCCAAATAGGCCATCCGCACGGGAAATATCTCCGGAGGATAAACAGAGACTTTGTAAAGAGTATAAAACGGGCGGGATTATCGTTCCAGGTCTGGACGGTAAACGAACATGTCCGTGCAAAACGTCTGATGGCTGCCGGGGTGGACGGTATTACCACCGACAAACCGGAATTGTTGACCAAATGCCTTTTCGGTGATTGAAGGGGAGAAACTATTATGTCTAGCCTCGGTACATTAATTCGCGGTATGAGACGGAATCTTTTTGTCCTGCCTGTAATAATACTTGTAATGGCTAACCGCTGCGTCATCCAGTACACGTCACCGAAGCAGGAGGTAGAGGGTGGTCAACCCGATGCTGTGGTCATGATATATGATACCCTGATAGCGGTTAACGGTAAACCGGTACTGGTTCGACCGTTGTACAGTACCAAGTCTCTTGCCGCACTTTCCGGAGACGAACTGGAGCGGGCTGAACTGAAAAAGAGCCTTCTTTCTCTGAAAATCAGAGAGGAGACGGCACGTGGGGATTCCGGCAGCAGTGATTTTGCAATATCGATTAAGACGGGATTGTATACGCAGTTTCTTACCTTCTATAATGTCCTTGCCGTGTGTAACGTCGCTGAATATACCACAGCCCGGGTGTATATCCGCGGTAATACGGCGGATGCGGAGCTTATTATTGACAGGCCGGAATCAACGGATATCTGTACCGATAACATCTGTATTATAACCGAAAACAGTATCAGACTCGTCTCCGGTAACGATACGATTTTTACGACACAGTATCGTGAAGAGTATGTTTACAAGGATCCGGACGGCTCCGGCGGTATTAGTGTGCCCTTTAATCCGAGATCGGAAACATTACCGGCCCATCCCAAAACCGGCAAGACGCTTCATCTGAGCGACCTCCGGGATATTATGCTCTACGAAGCCGATGATACAACGGATGTCTCCGTTTTTCTGCGTGTGACCAAGAATTTAAGAAGATTTCGCAAGAAAAGTCGGACTTTTTTCAGTACAGAGCCACTGTGTGTCATTGCCCGGTACAATATCCCAGTAGTGAAGGCTTATAAACTGGTACGTGCGGCACATGAAGCTGGATTTAACAGGATTCGTGTCGCCATGCTCGGTAGCGACAGGCGGGTAAAGTGAGGAATGAGACGGAAAACAATCAATGCTGCCTCTGTCCAGTTTAATCATCTTCCCGATGATAAGGCATACAATCCCGGGCGGATACGTTCATTTGTAAACAATGCGGCAAAAAACCATACGGATATTGTTACGTTTCCGGAGATGTGCATTACCGGCTATTGGCATGTACGCAACCCGGCTCGTGATAAAACAAAAACCCTAGCTGAGCCGGTACCGTCCGGTCAATCGGTACAGACGCTGCAATCGCTTTCGCAGGAGAATAACCTGATTATCGGGGCCGGTCTTATAGAAAAGGCAGATAACGGAGAAGTCCTTAATATCTGCGTAAGTTACTATAAGGTGCTTAATAATTACTACGGCACTCTTATTTTTTTTGCATATGTTTACCCGAATATTCCCTGAGCAATTTCACTATCACCGGTGAAAGTGCGATAAGTGCTACTAAGTTCGGCAGAGCCATTAATCCATTCATTGCATCGCAGAAGTCAATAACCGTGCCGAGAGTAATGCAGGCACCCAGAATAATAAAGCCACAATACACAAGCCGGTACCAGAGAACGATTTTTTTGCCGAAGAGATAATCTGCCGCACGGTCACCGTAGTATGACCATGATATCAGGGTGGAAAACGCGAACATGATGATGCTGAAACCCACCAAACGCGATCCGACTTCCGTCCCGAGGCCGAGCTCAAATGCTTTACCGGTCAGCTCTCCCTTGACAGAACAGACATCATGCGCGCCGGTGATAATGATTACCAATGCGGTAATTGAACAGACGACAATGGTGTCGATAAAGGGTCCGAGCATGGCAACAAGCCCTTCACGGATAGGTTCTTTTGTTTTTGCGGCGCCGTGTGCCATGGCTGCGGAGCCAAGACCGGCTTCATTGGAGAAAAGTCCCCGCGCAACACCGTAACGGATAACCGTACCGAATAATCCGCCGGTAATAGCCTCCGGTGTATGAAAAGCATAGTAGAAAATGGTAGCGAATGCACCTGGGATTGCAGTGAAATTTTTAAAAAGAATAAAAATACCTGCACCGAAATAGAAAATACACATAAAGGGAACTATCTTTGAGGCAACGCGGCCGATACTTTTTATGCCGCCGATAATAACCATACCGACCAGTACGGCGATAATAATACCGACAGAGGCATTAAACAGCAGGGATCGATCTGCGTCGGTACCGAAAAAAAGAGTGCGGCAACCAACGGCAATATTATTAACCTGGAACATATTGCCGATACCGAAGCTTGCAATTGCGGTGAATGTAGCAAAGAGCACGGCAAGCCATTTCCAGTCCTTACCCATGCCCAGCTCAATAAAATGCATCGGGCCGCCGTGGGCTTCACCGGTTTCATCAATCCGCCTGAAATGGACTGCCAGGGAGCAACTGGTAAACTTGGTGGCCATGCCGACACCGGCGGTAATCCACATCCAGAATACCGCACCCGGACCGCCCATAAGAATAGCCGCAGCAACACCAACAATATTGCCGGTACCTATGGTTGCTGAAAGGGCCGCAGACAAAGCCTGAAAATGGTTAATCTCCCCGGGATCATTCGGGTTGTCAAATTTTCCACGAAGGACATTGATCGCGTGAGTAAATCCTCTGACTTGTATGAAACGGAGTAAAACAGTTAAAAAAAGACCGGTACCGACCAGAAGAATCATCAGTGGCGGTCCCCATAAAAACCCGTCCGCCTTACTTATAAGTTCAGGAATAGTCATAAAGAATCACTTTCGTTAGCGGTGATTAAGTGATGATTGGTATCATATTGATTTATCATAATAGAAAGATATATCTAATCTAATTCATCCCTGTTTGTACTGTCAACCACTTGCGTCTCCTGCACCGTTATACACTCTTTCCCAGGCATATTTTCTTTTTTGGAATGGTTTCCATTGAGGATTTTAATATTTGACTCATCACGAGCGTATATATATTTTTTTCCCAACTTTTTGTGGCAGCGTAGCTCAGTTGGTTAGAGCGTCGGAATCATAATCCGAGTGTCCGGGGTTCGAATCCCTGCGCTGCTACCACTCTTCACATTTTCCTTCCTGTAATGATAGTGCCCATGTGTGTCGCAACAGTAAGCCAGTTCTGCATCAACAATGCAATTACCTCCGGTAAAATTCTTCTTGCGGTAAGCGGCGGCAGTGATTCTGTTGCCTTGGTATATATATTTACGCAGTTGCAGAAACGGCTCGGTATCACCGGTATCGGCATTGCCCATGTCAATCATGGCCTTCGCGGTGACGAATCGGACAGTGAAGCGTTGTTTGTGGCGCGCCTTGCAGAATCGGCCGGATTGCAGTTCCATTGTAAGAGACTTAACGGAAAAACACTGTATGATGCCGGAGTCGAAGCGTGGGCGCGAAAACAGCGGTACAGCTTCATGAAGGCGTTAAAGGAACGGTACGGTTACCGCTTTATCGTAACCGGTCATACTGCCGACGATCAGGCTGAAACCTTTCTTATGAATGTTGAGCGGGGATGCGGACTTTCCGGGTTGTGCGGCATACCTGCGGTTCGTAACGACGGCATTATCCGGCCGCTTCTTGCCGTGAGAAAGATTACCCTGCAAAACTGGCTTAAGAAACAGGGATACACCTGGTGTGAGGATCGTTCAAACGATGATATCCGGTATACACGCAACAGGGTGCGTCATCTCATTATCCCCCGGTTGGAAAAGCAGTGTCCCGATGCGGTTGAAAAAATAGTGGCATTGACCGGGTATTTCAGACGACAGAAGGAGTTCCTTAATCCCCTGGTAAATAAATGGATTACCGATAACGTAATAGAGGGTGAACGTAACTGTTTTATCGTAAAAAAAACACAGGATAAGCTGGATACCATTCTGACGGCAGAAGGAGTGTCACGTCTGTTTCGAAAGCATGGTATTGCTTTTGAACGGAAACATATTTATGTTTTTCTCAGGGAAATGAAACGGGCCAGTGGATGCTTTCTTCTGAAAGACGGATGGAAATATTATCCGGGAAAGAATTCTGTTGAGGTAGTGTTTACCGGTGATGAAAGGAAGACAAAAAAAAACAAGCTGCCTGCTGAGGAGATCAGAATACCGGGTACAACGGTTTCCCGGGATTTAAGATGTCGATTGACAGCGGTAATAAATGCGATTGGGAGAGTGGACTGTACGTTTGATACCACGAATAGAACCGCGTTTCTGGATGTCGATAAATGCGGTCTGCCGTTGCTGATTCGGCCGGTTAAGAAGGGTGATACATTTCAACCGCTGGGTGGTGGGAGACCTGTTGATTGTATCCGATTCATTAAAAATCAGAAAGTAAGCAGGTACTATCGACGCACGATGGGTGTGGTGGTGAATCAATCCGGTACTATTGTCTGGATCCCCGGGGTTGCTGTTGGGAATGAGTACAGAGTCACGCCGGACACAAAGAGTGTTTTACAAATTTCCTGCCATAGAATTCCTTAGCATCGTCCTATTAATGTATTTTAAACTGAATAGTATAGTGAAATAATGCTATAATAGGGTATATGTCGAGGATGTCACGTCGCCTTTGTTATAAAAGGAAAGACGGGGTGCATATTTATATATCGGAGGTATTTGTTGAGCCGGGAAATGCAGAAGAATCGGGAAAAGCCTGTGAAGAAAGAATCGAAAAAAGAAGAGCCGGAAAAACAGGAACCGAAGAAGGGAGAGCAGCCGAAGAAAGATAAAGGCTACTTCGATTCCGTGAAAAAGCGAATTAAAAGCGACGGCAACCAGAAAAAAGATGTGAAAAAAGATCCGACCCGAACCGTTGTGATGTGGTTACTCGTTGCGGTAACGGTAATTCTGGGCCTCAGGTTTCTTGAAACCCAATCCTCATTTAGAGAAGTGAAAATTCCGTACAGCCGGTTTAAGTCTCTGTTGCGAAATCCGAACGTGCGGATACTCTCCGCAAAAGTTACCCAGAAGGGATTCAACCGTGCCGAGCTGCATGGCGAGTTTGCTGATGAAAAGTCGCTTAACGAGCTTAATGGGATAAAACAGCGGCCGGGTAATCGCTCCTTCATGGTTAACCTTCCGTTCATCGATTCCGAAATGCTTGCGGAATGGGACAGCCTTGGTTTTCAGTACAGCTTCGAAGGTGAGACGATGAATTTATGGAGTGTTCTGCTGAGCAGCTGGCCCTTTCTGCTGATAATACTGTTATGGTTTTTTATGATTCGTCAGATGCAGGGCGGTCAGAAGGGAATATTCTCTTTTGGTAAGAGCCGCGCCAAGATTCACAACCTTGATCGTCCGAAAAATAATTTCACTGATGTCGCCGGTGTTGAGGAGGCAAAGGCTGAACTCGAGGAGATTATTGAGTTTCTGAAAGATTCCAAGAAATTTAAACGGCTTGGCGGTAAGATTCCCAAAGGGGTTCTTCTGTTGGGGCCTCCGGGGACAGGTAAGACGTTGCTTGCCCGTGCCGTTGCCGGTGAGGCGGGAGTGCCGTTTCTTTCCATGAGCGGTTCCGATTTTGTCGAGATGTTTGTCGGGGTCGGTGCGTCACGGGTTCGCGATCTCTTTGAGACGGCAAAGAAAAATTCACCCAGTATCATATTTATTGACGAGATTGATGCAGTGGGGCGACAGCGCGGTGCCGGCCTTGGAGGCGGTCATGACGAGCGGGAACAGACCCTGAATCAGATGCTGGTGGAGATGGACGGTTTTGAAGAGAATTCCGGGGTTATCCTGATAGCGGCGACCAACCGGCCCGATGTACTCGATCCCGCGTTGCTCAGGCCCGGGCGCTTTGACCGGCAGGTAGTCGTTGATATCCCTGATATCCGCGGGCGGGAAGGTATCCTGAAAGTGCACATTAAAAATATTCCGCTTGCCGATGATGTCGACCTTATGACAATCGCACGGGGTACTCCCGGCTTTGTCGGTGCGGATCTGGCAAACCTGGTTAATGAAGCCGCGCTTATGGCCGCCCGGTTTGGCCAGGATAAGGTCACCATGCTTGATTTTGAAGAGGCCAAGGATAAAGTGATGATGGGCGCTGAACGTAAGAGTATGGTGCTCTCCGATGAAGAGAAAAAAACAACAGCGTACCATGAAGCCGGCCATGCCATATGTAACCTGTACTGTCCCAACGCAGACAAGCTGCACAAAGTCACTATAATCCCCCGCGGCAGGGCTTTGGGAGTTACGTTCTCTCTTCCCGGTGAGGATAAACACAGCCACAGCAAAGAGTATATCCTCGACAGAGTCTGTATTCTCATGGGAGGACGGGTTGCTGAGGAAGAGGTGTTTAACATCCAGACCACCGGCGCATCGAACGATATCAAACATGCTACCGAGCTGATACGAAAGGTCGTCTGTGATTTCGGTATGACCAGTGAGCTCGGACCGTTGAATTACGGCAAGAAGGAAGAGCAGATTTTTCTCGGCAGGGAAATCGCAAGTCATCGCGATTATTCCGATAAAACGGCAGAAGAGATTGATCATTTGATGCGGGAGATGGTTGAAGAGCAGCTTACCCGGGCGAGATCTATCCTCAGGGAACACCGTAACGAACTGGAGCAACTTGCAAAAGCGCTGCTCGAACATGAGATGCTTGATCTCGAGGAAATTAAAAGAGTCATTAACGGCGAAATCCTTGAACAGACAAAGAAGACCCGTTCGGTTATTCAGAAGAAACCGGTGGACAACAAAGACCTGGAGTCCTCCGGTGAGGAGAAGAAGCTTGAAGGCATGGAGAAATCTTCCGTGCAGAAAGGTGACGAAAAAGAGACGGAAGAGGTGTTCGAGCCGAAGGGTGAGTCGGCGGAATCGGAAACATCCGATAAGGAAGCGGCAGAATCATGAGCAGTTCAGCAGCGGCAGAATCGGAATCTGTAAAGATCGCCTTACCTGCTTTTCTTGATGAAAAGCAGTTTGCGCTTATGGGTGTTGTTAATGTTACCCCGGACTCTTTCTATGACGGCGGCAGGTATGATACGCTCGACACGGCCTGTGCACATGCCCGGCAGCTTCTTCGTGAAGGTGCGGATATCCTTGATATCGGCGGCGAGTCTTCACGGCCCGGTTCTTTGCCGGTGTCTGTTACCGAGGAGCTCCGGCGGGTAATACCCGTTATTACACAATTGCGCAGTGAGACGGCTGTACCTATCAGTATCGATACCGCCAAGGCTGCTGTGGCGCGCGAAGCGCTGGCTGCCGGTGCGACCTGGATAAATGATATCAGCGCCGGGCGGTTTGATCCGGACATGGCGCCGCTTGCCGCAGAGAACCAGTGTCCCATTGTCTTGATGCACAGCAGGAAACGACCGGAAACAATGCAGCAGGATCCGTCATACCATAATGTCGTACGTGAAGTTATTGATGAGCTCCTTGACAGTGTCGGGAAATTTGTTGATTGCGGTGTGCTGCGGGAGAATATTGTTCTGGATCCGGGTATCGGTTTCGCAAAGCGATTTGAAGATAATTGTATACTTCTGCGTCGGTTGGCTGAACTGGTACGCACCGGATTTCCGGTGCTAATCGGCACGTCACGTAAATCGTTTGTCGGTCAGATAACGGGAAAGGAGACTGCTGATCGCCTGTATGGTACTCTGGGCAGTGTCGCTGCAGCGTATATACATGGAGCGAAGCTGTTTCGTGTACATGATATTGCGGCGACAAAAGAGTTACTTCAAGTACTTTCAACCATTGAACAGACATAATGGCTCCGGAAATCAAGTGCCAGAAAAACAATAAAAGGAAAAAGAAAAAACGATTACTTCTGCTCCTTATTCTTCTTATCTTCATCCTGTTCCTGGTCATTTTTATCTGTTTCCTTGTGACGCGGGACAAAGGGGCTGATCCGCGTGAAGGTACTGAAATCGTACCGGAGACCGCTATGGTTGTTGATACGGTTCCGATTACTAAGGACACGGTAGTACCGGTAGTGAAGGAAATACCTGTGATTCCCGTGGATACGGTACCGGCTCCTCCTGATACGGTTGATACGGTTCCGCTCGATACAGTGGTTATTGATCCCTGCGAAGAGGACACTGTTGCACCGTGGGTATACCCGGATCCATCGGGAGGATTGCACTATGGAGAAATAACGGTAAGGCTGGTTCCTTCTGAACCGTGCAGTATCAGCTGGAAACGGAGTGATGAAACGGCGTGGAAGGTATACCGGCCAAATGATTCAATTTCAATAAAAAAGACGGTAACTATTTGCTACCGGGCGAAGGACACCTGTGACAATGTCATGCCGGAGCGTCGTGAAACGTATGAGATAAAGCAACCGAAGAAGAAATATTGTCCTGAGGATATGGAATATATAAAGATCGGCACAGTCACCTTCTGTATTGATCGCTATGAGTGGCCGAATAAAAAAGAGGTCAAACCAAAGTCATACGTTTCGGTGTATCAGGCGATGGATTCCTGCTTTATGGTAGGGAAGCGGTTGTGCACCTCTGATGAGTGGTCACTCGCCTGTGCAGGCGCATACAGCTGGAAATATCCTTATGGTGACCACTATGAGCCCTATGCGTGTGTGACACGGGATACGGCAGTAGCGGAATCGGGGAGCAGACCGGAGTGCCGCGGGTATTTCGGAATATACGATATGTCGGGTAACCTTGCGGAATGGACCAGTACGCGCTCGAAAAAGAACAGGGAGTTTTACAATGTTATGGGTGGATTCTGGGCGAGCGGTCCGCAGGCGAGCTGTTTTGAGCCGCGCTACAGCTATTTTCCACAGAATCAACACAATCCGGTCGGGTTCCGATGTTGTAAAGACGTGAATAAACGGTAACTATAAACGAAATATTTGTGTGGTTTCTTATACTTACTTATAGTTATAGTACTACAGTTAATCAGAATTTGCTCGAAAAATCCGTGATGTGTCATTTCGACCCGGAGGGAGAAATCCTTTTTTTATAAATAATGAATACCATGTAGATTTCTCCCTCCACTCGAAATGACGGTGTTATCTTTTTTTCGGTCAGATAGTAATTTAGTATCTGTTAACTGGTAATAAAAATTTCAACTCCTGAGGGGAGCGCCCCTTACCGCGAAGCAGAGACTGGTACATCCACTTTAACGGCTGACCAGTCAACCCCTTGGAAGCGTTGAATCAGAATTCTCCCGGCATAAATACGAGGAGAAAACGGCGTGTCTCAGAAAGAGACGGCCGTTTACAACAAGGGTGTAGATTGATACGGATAAGAATAGGCCTTATTTCTCTGTTGACTGCTGCCGGTATATGTTCTGTATACGGGGAGGGAATTCTGTTTTATCCGCCCAGTATCCACGGATTTCATCCTCTGTATGAGGAGACACGGATTACCAGTCCCCTCCTTGAAGAGCATCCTGATGTTTTTGAAGTTACCTCCTCTCTCTTTAAAGATACGACCATTATCGATTTTGAGAAACGGCAGATAACCTTTGTGCAGTACGATACTTTTTCCGGGTATCCGATCTGGCAGTTTCACTATCCTGAACTGGATGAGTATTTCAAAAGCATGCGCCGTTTTTCCATCTCGGCTCTGTGGCTTGACAGCCATAGAAAAGCCAGGGAGGAGAAGGATAAAAAGAAAGGGGTGCCGAAGCTTGAGTTTGCCATGCCGGTCCACTATCCTGCCTGGGCGCGCCGGGTTCTGGGGAAAGATCCGCCGAAACTCTCTATAAAGGGATTTCAGTCCCTGACCCTGAAATATGACAAAAGGCGGGTCGAGACCGGTAAAGATGAGAGTGATGAGGAGAGACCCACCGGCGGATTCGGGTTTGATTACGATAACATGTTTACCATCAGGGGAAGTATCGGCCGGCTTATTGATATCGAGATAAAAACGGGTAAGGATAAGGAGGGGCAGGATTTCAGCATTAAAGATCAGATGAAGAAACTGAAGATCGAATATAAGGCTGAACCTGACTCCGCCGACCAGCTCGAGGATGAAATTATTCAGGAAGTGGTTGCCGGGTATACCAATTTCCAGATGCCGGGGCAGGGGCTGGCAGGGTATTCCGGGAGCCACGAAGGACTGTTCGGTGTGAAGATTCGCTCCCGGTGGGGGCCGCTCTCGTTAACCACCATTTTCAGCAGGGAAAATGCGGAAACACAAAAAACCACCCTGGATCCCTCCGGGAAAAAGGCGGGTGAAGTAAAGATCGGCTGTAAAGACTATTTGAGAAATGCCTATTTCTTTCTGGATACCATGTATATCTCCAAGTACATCGGTATTCGTGATTCTGTACCCACCGTTGATAAACTCTACCTGTATCGTCTCGAAACCAATATGCAGAAGGGCTATAACGACAAGGATTATGTGTATGCAGCATATGGGGATGATAAAGTCAACGGCCATTTATTCAGGAAGCTGAAGGAATTTCAGGATTATGAAGTTGACCGGAAGAATGGATATATTCGTTTCCTGGGTGCCGAACGTCCCGGAGGAAATGATGTCGTTACCATGTTTCTCTCATTGAATAACGGTAGTATAGAAAAAGGCGATACTACAAAACAGGATTATATCGGGGGTATTGTCGGGTATAAATATCTCGAGCTGTTAAAAAACAGGGATGGCGATGTCAATAATCCCGGAGAAGTACTGATGTGGCGTAATGTCTATCAGATGCCTATGGACGCCCGGCCCGATGAATTCGAGATTAGAGTGGTTAAAGCTAATTCTGAAAAGGAAGAGCGGTATGTAACTGTTGATGGAAAGGATGTGCTGGTTTCATATATCCTCGGTCTTACCGATGACAAGGGAAATCCGGATGTCGGTAATGAGAATATCTATGATTTTACCGAGAAGTATCTGATAGTACCGCCCTTTACAGCCACTGACAATACCGGCACGGTTATTCACAGCAACCGGCCCTTTGCAAATCCTGACCTGGGTAAAGATATAAAAGGGAATAACAACTTCCAGGAGAACATTTATCTCGAGGATTCGCTTGACATTGCAGAGTCAAATTTCGATATTGTGACAACGGGAAGTGCGCGGCAGACCACCTTTCAGATTGGCTGGGGCATTATGCCCGGCTCAGAGACTCTGAAAGTCAAGGGAACGACACTTAAAAAGGATGTCGATTATTACATTAACTATGAATTCGGAAGTATTACCCTCCTCTCGGACCGGGCCAAGAGTGCAAGTGAGATTGAAGTGGATTATCAGCAGGAATCGCTTTTCATGTTCGAGAGCAAGCGTTTCCTGGGAGCTTACGGCAAACTTGATCTGCCGAATATCGGTCGGGAGTCCTTCTGGGCAACCAGTATCATGGGGCAGTTTACCTCGTCAAAGGACAAGATTCCCCGGGTCGGCCATGAGCCCTTTAACCGGTTCCTTTTCGACACCAACCTCCGTCTTGACTTTGAGCCGGAGTGGATGACCAATCTGGTTAACTTTATTCCCGGCATTACCACCACCAGTACCTCCTCGGCAACGCTGGATTTTGAAGTTGCCTACAGCTATCTTAAACCGGACGAGGATAATAATGGCGAGGCCTATGTCGATGATTTCCGTTCCAGTGAACAGGGCTATCCACTCGGTGAATCCCATGCCCTATGGCATAAAGCAAGCCCCTCATTCGGTGTGATGGCCGGTGATTCTGCTTTTTACAATCCCCCGGCCTGGCAGACCTACTGGTACATGCCCTATTCGGTTGAGAGGACCAAGCGGGAAGAGATATGGGAGTTAACGGAAGAGGATGAGGAAAACAACAACCTCTATATATCCACGCTTCGTCTGATAAACAGACCTCTGCCGACCGACTCGTCACTTCTGGCGAATGTAACCGATGCGTCGGGTAAAATACTGATCAACCCCTGGACAGGTATTATGACTTCCTTGCCGCCTTCGTTTAAGGATCGCCGTAAGGACCGGTATCTTGAATTCTATGTCAAGAATAAATCAAAAAGCGGTGTGCTCTATATTGATATGGGCGTTTTAAGTGAGGATCTGGCTTTACATGGAGGACCACCGAATGATTCTTCCAACTATGAAAGAATGAACAAGCTTGAGGGTGAAAAAGATACCAAATATGATCTCGGGCTTGATAAGCTGCCTGATACACTGGAGTATTATGTGTATCCCAATCTGACGTCAGATTCACTTTTCTGGGATACCCTGTGGTACGGCGATGAAAGACTTGGCGGGGAAAATCTGGAAACGGCGGATTTTATAAAGGATCCTTCCCGTGATAACTGGCGACGGTACAATACTGAAGAGAAAAATTTCAAGAACAAACAATATGTAAACGGTACTCAGAATGATAATTACCTTACCTCTGAAGATATCAATAATGACGGGTTTAAAAATATAGAACGTTATTTTAGAGTAAAAATTGATTTAAGGGATTTTAAAAACAGCATGTTTCTCGACACGGTGAAAACCAGGAGCATATATGATAATGGGGATAGTACGACCGCAGGTCAAATCGAAAAGAAATCAGGGTGGATGTATATCCGTATACCTCTGAATGCGGTGAATGATACTATCTACGAAAAAGTTAACAATCCCAATTGGAAAAATATTGAGTTCGTGCGGTTTCTCTGGAAGGATCTGGGTTCCCATAATAAAATGAAAGCGGTAGACTCACTTGAATTTGCCGAGATAAAGTTCACGGGAAATCAGTGGCTGCAGGTACCTACCGGTGATTCGGCCAGAGTGAAAATTGATGTATCCGTACTTAATACCATAGACGATAAAGGGTACTATAAGCGTCCGGACGGTGTTGATTCGCTGGATCGGGAAAAGAAGGTGATAAAGGACTATGCCCTGCGCTTGAATTATGAGGATTTAAAGGGTGGTGAAGAGGCATTGATTGAAAAGCATATTCCCCAGTTCCGGAAACTCAACCTTACTGCCTACAAAGAGATACAGATGTATGTCAAAGAGCATGATGTTAAAATTATGGCGCCCGATGCAAGCGGTGCATTAGTGGATAAAACCAATGATCCGTCAATTATGGGTTTTAAAGAGAATCGTATCGAGTTTGTGTTCAGGTTCGGAAACAGCGACAGCAGTTACTATGAATTCAGGACCGCCGATCTGGATGATCACTGGCGGCTGGGGAGAAGCCTGAAGGTTAATTTAAAGGCTATTGCCGAGTTGAAGCAGCATTATCATGAACTCTACGGCGATCAGCTCGATTCCATCAACCTCATCGATACCCTGCCCGATGGAAACAGGGTCCAGATCTATTCAAAAACGGGAAATCTTCCCTCTTTCCACGAAGTGAAGTGGATGGCGATGGGAGTGGTTCGGCACCCTGACGGTGTTGGCTTCGGGTATGGAGAAATCTGGGTGAACGGTATTCGTGTGAAGGGCATTCAGTCGATTGACGGGTGGGCTTTCAGGGCCAACCTGAACACCCAGTGGGCCGATTTTATGGATTTCTCGGCAAACCTCAGCTATGATGACGCTGATTTCAGGAAGATGTCGGAGGATCCGTTTATGAGAAAGGATGCACAATTATCCGCCGGATTGAACGCTCAGTGGACTGTCAGTAAATTTCTTCCGGATAAATGGGGTGTGAATGTTCCATTCGGTACCGGTGTGTCTGCATCACTCTCCCGGCCAAAGCAGCGCCCCGAGTCTGATATCATGTTAACCGGTCGTGATAATAAAGCGGACGGGTTTGGTGACATGGCTGAGGATTTTGCCGATCTGATATTTAATTCCGGTCTGTCCAAGGATAAGACCGATGCCGAGCATTATCAGACAAACAAGGTGGTTAAGTCGTGGTATACCAGCTACAGTAAAACAATCGACTCGGAAAATCCTTTTGTTAATTTTACGGCAGACAGGATTACCAGCAATTACAGCTACTCCCGGGACAGTACTACCCAGCTTGAAGGTATGCTGCCTGAAGAGGACCTTGACAGTCTCGAACGATCGGAAATAGGTGAGGATCATATCAATGTCTCGTCGAATCGAACGCATCAAGCCAGTATAAAGTACGATTTGTCTCCGCGTAAACCGCCGGAATGGACCTCATGGTCTCCCTTTAAAAAAGTTAAAGCCAGGCGTTTTCCCCGGTACATTAAAAACTATGAGTTTAACCTGCTGCCGAGCAGATTGAATTTTGATTTGCTGGACGGCGCCTATTCCCGCTCCTATTCGTACCGTTCTCTCGAAGATGTCAAGACACAGACATCGGTGGAGCGGATCGATGAAACGCTCGGGTTAACCCACGGCATACAGTTCTCCTATTCTCCCATCGCCCCGCTGATTCAGACCGATTTTGATGTTTCCGTAAGCCGTAACTTCGATGATGCCCTTGATAAATGGGGGTTGTGGGGAACCGGTAACTTTATCAGGGACCGGGTATTTGAGTGGGATCCGGTATGGCGGAAATACTGGATAACATACGCGGAAAAATCCCGCAGCCAGAATGCCTCCCTGCGGGTCGATCCCCAGTTCTTTGACTGGCTGACCCACAGCGCCGACTATCGCGTCCGCTATAATCAGACACCGAGAACCTTTAACGGCAATCCTAACTATCTCAATGCACAGGTGAACAGCGAGTTCAGTTTTAACAGCAATTTCAGAATCCGATCGTTTTTTTCATTCATAAGTGAGCGAACTGAAAAGATAAAAGGACTGAGTAATGTATTCGGCTCTATGGAGAAAGGACTCGACAAGGTCGGTTTGACTTCAGTCACTTTTAATTACAGTGCTTCATCAAATCTGAATAACGATTACATCAGTACCGAATTTCTGGCGGCTCAGGACATCTGGTTTTATGATTTTTTCAAGTACCAGATGGGTGTGAAAGGACGCAGTTTTACCGACATAATTACCGGTAATATGAATGATACCACTGCCTTTGGCGGGATCTGGTACCGCAAGAATAAGGGATATGACTATGAGCTGTATAGAAATGACAAGCGGACCGCAAATCAGAATTATTCCTTCGGAACATCAATGCGGCTACCGAAACCGGTTGATGTGACATTAAAACCGATAAGCCTCGGCTGGAGCCGTGATTATACCGTCATTCCGGAAACCATGATTATGGACAGTGCGATCACCTTTCCTGATTTACGGGTCGGTGCCAGCTCCAATGTTCTTGAGCGGATACCGTTTATAAAAAAGAACATGAAGAATTTCAGCCTGCGCTCCTCATATCAGCTCACAAAGACAACGAAAAAGAGTTATACCGATCCCGGGGTGCTCACCTCACTTATCCGCAGTGATATCACCAGAGGGCATGCGTGGGAGCCGCTTGTCAGTGTGGACGGCCTTCTTAAGGTAAAACCGATTAATATCAACTATGCCTTCCGGTATTCCGTCGATTCCAAGGTGACTCTTGATGGAGAGGAGGTTCGGGACGGATCCAATAGTAAGACAAAGAATTACGGTAATACCTGGAATGTGAAATATACTATCCCGGGAAAAACGGATCGTGAGTTGAAGCTCTTTAACCGCTGGGTCGTTCCGATAAAGGGTGAAACGGTCATGAGTCTTGATGTGACGCAGAAGAAAACAGAAAGAACCTATGAACGGACCGGTGTGGCAGAGGATCAGACACAGCAGACTACCGGTGACGGTTCCGCCTTTACTGATTTTACCGAGGAGGACTGGAGCTTTATTCTCCATCCAAAGATAACCTATGATTTTACTGATAATGTGGACGGCCTGCTGGAATATATATTTGAAAAGGAATACACGTACCTTAATGAGACAACACGAACCAATAATACTCTGGCACTGACGGTAACCATATACTTTAAATAACCAAAGGGAGTGATGAAAAAAATAATTCTTTTTAATGCCACCGCTACTGAAAAGCGTGTTGCCCTGCTTGAAGGGAGTAAAGTCGCCGAGCTGGTAGTGGAGCGGCCGGATCAGTACCGGATTCTCGGAGATATCTACCGCGGCAGAGTATCGTCAATTCTTCCGGGGATTCAGTCTGCTTTTATTGATATCGGCCGGGACAAGGCAGCCTTTCTTCACGCCTCGGATGTTGATCCCTCTCTTCTGCTGGAAAAGGACGATGATCGGATTGAGCGCTATACAGATCGCGGCAATCGATCAAAGCGGCGGCAGGTGGTGCGGGTCCCGATTCAGGAAGTGCTCACCGAAGGGCAGGATATTCTTGTTCAGATATCGAAAGAGTCTATCGGCAACAAGAGCCCCAAGGTTACCACCCAGATAAGCCTCGCAGGTCGGTTTCTGGTGCTGGTACCTGATTCCAACTTTATAGGAGTCTCCAAAAAAACACACGATATCCAGGCGCGGAGAAAGCTTAAGAAGCTGGTATCCCGTTATAAACCGAAAGGGGTCGGTTTTATTGTCAGAACCATCGGGTTGAAGGTGTCCGAGGAAGAGCTTGTTAATGAGATGAAAACGCTGGTTGAGCACTGGCAAAAGGCCCAGAAAGAGGCTCTTAAGGGGCATGGACCAAAGTTGGTCTATAAGGAGTATGGTATTACCACCAGAGTGATACGTGATTTCTTTTCCGAGGATGTGACTGAGGTCTATGTTGATCAAAAGGATGATCATAAGGAAATCGTTGAATATCTTCGTGCACTGTCGCCCGATATGGTCAAACGGGTCATTTTTTATAAGGGTAACACGCCGCTTTTTGACAAATTTCAGATAGAGAAGGATCTTGAGCGCTCATTAAAGCGCAAGGTATGGCTAAAAAACGGCGGGTATCTTTACTTTGATCATGCTGAAGCGCTTCTGGCTATAGATGTGAATACGGGCCGCAATATTGGTAAAAAGGATCTGGAGGAGACGATTTTTCAGACCAATCTGGCCGCAACACACGAAATATGCCGTCAATTGCGTCTCCGTGATATCGGGGGATTGATTGTAGTGGATTTTATCGATATGCGCAACCCCGGTAACCGCAGGCGAATCGAGCAGCAGATGCGTAAATTGCTGGAGAAGGATTCTACTATTGCTGCATGCACCGGATTGTCCAAATTCGGTCTTATGGAAATTACCCGGAAACGGGTCAGACCCGAATTGCAGCAGATTTTTACTGATATATGTCATGCATGCAACGGCCTGGGAAGGGTCTTTTCTCCGGCCACGGTAACCACCCGTATCGAACGATGGCTGCGGCGTGCAAAATCCGCAAAACTTTCCGGAGAACTTACAGTTGTTATACCGCCTTCTGTAGCCACATATATTGAAAAAGAGGATAGACGACTGGTGACGGAACTGGAAAAATCACACGGGTTTTCTCTCGAGATTGTTGTTGACGAGACCCAGGATCAGGATGAGTTCGATATTTACCGGAAGGGTGAGAAAGACCCTATTACTGAGAAGTATTCATAAAAAGATACGCTACAGCTGATTGGAGTATTGGAGTGTTCGAATAACGGGTCAGGGAAAAACGTATTATAAACAAGGATAGTTTAGGTATTACAGTTCTCTGTAGTATAATATCTTCACACAACTATTGCCTCAATCGTTTGTAAAACATATTTTTATCTGGTTTATTTTTACACAGGTAAGCTTTCAGGAGAAAAAGTATGATTTCCATTGTGGAACAGGGCGGGTTTCAGTTCAAGGTCGCTGAAGGAGACACAATCAATGTGCCGCTTATTAACGCTGAGAAAGGCGAGGAGATTACCCTGGATCGCGTCCTTCTGGTCGGCAAGGGTGAAGATGTTGAAGTCGGCACACCGGTTGTGGAAGGCGCAGAAGTTAAAGCAAAAGTCATTGAGCATGGAAAAGGCGAAAAAATTCTTGTCATGAAAAAGAAGCGGAGAAAGGATTATAAAAAGAAAAACGGACACCGGCAGGATTACACACAGCTTCAGATAACCTCAATCACTGCGCGGGATAAATAAGGAGTACTATAAATGGCACATAAAAAGGGTGTTGGCAGTACAAAGAACGGTCGTGACAGTAATCCCAAGATGCTTGGGGTGAAGCGTTACGGTGGTGAGCAGGTGAGAGCGGGTTCTATAATTATCCGTCAGCGGGGAACCCGGATTCACCCGGGGGTCAATGTTGGTAAAGGCTCGGATGACACACTCTTTGCCAAAGTGGACGGCACTGTTTCTTTCCGTGTCCATGCAGGCAAGAGAAAGAAGGTGCATGTTATTCCGGCATAGGTGAATACAATCACAGCAATTGTATAGAAGGCGAAGCATTTCTTCGCCTTTTTTACACCAACGATGAGGCTACAGTTCTGATAAAAGGTTGTTACATTGTGAACAAGAGTGGCACTGCTCTGCACATCGTTGCAGAACTGCTTTCTGCCGCTCTTTTTTTCCGGCACGGCCAAGTTCATTGGCCCAGTTTATATATGCCGCGTTGAGGTTGTCATATAATGTTTTTAAAGTTTCTTCATTCCGGGCATAGCTCAGTCCCTGTGAAATCTTTTCAATAGCCCGCTCCCATTCATCCCTTCTGAAAAACTGTACGGCCCAGTTTGACAGGGCAATAGCTATATCGTTTTCATACTTCTCAGCCTGGGGGGTACCGGTAACCTGCTTTTGCGCCCTGGAATATTTCTCTATCGCTGCCTGCCACTCATGGTTCTGAAGTAATGTGTTGCCCCAGTTACCATACAAGGCGGCAATATTCCTGCTCAATTTATTACTTTTATCCTCGGATTTTGCATATACAAATGCAGAGGAGCATTTCTCAATAGCCTGAACCCAGTTACCGTCATTCCAGAATTCATTTGACCAGTTAATATACACCGCAACAATATTATCATAAAGCCGCAAAGAGTCGTCTGAGTTATCGGTAAAAGCAATTGCTTTAATATACCGGTCTATTGCCATTTCCCAATTCTTTGTATCCCATAAAGAGGATGCCCACAATTCATAGATAAATTGCTTCTTTGATGAAAAATCATCGGCTATTGCGCCGATATCGGTAAAGTGATCCAGATACGTTAATCCACGGTTAAATTCTTTCTGTTCACTGAGTTTGAGTACATAGTTACCGGTCATTATCCGTAGAGAATTTTTTAAAATACCGATTGCGCTGTCGGGCATTTTGAACAATCCGACTGCTTCTCCAAGAAAGGCGAGGGCATCCTGCTCACGGGAATTCATAAGCAGGGTGAAATAGTATTGCGCCATACACTCTGCAGCATAGCCCGCAATCGCCTGATCGTTAATCCACACCGTTACAAGGGTGTCAATAAACCGATTAACAGCATTATACATGCGCAGTGCGGTCCGGTAATCATTCATTTTATGAAAATAAACATATTCATTATTATAGACAGTCAAGCGGTTTTTTACACAGAGGCGGTTGCCTGGATACAGATATCCCGATGCTTCAAGCAATCTGTTGCGGTCAACGGTAGCCATCCGTTTTGGGTTGGTGTGTTGATTGAACATATTCAATACTGCAAGAATATAGGGCTCATGAATTTTCCTCTGCAGGTAATCCCGGTAGGTGGACTGGGGAAGCTTCCTGTTTCGAAACCATCCCTGCGATGACCGGGAATAAAATTTTTCGTCATGAATAATGCCATACCCGTTCTTAACCGTTGTTTCAATATCGATTACTGTGCCCTTCTCGGTTTCGAGCTGGACAAATATATGTGACGGGATTTCGACACCTTTTACCAGCAGGTTGAAATATCGTGCGCAGACGATATATAGCAGCGAAGAACTGATACAGTTGAATTTGCCGCTCCGAAAAATTTCCGTAAGCCTGCTCTGGTCAAACCGATACCCGGCCAGTTCTCTGCCGCCTGCCCATTGGTCAAAAAAGGTGTTGCACATGGCATCGAAAAGTAAACTCCCTTTCTGTTCCGCACCGTCAGCCTTTTCAACAGCCGGTCGTATTCCGGTAATGAATGTTTTAACGCGTGTCAGATACTTGTTATAGGTATCCATATCCCGTACATCACCGGATGCAAAGACAGCCAGTGCAAAGAGTGCCTCCGGGTCACCGGCAACAGCCGCATCACGTCTGTTCAGTGCCATCCTCTCAAACGGAGTCAAACCGTACCAGAACGGTAATGATGAGTGGCCGAAACTTTCACGGTTGAACGTATATCTTTTTATAAAGTCATCGCTTATTTCAATGACGGTTGTTTTTTTTACCGTAACGCATTCAGAAAAAAGTAATAGTAAAAATATTAGTAAGAAAAAGAGCCCTGTAAGGCTCCAGTGCATATATATCCGTTTGTTCCCGTGCCCTGTCTGCATCACTTCTTCCATATTATGAATTAATTATACCTTATAGAGATAAAATACTATTTTGGTTATTATTAAAAATGCCGGAAAATGCCGGGAATGACAATAATCACTGACAAACACTATCCGGTTGATTATTTTTTAAGCAGCGGATATACACGAATTCATTAAGCTAAAGCTGGAAATATATGAACAGGATATTGCGTTTTTTGCAATGCCGGGTAATAATCCTTCTGATTGTGGTAAGTTTTACCCGGTCCGTCTCAGCACTTTCAATGCAGTTTCTGGTAACCATGCCGCCGGTGATCACCAAGGGAACGGTGACCGAATTTGACCTGTTTGGTGACGGTACGGGATCGCAGGTGTTTATTGTCATACTGGACAACAGTACGGATTTAAAACACTATCAGGGGCTGACCCTCTGGTACCGCGTCGATTATATCCCCGGCAGCGGCGGCGGCAAAAAAAAGTTATATGAGGGAGTCTCCTACACCTTTGCCATGGCACCCCGTGAAAAGGTGCCGCCCGTATCGAGCAAGGATTTTTTGAAAAAGAACAATCATCTGGTGAAGGTCTCATTAAGTAAAACTATTTATAAGCTGCCCGATACGGATCCGCTGAAAGTTCAGTTTCTGACCAGCCAGAAGATCCCGGACGGCAAAGTACGGTATACCATGAAGCTGCGGTGTGGATTTAAAGACGAGGAGGTACAGACCTCCGATCACAGTATAGTGAACTCGAGCACCGTTGAACTGATCACACCCGGTGCCGCCGCATCGGGGAATCCGCCGACCGAATTTAATACCAATCCACTGTTTATCTGGACCTCTGATCTGCCCCCCAACATATACGGCAATGATGACGTATACCGGATACGAATCTATAAAGCGAGGAGCGGGCAGTCAATGGCACAGGCCATGAGCGGAGCGCCTGTTCATGAGGCCGGAACAAAGGATGCACAGTATCAAATCCCCCAGGGGAAATACCGTTTCATCCCGGGTGCGGTATACTACTGGGAGGTAATAGGCTTTGTAAAGGGCGTTAACACCACTGAGATAAAAAGCAGCCCTTTCGGATTCAGGATGGCGAAGCCGATTAACCCGGCATTCTGGGAAGTGGTAAACGCGCTGCGGCAAATCTATGATGAAGAGGTTCTTGAAAAAATTTATGATTACGATGCTGAAGTAACGATACGTAAAAACGGCAGAGTGATTGATATTCAGGAGCTGCGGAAGCTGGTACAGCAAATCCGATCGGGAGCGTATTCCATTCAATCGACCCAGGTTGATTAAATGAAAAGAATCATGAAAAAGATTGTTCTGAGTTTAATCGGTATACTTATCTGTTCGGGGGATATCATATCGGCAGCTGTCCCGGAGATTGCACTGGTTATGAAATGCCGGGGACTGGTATCGGTGGATTATCCCGGCGAGCAGCGCCATGCCATGATAGGCAAGGGGTATCTGATTCTCCCCGGGGCGCGGATACAGACCGGAACAAACGGCTTTACGGTTATCAAATATATCGGCAGTAGAAGCGAGGTCGTTGTCAGACCACGTTCCGAAGTTATTTGTAATGCCTGTGACACTGAGCAGGGCACGGGAGAATCACTGGAGATGCGGGCGGGTGAGGCACTTCTTGATATTCACCTGCCCCCGAAACACAGCTTTGATCTGTATACTGCAGCAGCACTGGTGTCATTTCGTAAAAAGGCGCAGACATTGGTAATCCTCTCCAGAAATGGGCAGGGTACTGCCCTGTATAACCTTTCCGGTGAAGCACAGATAGCAGATAACAATTTTACCACGTGGCGTTCGCTTAATGCTGAGACGGCCGCGTTTGCAGCACCCAACGGCTTTGTTCAGCTCAGCAAACTGCCGAAAAAGGCAGTTCCCCGTCTGAAGACGATTTTTGAAAGCACCAGAAAACTGTCCGCAGGCCCCTCACTGGTTAATGACCTTGTTATAAAAGCCGGGCCCAACGGTACGGTTACCCCGTCAGGTAGAATAGTAGCCCTCAGTGGAGTCGCCGTGGATATCACGGCGGAACCGGAGGCCGAATATCTGTTTACCGGCTGGAAAGTGGTTGACGGCAATGCCTATGTGAACAATATCGCCGCTCCGCAGACACAGGTTTCCGTCACATCCAATGCCCTGCTGGAAGCACGTTTCGATGAAACACCGTCGCTGTTGAGAATTGTCAAGTCCCCGTACGGGGCAACCGATCCGGCAGGCGATCTGTCTGTGCAGAAAGGGGTGCCGGTGATGATCCGGCTCGCCCCGAACAGGGGGTATGGCTTTGCCGGCTGGAAAACCGGCAGTAATATTACTATCGAAGACGTTGATATACTGGCCACCGCTATTACCCTCAATGCGGCGCAGGGAAAAATCTTTCCGCGGTTTAAACGTAAAACCTATTCTCTTGGTGTGCTGAGAAGTGAGTATGGTACCGTTACCCCCGAGGATTCCATTACGGTTAATCATGGCGATTCAACGGCGATTACCGCAGTACCCCATGAGGGTTTTTATTTTATCCGGTGGGACATTGTCGAAGGTGATGCCGTAATTGTCAATCCCTACAGTGCATCAACACAGGTCGTATGCGACAGTGTCGACGCGGTTGTTCAGCCGCTCTTTTCGAATAATGCCGTTGAGGTTTCCATCCTTGATCATGAACTTGCCGAGTCGGTAGAACCTGTGGGTAATTTCTATGTCGTTCGTAATTCTCTGTTGACGTTACAAGTAGTACCCAAAGCAGGCAAAATGGTTTCCCGATGGACTGTCGAGCGGGGCAGAGCACAGGTCGAAGGAAGGGAACACGCTGTCGTTAAGTGTAAGACGCCCTTTGAAATTAAGCCGGTTATTACGGAGCAGGAGTTTACGGTAACGCTGCTTTCCGGCAAGCACGGTGTGGTAGAGCCTTCCGGCAGCCTTACAGCCTTATATAACCGTCCTGTTACTATTACCGCAACGCCACATGAAGGGATGCACTTTATTCGCTGGAAGCTCAGCGGCGGATGGGCAGATATCAACGACCCGTATCGGGACAGTACCTATCTCACCCTTATACACGGCGATGCAGTGGTGAAAGCGGAATTTGCAGAGACCATTTGCACCCTTAACGTAACCGCTTCCAAAGGCGGGTATACCGAGCCGAGCGGCCCGATAAACAATTACGAGGGCGGGGATATTATACTGCAGGCAATCCCCAATCCACATGCCGCCTTTATCGGGTGGGAAATTCTTGACGGCGAGGACAATATACTCTTCTCCGATACCCTGACTATTGCGGAGCAGACCGTTACCAGCATTAAAAACAACGCCTCGATCAGAGCCCTGTTTTCCACCGAAACCGTGGCAATGACCGTACTGACAAACGGGCTGGGCACCACCCTGCCCGAGGGCAAATCCTATGCGGTGCAGAACAAGTGGATACCGCTCACCGCCGTTCCGAACGAGGAACAATCCTTTGTCCAGTGGACGGTCATATCCGGAAACGATGTCCAGATCAGGGATCCGCTGGCTGCTGAAACCGAGGTTAATCCCGGGACCGACGAAGTGGTTATTAAAGCCCTGTTTCAGTCCGCCTCCCTTGACCAGTCCTCTGATGATGCACAGGATGATGATATTCTGCCGGATTCCTGTACACTGAGGATTGTCTGTGATAAGAGTAAAGGAACGATCGATACCGATGAAAAGATAACGGTGAAAACCGGCACTCCGATTGTTATCACCGCAACACCCAAGGACGGGTATGTTTTTGAGGAATGGAGTCTCGTTAACGGTAAGGCGTTGTTGTCCGATAAAACCGCTAAAACCGTTACGGTGGCGCTTAAAAAGGAGGATGCGGTTATTTCCCCGTTATTCAGACTCAAACCGCTGCATACCCTTGAAATACGATTCAGGGATTACGAAGGGGCCTCGCGGGTGATTCGCAGCACCTATCGATAGTTAAGGGAACAGGTTGCCATGAAATCAGAAAAGTATATACGAGCAATAATCCTGCTGCTGGTTTCTCTCGTGACATTACTCTCTGGGGATATACAGCCCCTTGCTCCCGATGAGGAGTCCTTTGTCACTCTTGATGACTTTTTTATCACCTTTTCAATCAGTGGCTTCTCTGATGTTGTCAAGCGAATACGGGTCTTTTTCGATCAGGCCGATATAACTGCAGATTGTCGTATCACCGAGTCAACAGTCAGCTATATTCCGGACAGAGGTATTACCAACAGGCCTGATATTATCGGACCTCATACAGTTACTATTATCCTTTATGGCTCCTACCGCGTAGAGATTGCCAAACGGGTTATCCGTTTCTACCTGTGTAAAGATACATCTATTTCCGACGATGCAAAGTTGGCTATGATTAAGAAAGGTAAGGGGTTGAAAGGGGTTACACCGGTTGATTTGGTTAATACCGGCTCCATATATACGGGTATAAACTATGACAGCTATCAGGACAGCGGCGTCTTTGCCGGAATCGTTGACGCATACGGAAGCGGATATAAGGGAAAATGGTATTACAACTATAATCTCTCTCTAACCTCGCAGGAGGATCGGCGGCGTCAGACCCTTCAGCGGTTCCGTTTCGCCTCCGGGTATACCAGGAGTCTGCTGCTCAGCATCGGTGACAACTGGCCGAGTTATAATCCGTATATCCTTGACGGTGAGTGCCTGCGGGGTTTTGAGATCAACCTGAAAACGCCCAGGCGGTACGCCAACCTCGATTTTGCTTTCGGTATGACCCGGCGGACGGTGGATCCGTATATATTTGACAAGAAGGGATTACAGGCGTTAACCGACACCGCCGGCACTGTGACCCATAATGACTCGCTTTCATTTTTTGAAGACGGTACCTATCGTCGGAGAATGTGGGCCGCACGGCTCTATTTCGGGACCGGCCGCGTGTTCAAACTGGGATTCGATCTGCTCAAAGCAAAGGATGATTCCGCTTCGCTAGACCAGCTCTATTCCAGTGATACTGCCGGCACCCGCAGGATTATCGGAGAGACACCCAAGGATAATGTTGTTGCCGGGGCGGATATCTGCTTTAATTTCTGGCAGAGGAGGATAGCGATATTTTCAACCGGTGCGTTAGGGTTCTATACCGACAACATCCTTGGAGGAGCGGCAACCGAAGAAGAAATCAGCGATTTTGCCGGCAAGGATATATCTCTTATCAGGCAGCCGGAAGATATTGAAAAGATACTCATTGTCAATGAAACGACGGTGCCGCTGCCGATCCCGTCAGATTCCACCGAGCGGGTGAATATGGGTTCGGTAAAGAACGCAGCCGCGTGGGACGCGGGGTTTAAAATCGACCTTCCTTTTTCCGGCGTGCGTGAACTCTTCGAATGTAAGTACTTCTTTATCGGTCCCAACTATCATTCACTCGGAAATGACTATTTGTCGGTCAACAAAGCGGGGGTCAGGTTTCTAGAGGAATTGCGCCTGTTCAACGGAAAGATCTTTATGAAAGGTGACGTCAAAATTTACAAAGATGATTTGTATAGTGTAAAGTCCGATCCGACCAGAAAGGTGGCGGTAAACTGTCTCGCCTCGGTTGTGTGGAACAGCAGGATTCCCTATTTCACCATTATGGTAGTTTCAAACGACGAATTGACTGAAGCGTCGCAGGATACGACATTGCCGCTGCGTGACAACGGGTTTAATCAGATTGGCACCACCGTGCAGTATTCGAGGGATTTCAGGCATACGTCACACACCTTTGCACTGACCTATACGTTTAATACTTACGACTCAAAACTGTATACGAATGATATCCTTACATCTTTTAAGCTTCTCGGGAATAACGGTTTTTTTTCGGTTGTTACCGATTATAACGCTCTGCCGATTCAGACACGGGTCGGGTTGTCCGGCTTTTACTCGACCGGGGATTACAGTGTCAATCGACTGGCGCCGTCCGCCGGGGTTACCTGGTATATTAAAAAAGATATCATGTATGCCGATGCGGATATCGGCTTCGAGCATATCAATGATGAGGCGGCGGAAGCGCAGAATTACTGGAATGTCAAGTCAAGCTTTACCTGGGATATATCCCGCCGCCACTCGTTATACGCTGAAGCCGGGCTGGATAGGAAAGTTGCGGCGAAGTATATTGATCCACACCTGCAGGTGACCTATGAGTTTCGCTATTAACCGCTTTTAGCCTGGTCCTTGAGATTTTCCAACCTGAGTTTTTATTCATGGCACTGATTTCTTAAATACGGTATATATATACCCGAGTAACGGTTTCCCTGAATTTTAAATACTGCACCTCAAAATTTACAAAGCTACTATTGCAGTATATGCGTAATAATGATAGGATTTATATAAATGGTTGTACCGGTTTCAGGGGTTAACGATGATTAACTACGAAGATATTCTGACGGCAGACCACATTTTCAATTCATTAAACAAGTATATAAAAGAAAATCCTGAAGATTATGATGGTTACCTGGTACGCGGTATACTCTATGCCGAGTACGGCTTTTTCGAAGAAGCTCTCGGTGACTACAACCGCTACCTGGAAAATAATCCCGACAAAGATTATATCCGGTATTACCGCGGCATTGCGTTGAAAGCCCTCGGGTATTATACTGAAGCACTGGAGAATTTTACAAACTGCCTGCATGTCAATCCGAACAACCTTGATGCTCTATATGAAAAAGGGATACTCCTGGCAGAACTCGGTGAGTTTGAGGAGGCGCTGCATGATATCTCCGATTGTGTAAATGTATAGAATCAGTACAATTCTTTCTGTCCTGTCGATACCTTCTCTCCCGTCCTTTCCTGCTTCGTAAGTTCGGGTATTCATACTCTATAAGTTATGGTTATAACAGCTAATCTTGATTTATTTTCATTTACGAACGTTTTAAGCCTGTAGGAAGATGGTTATACGGGTGGTATGCAGGTTTAAATGAAAGGTGAATCCATGATTGAACTAATCCGCAAACGCCGCAGCATACGAAAATTTACCGAACAGAAAATAGAGGAGGGGAAAGTTGCCCTTTTAAAAGAGACACTTCTCCGCTCGCCGACCTCCAGGAATTTGTATCCATGGGAATTTGTCGTAGTCGATGACAGGGAAACCATCAGGGCACTTTCAAAGGCAAAGCCGCACGGCCTCGGCTTTCTGGAGGAAGCTGCTCTGGCCGTAGTTATATGCGGGGATGAGACAAAGTCCGATGTATGGATTGAAGACTGCTCTATCGCATCAATAATGCTGCAGTTAACTGCTCAATCGCTGGGGCTGGGCTCCTGCTGGGGTCAGATAAGGCTGCGGCAGTACGATGAGTCGAAAAGCTCAGAGCACTTTGTGCAGGAACTCCTCAGCATTCCTGAGCACATTCATGTGGAATCAATTATCGGTATCGGGTATCCGGCTGAAAACAGGAATCCGGTACTCGAATCGGAGTTATTAACAGACAAAATTCATTACAACCGGTTTTAATCGATGAAATGTACGATCATTCTGTGGGATAATGACGGAGTCCTGGTCGACACCGAGCGGCATTTTTTCAGGGCTTCACAAAAGATACTTGAGAGGGAAGGCATTACTTTATCACAGGAGCAGTTCACAGAAATTTCCCTGCATCAGGGTGGGAGTGTCCTCAGCCTGCTGAAAAGCAAAGGATTCACCGATGCACAAATCGAAGAGAAACGGGTTGAGCGAAACCTGCTCTATGATGAGTACCTCACTACGGTTGACCTACCCGTTGACGGCATTGAAGAAGTTCTGAAAGAATTAAAAAAGAAATACCGCATGTTTATCGTTACCAGCTCCGGAAGGAAACACTTTGATACCATGCATGCCCGGACTGGCCTGCTTCAGTATTTCGAAGGTTTTATTACCAGCAGTGAATTTCATACCACCAAACCTTCTCCAGTTCCATATCTGGCAGCAATGGAAAAATTCAATGTCAAACCTGAACAGGCTGTTGCTATTGAAGATTCCCCGAGAGGAGTTGAGAGCGCAAAGGCCGCAGGCCTCTTATGTATAGCCATCCCCAATCCTTTTACCAGGGATTTTGATTATTCTAAGGCTGATGTTGTGCTTGAGTCGGTGGGGGAGTTGATGGGATTTTTAGGGTGAAAAATTTGTAAAAGAAATCAACTCTTTATATTACTAATTCCCGCTATCGTTAATGTATACTTGCTTTGCATAAGTTCTCATTATTTTATCATGTCACATTTGCTTGTTCTTTTTGTCAATAAATGCAGAAATAACACTCCCATAAAAACAACATAAACCTAAATAAGGGCAAATGTTCGTTATGTTCTATTGCGCACCCTGAACCGGGCGTTGCCCCGGGAAGTATTTTCAAGCGGGTAAAGCATACAGGAAATAACGGCACTTATACCGGAACGCTTGCCTTAGTCTATGATAAAACCTTTGAGAATATTTTGCACATTGATGCCGAGATCTGGGCAGGCACCACGGCTAAACAGTTTCCGACACTCTTTTCCCTGCCGCCCTATACCAGAGTACAACCGATTGCAGACACCCGCCCTGTTGAAACAATACCGGGAAACTATGCCCCGGACCATGAAATAAAAAAAGGAAAATTGTATATAAATGGTGAACAGTATGGCAGAGAATGCCGATTCTCTTCATTATTAAAAGAACAGGATATCAATCTCGATTTTTTGCGCGTACCTGCCTGGAAAGTTATGCGCATCACAAAGGATTACTACTGTACCCACAGGAAAAGAAAGTTCCTCAAAGACGGTTGTGTATATGGGACGCCACTATACCTGATGCAGATGGAGTATAAAAAAACGAAACGGATACCGGGCCGTTTGCTGGCAAAAATTATTTATGAAAGTGCAAAGTATCCCGCTGTATCGGAAAAAACTTTCAAAAAACATGTTAATATGCTTGATGCCTGCAAAGGGAAGGTAAAAATTCATTACTATACTCATACGCAGAGTATATCCATCAATGAAGAGCATTTTGCCAGTGGTGCACCCGCCAGGATATTGAAGAGAATTATTTCTTCGCACCTGATGACCGGACAGAAACATTATGACAGAAACATTATGATTATCATGAGTTTATAAATGATAAGGAATGCAACCTCGATCCGGTAAAGCCGAATATCAATATTCGTATCGAACGGCTCTCCAAGAAACTGGCAAAAACCTGTCCCTCCCTTGGACTTTACAGAAGTGGCAGGGGAAGAGTTACTTTCAGGAATGACTCAACTGTCAAATTTATTTAAAAATAAAGGAAATTGTATAACCGGATCCTGTAGCCAAAATGTAGCCAAAAAAAATTGAATAATATTTGTACAATAATTTAGCTTCCTAATCAAGATACTTGTGTGAGGAGTTACTTATTGTTATAAAAGGTATCTCTGCATTTAAGGTAAACAGAAACACTAAATAAGGGAGACTGCTGTAAAGAAGACACTGGTGCATGAGGTATTGGGGTTTGTTTTTACCGGATAAACTAAAGTACTGAAGCACGATTAAAAGTATAAAACAGCAAATCAAATGTAACGTCACAATAAGGAGCGTTCTGATTTTTCAATTCCACAGGTAAGAATTGAGAGGAGTAACGGTTTTTTCTGATGTGGCGTTTTTTATTTTTAATGAGCAATTAGAGAGCTATCATTACACTTAAAAAAGGAATTGTGTTTATGAAACTCACAGTCTACAAATTAACACTTTTTGTTTTATCATTTGTTCTTTTTCTCTATGCTCAGATTCAAATAACCTACCAAGATGCTCAGAATTGGAGTGGTGGAAAATATCTGCATTATGATCAGGGAAATGACACAATATGGCCGTTTTACCCTACTGATACACTAACTATAGATACGAACATGATTTGGGATTTCACAGGATTTGAGTACCAGGATACTATAAATTGTGAATTTCGACTGGCGTCACAGGACGAAAAAGATACTATACCCGGGGCAACTCATACTGAAATCAACACCTTTAATAAAATCCACGAAGAGACAGCAACCCATCCAACCCAGAGATTGAAAGTTATAGAAAAATTAACAAGCAATTCGCTTAATATTATAGGCACGATTTATCAAAAACTGGATACAGCAAATAATCAAGTTATCCTGGAAGAAAAGAAGATTTGTTCAATTGAAGACACGTTATTCAAATTTCCCCTCGATTATCAACAAGTAATAAACTCACAATTGGAATTTGATACGCTATTTAAAGTTAATAGACCTTTTTTCAGGTATGAATGGGTAAAAAGGGAAGTTAATGGTTATGGTAAAATTGTGTTGCCGGGAAATGATACATTACAAACTCTTGGTATCAGGCTTAGCGGTAAGGCGATTCAAGCATCTAACGAAATAACTAACTATGTACATTGCTATTTATGGATGACTAAAGAATACGGTATAACCGCAAGAGTAAATATTTATGTATACAAACCAGATAGTGGTAATGTATTGGATACATTTATTCTCAATCCCGGGGTGTCAATGGTTTTCAGCTATCAAGATTATTCGTTAACGACTTTTATGGTACGAATTTCGGACAATATTCAGGGAATAAAATTTGATAAGAATAATGGAAAAACCTTTTATGTATTTAACAAAAATAATAGCAGAATTTCCGAAATTGATTATGCATACAATGTTAAAGGACAGAAAATATTGTTCACATCACTGAATCGACTGGATTATATAAGTAGCTCATTTTATGTCGATAAAGGATTTAAAACGTTGATAATAGAGTAAATTAACATTTTTATGTGAAGATTTGCAATTTATGAGACCGGTACTTTTTTCATTATTTTCGCTAAAAATAACATCCTATTCCCTTTTTCTAGTTGTTGCATTCATTGTAGGAACAATCTGGGCAGGTTTTCGAGCAAAGAAAAATGGATTGAATCCGGATATTCTTCCTGATGTTATTTTCTGGGTATTTTTTTCATCTTTGGCCGGGGCAAAACTGTTTGGGATAATAGACGCATTATTTAATGAAATAAAAATCATTAGTTTAGATATGAACTATTTCCTCCACTTATTGTTGGACAGCGGAATTATTGCTTATGGTGGAATAATAGGAGGCTCTATAGCAGCAATAATTTATTTCAAAAAAAAGAAAAAGGATTTGCTGCCTTACGCAAACACTGTTGCACCCGGATTAGGACTGGGTGTTTTTCTTATTAGGATTGGCTGTTTTTTAAGCGGGTGCTGTTGGGGAAAAACCAGCACATCATTTTGTGCGGTAAGCTTTCCTCCCTATACCGGTGCCGGAATGTATCAAATGAGGAATAATATTGAGGCTTTATTTCCCTCGCAGTTATTAGCTTCTTTCAATGGATTAATAATTGTTTTGTTAATTCTTTTTACCGAAAAAATAATAAATTCAACTAGCTATTCCTTTTATCTCTTTATCACTCTTTATTCAATTTCCCGCTTTATTGTTGATTTTACAAGATATTATAAGGAAGGAGAAATGATATTGCATTTATCTTATAATCAGTGGTTTTGCATCCTTTTTTTTATTATTGGCATTACTGCAATAATAAGACAAGTTAAATCATCAAAAATGAAAAAGCTTTCAACAGTGAGGGCCTAGCATTTTGTTTGCTTTACTTTTATTCATTGTAATATTCGGTTGGATTATTCCTTTAGGATTATCCTTCTTTTTGAAAGCTGGGATAAAAAGATTTCTTTTGATTTCAGCAGGTATCTGGTTTTTTCTTGATGCTGTGATAGTTGGTGTACATTTATATAATACATTTGTGATTACTGAAAAAAATGATGTGAATACTTTTAATGAAAAAAAGTACAAAGGCAAGCTTGTAGAGGTTGTTTTTAAAAGCACTTCTAATGCTGATTTCGTATTAAAAAACGATAAAAGTGAATATTTACGGTTTAAAGTTAAAAATGGTAAATCAAGAGTACCTGCAGGGAAATATATGCTTTATTCGTATGATTTAATAATACAAGACAGCAATGGTATAAAATGGAATTTATGGTATCACTATAAATATAATAGAAAAAATGAGATAACTATTAATGTGAATGATTCAATGAAAAATGAAATACTGTTAGGTTCTCCCATGACTATGGTAACCAGGGTGATGCCAATGGAGAACGGGAATATCAGAATAGTATGCCCTTTGAAGGATAAATATAACAATAATTACAAATTATTAAAAAAAGGGAATAAAAAAAGGAATTTTTTCAGAGTAGTTATTACAGGAATCAATAATTCCGTTAGAATTAATGAAATGTTTGATTGTGCATGTGGTGGCATATTAACCAAAACAGTGAAATCAAATGAACTCGTTGAAGGAGTATACAAAGTATCGCCTGAGTTACCCTATAATCTACCGATAGAAATTAATGTTAATTCAATGGAATTCAGATACAGAATAAAACATAATAGTGTGAGAAGGAGTTAGGATGTTACCTTTCAGGATTAAGAAATGGCAGTTTTTTATATTTATTGGGTTCTGGTTTTTTATTGAATTTGGTGGGTGCAGTTGTGAATATGGCTGCTGCTGTTGTAATGATTCATATAACGGGGATTATGATTGGGGTAAGGATCCGGACGCCGGATCGTCTGAACAACAGTACAAATTTGCAAAGGATACAAAAAAAAGTTATTTCCTAAAAGATGATAAATTGGCGAATTATTATAATTCTACTTTGGTAGATTTTTCTTGACTTTTATTGTGCACGATCTATGTTATTTATGTTTGACATTGTTGTTAATTAAAATAAGGGCGCATGTCCTGTAGGTTCCATATCCTGTTAGTTCATTTCCTTTAA
>CAZIYW010000008.1:0-71882 GCA_964543525.1 uncultured Fibrobacterota bacterium | reverse complement strand
AGCCTGCATGGCGTTCTTTGTTTTCCGGAGCTGTACGATCTCGGCATGTCGCATTACGGGTCGCAGATACTGTACCATATTGTAAACAAGCATCCCGGGTGGGCGCTTTCCCGCTGTTATGCCCCGTGGCACGATGCTGAAAAAATACTTCGTGAAAAACATCTTCCCCTGTACTCCCTCGAATACTTCATGCCGCTGAAAGAGGTGGACTGGCTGGGATTCAGTATCCAGTATGAACTCCAGTATACCAACGTCATTACCATGCTCGATCTTGCAGGAATTCCACTGCTCGCAAAAGAACGCACCGATACCGATCCGATAGTGCTGGCCGGCGGCTCCTGCATGGGTAATTGCGAACCCCTCGCCGATTTCTTCGACGCCTGTGTTATCGGTGACGGCGAGCAGATTATTCGCGAGGTATGTACTGTGCTGCAACAATATAGAAGCAGAAGAGCCGGCCGCAGCGAAACAATGCTCAGACTGGGTGAGCTTGGCGGTGTCTATGTACCCGCTTTGTACACTGTCGCCGAGAAGGGACTTTTTCTTGTACCTGAGTTATCCGGGGGAACGCAACCGGTACGGGCGTCGAAAGTATCATCTCTTGACGATGAAGATTATCCATCTGCGCCGCTGGTTCCGGTCGTTGATGTCGTTCACCATCGACTGGCTGTTGAGGTGATGCGGGGCTGTACCCGGAGCTGCCGTTTCTGCGCTGCGGGGTTTTATTACCGGCCGGTCCGGGAGCGTAGGGTTTCGTCGGTTGTAACCCAGGTTACTGACGGGACCGGCAGTACCGGCTGGGAAGAAGTCGGATTGCTCTCTCTGTCAACCGCTGATTATTCACAGTTCAATTCCTTGATCCATGCACTTGCGCAGATCAAGCAGACACTGCCGCTGCGTATCTCACTGCCGTCAACGCGGGTCGATGCACTTGCCGAATCTGAGCTGCATATCCTGCGCACGGCGCTTTCCGCCACATCATTTACCATTGCTCCTGAAGCCGGGAGCCAGAGGCTGCGCAATGTAATCAATAAAGATTTTACCCGGGAGACGATATTCAAAACCGTAGAACTATTGCTGGCACACAATATTCAGACAATTAAACTCTATTTTATGATAGGATTGCCTACTGAAACGGATGAGGACATAGAAGCAATTATCGATCTGGTGGGTGCAATTGCCGATATGGTTCGGGCAAAATCAAAACGGCGGATGGTACATGTTTCGGTTTCCCCGTTCTCGCCCAAAGCGCATACGCCGTTTCAATGGGAGTCCATGGACGGTATTGTGAACCTCAATAAAAAGGGTCGGACAATAAAAGCTGCTTTACGAAACAGAAAAAATGTGAAAGTTTCATACCGGAATCCTGAGATGACCTTTCTCGAGACGGTTCTGGCCCGCGGCGACAGGAGATTAGCGGCGGTTATCAGCAGAGCGTGGGAGATGGGGGCGCGCTTTGACGGGTGGGATGAGCGGTTTGATCTCCTCCGCTGGCGCAAGGCCGCTGCTGAAACCGGTGTGGCATTGGAACCGTATGCTGGAGAGATTCCCGAAGCGCAGGCGCTTCCATGGTCGGTGATTTCCCTTGGTATTACCAGTGAATTTTTCAGTGCGGAACTGAGGAACGCACGGGATGCGCAAACAATTGAGGATTGCCGCAAGAGTGTGTGTACGCAATGCGGGGTATGTACCCCTGAGCAGGTACGCCGACGGAAAAATACGGTAGCGGACAGCGTTTTCGATTATGTCCCTGCGATAAAAGAAACCGAATCGGCTGAGCGGAAAGATCGGTATAGGTACCGGGTGGTATATGAAAAAGGATATAACACCCGCTTTTTATCGCATCAAAACATTGTAAACTGTATTCAGCGGGCGCTCAGAATGGAGCGGGTACCGGTTGCCTATTCGCAGGGGTATCATCCACATCCCAGCATGGCATTCGGACCACCGCTGGCGCTCGGGGTTATGGGCACGAATGAGCTGTTCGATATTGTCACTACGACCTCCTGTACGTTCGATATGGAGCGCATCAACACGCATCTGCCCGAAGATCTTGTGCTGAAAAAAGCCGCTGTAATTTCCGGTAAACCGACCGCAATATCTGCGGCAATTGTCGCTGCGCAATACAGTATCAGGCCACTGCAGCCAATGAGTAAGGAAGACCTGCACCGTGCAATTGAGCGGATTGAACGCAGGACGTCTCTGTTGATTACTATTGAGAAGAAGGGTAAAACGGTAACCCGTGATCTCAAACCGCTGGTTTTCAATTTGACAGTACCGGAACGTAATGGTACACTTGGTATAGCAGCGTTGGTTTCGGCACGGCCGTCGGGGAACTGCCGTCCGCGAGATCTTGTCCGGTCTCTTTTCCCGGAGTACCGGGAGAGTGATTTCCTTGTTACCAGAACAGCCTGTCTGGCGGATGTTGATGGTGTATTGACAATAATGAGTGCCGGGGCATAAATTAGAATCGATGAATTTGTTTCTGTTAAAACGTAACCGGAGAGCTCCCCCTGAATCCCCCGGAGGAGGACTTATGATGAAATAACATTATAATTAATCCCTCTCCGGGGGATTCAGGGGGAGCAGCTGAATGCGTAGCATAAATTTGTCTATATTTAACACAAACCAATCAGTTTCCGTCACCGTTACCGTTTAACGATACGGTTATCGTTACCGAAAGATGTAACCCATACATACGTGGTGGTCCATGGCGTTTATTGAGTTTACAGAAGAATCAGAGTTAGCCGGGCGGCATCAGTTTGAACGCCGATGCACTATCGGCCGTACGCCTGAGAATGATATAGCCATACACAAGACTGAGGTGAGCCGTCGCCATGCGTGTATCAGGCTGAAGGATACCTGGTTTGTCATAGAGGATCTCGGTTCAAAAAACGGTGTGTTAGTCAACGATACAAAACTTGAGAGTTTTGTTCCCCGGCCGCTGTATGATGGTGATCGTATAAGTATCGCCGAGACGGTTATGATGTTCCATTCGGAAGGAAAGCAGCCGCCCACCGGCCGCCGGCGAGGTGAATATAAACCGTCGCCGTATGACAGTATGGGAGGACTTTCGGTTATCATGAAGCCGGAAGAGTCGGCCGAGATGTCCGGCCATACCATGATTGACGCATCAGTCGGCCTGCTTGATATTGACAAGGGGGCATCGGAAGAAAAACTGCGTGCCGCGGTAAAACGGTTTCAGGCAATGATAAAAATCTCGAATGTCCTCGGAACGATAACAAAGTCTGAAGAGCTGCTCGAGAAAATCATGTCAAGTATTTTTGATATTTTCCCCCGGGCGGAACGCTCTTTTATCATGCTGTACAACAATGAAACCGGTGAGATGACACCCGCTGCCGGCCGTCGTCGTGATACCGCATTAACTGAGGAGGAACAGTTTGAGGTCAGCCGGACAATCGTTCAATGGGTTATTGATAAAAAGCAGTCGATACTTTCCTCCAATGCTCTTCAGGACGCCCGTTTTGTCGGCGGTCAATCCATTGCCGATTTCTCCATCCGTTCATTAATGTATGTACCTTTCATTCATAAGGATGAAATCCTTGGGATGATAACGGTTGACACCACGTCAAGGGAGCAGGCCTTCACCCCGGACGACCTTACCATGTTAACCGGCATAGCAGCCCAGGCGGCAGTTGCACTGAAGAACGTTCAGCTCTATAAGGATATTCAGACGGAGACCCGGTATCGGACGCAGTTGTCGCGTTACCTTTCACCGGACATTGTTGAAGGTATTCTCGAAGGAACTATTCCTCTGCGTCTCGGAGGAGAAGAGAAGTATGGAACAGTACTGTTCTGTGACATTGTCGGTTTTACCCGCATGTCCGAGAATATGACCGCCATGCAGGTCATTGACCGGCTGAACCGCTATTTCCTGCTGGTCACCGATGAAGTAACCCGTAACAAGGGTACCCTGCATAAATTTGAGGGTGATATGATTATGGCATTCTGGAATGTCATGTTTGAGGATACCCACGCCGAGTGCAACGCGGTACGAACCGGCCTCGGTATGCAGACATCGGTCTGGCGGTTTGCCCGCGAGCTTGAAGCCGAGGGTGAGCCTCCCATTCATCTTGGTGTCGGATGCAATACCGGCCCCTTTGCCGGCGGCAATATCGGCGGTAACGACAAAATGGAATATACGGTGATCGGTGACAATATCAATCTCGGCAAACGGATTGAATCCCTGTCCGGCCGGTGGCAGGTTTTTATCGCAGAGAGTACCTACGAAACGGTAAAGGATGATGTGACGGCAATCGGTCTGCCGCCTGCAACGGTTAAAGGAAAGTCCCAGCCGGTAAAGACCTGGTCAATCCGTGGCCTGAAAGTGTGCGATACTGCGATGATGATGTGTGTGCCGGTATTACAAAAGGATAAAGAAGGCTCTTTTACCGATGAGGGACTCATTATCGGCTGCCGGAATGACAACGGTGCGCTCAGCCTGAATCTCTGCACAACGCTCAACATGCAGGACGGTGAAAAAATAACTGTACGTTTTAACATACCTGAACTGAAAACGCCATTCGAAATAACCGGAACAGTTACCGCCGCCAGCGATACCACTCATACGAAAAGCCTTGCCTGGTCGAATGTCGTGCTTACCAGTATTGAAGCTGATGAGAAGACGGTCTCCTTTTTTGCTCCGGGGTTTTGTGTTGAGTCTGAGGTGGCGTGGGAGGAGATGCAGAGGAAATAGGAAAAAATCGGTCCACCCTTCTTTCCATAGCTGTTTTAATATCCTTTTTCCATAAAGAGATGTATTTATTCCGGAATCGGCATAATAAAGTATGAGATTACAGCATTTAATTTATATATCAGGACGGAGATTATTAGTTCTTGTTATACCCATAGCTTCTTCCGCAACCCCGATCTCCTGTCTATCACTCTTTCCACAGCGGCATCAAAAACATCCTTTTTTCCATATATATGCACCTGTTTTCGTGCGCGTGTAATACCGGTGTAAAGAAGTTCCCGGGTGAGAACCGGCGTATCACTGTCCGGCAGCAGAAGCAGGATAGAATCAAATTCAGCGCCCTGGCTTTTATGGACGGTTATGGCAAAGGCTTTTTCATGGGCCGGGAGCCGGGAGGGAGAGAATGCGCGGAACGGCTGTTCCGGGTTATCTTTCAGTGAAGGGAACCATGCTTTCAACTGTCCGCCCGTATCAGGGTCGGGGTATATTATGCCGGTATCACCGTTGTAGAGCTGCATCCGGTAATCGTTGCGGGTAATCATAACGGGGAGTTTTGTATACCATTTGCGGGTTGGTGAAAGCATGTTGTTCTGCGCGAGAATAAGTTCAATGGTTTTATTGACTGATTCAACGCCGTGCGGGCCTGCGCGTAACACGCAGAGTGTACGGAAACGGTTGAACGCCCTGAACATCTCTTCCATGGTATCTGCGTTGAGGTAGTCATGCCAGCCGTTGATAATATCGTCCCTGATAAGAGAGGCTATTTGACGGTGACTGGTGAGTTCGGTCCAGGTGAAAGCGGTCTCTTTGACTTTAGTGATTATTGAAAAGGCCTCTTTGGGTGTACCCGTTCTCACGGCATTACTGCATTCGGCAATGGGACCGGTGAAACGAAAGCTCTTCTGCAGTTGTACAATGGAATCGGCAAGAGCGGGCATGGTATCATCCCTTAAAGATTCGATTGATTCCGGTGAAAAAAATGATTTCAAAGGTGTAAGAAATTCTGATGAGAAAGAGGAGAGAAATTTTTCAGCGCAGATATCTCCCAGTACAGAGCCGGCTTCAACCGAGGCAAGCTGGTCGCGGTCTCCGAGAATAATGAGTTGTGCAGTTTCAGGCAGTGCCGTAAGAAAGTTATACATAAGTGAAATATCGATCATGGAGGCTTCATCGATAACCACAATATCCACGGGCAGGGGATTGTCCTGATTGTGTCTGAATTTGGATGCGTGTGGTATTGCTCCCAGTAGCCGGTGTATTGTTGAAGCTGATGAAGGGAGCTTGTCACTGATTACAGGAAGTTTCTCCTTTGCCTGCTGCACAGCTTCTTCCATGCGGGCTGCAGCTTTACCGGTCGGTGCGGCCAGTGCGATTCGCAGGTTATCTTTTTGGGACTGCTCGATAAGCAGGGCAAGGATATGAACAACGGTGGTTGTCTTGCCGGTACCGGGCCCTCCGGTGATAATGCACAGTCGGCGGGTCGCGGCGATGCAGGCCGCGATACGCTGCCGGTTAATCTCGTTCTTTTCTTGTGGGAAATATTTATCCAACTGTGTGAGAAACGATTTGTCGTCCTGAACCGGTATACATTCGGAGGCCATGGCAATGAGTTTGTCCGCGATTGTTTTTTCATAGTGCCAGAATTTCTGAAGGTATAAATAGTTACCTTCAATGATAAACGGATACAGCTCACCCGGTTTTCCCGCCACACCGGAGTGTGCCAGCATATCATAAACCTTTTCCCTGTCTGAGAGACTTTCGGGGAGAGGGGGAACTGTTTCTGGAAGAGGAGTAGTTGTCAAGGTTTTCAGATCAAGGCAGACATGGCCTTCACGGCTGCTGCGGGAGAGCAGCAGGGTAATCCAGCAGAGCTCCGGTGTTTTTACCGTAGCCTGCCGGTATATGAATTTTGTAAACTGGATATCGAAATCGGAAAAGAAACCCGACTCTCTGAGTGTGTTACTCTCTATTGGCAATGTCTCGAACATAATGATTCCAAACCGGAATAGTGGAGTATTCGGGTAATGGAGTATTGTTATAGTCTATAAACTGTCATAAGCAGTCACCCGGTTACTTTCAAATGACGGCAATATTTTAATATTCATACGATATACAATCCACTCGGTTTCAACCATACGTTTAAAATAATTCGATTTTAAAAAGAAATACATGAAAGTTCTGTAACTACGTTCATTCAATTATAATTGCTTTAAAAAGCGGAGGTTTGTTGCAGTATCGTTACATTGTTCGTCCTCATCGTCATTCTCTCTCTTTTATTTTTATCCCTCTCTCCAATTCTCCCGTTCTCCCACTCTGTTCTTCGTTTGTAAAGAAAACGAGGAAGAGGGACGAGTACGGACATTACCTGCTGCACGTGGAGTAGGACTTCACATTATGCAGTAAGATTCCGTACCACCTCAAGTTCGTCATCCAAAAAAATCAAATCAGCTTCTTTCCCAATGTCAATGCTTCCTTTTCTGTCGTCAATACCGAGTAGTTTTGCGGGATTGAATGTTGCGAAGGCTATAGCTTCGTGCAAGGTAGCGCCGGTTGTTTCGATAAGTCGCTTGACCACCTCGCGAACCAGACAGTTGGAGCCGATAAGCACATCATTATCCTTGTAACGCACCCCTCTGTCGCCGGAGATCACCGGTTTATCGTAGTAGGTGTATTCACCCCGTTTCAGTCCGGCGGATATCACTGCGTCGGAGATAAGTAATAACCGCTCATGATTGCAATTATTGTAACTCATGGCGATACTCTCCCGGTTGAGATGGATACAATCGGCATTTAATTCAAAAAAGATGTCTCTGTTGATAAAAGGGAGCATTGCCAGGCCCGCGGTGTGATGCGATACGGGTGACATACCGTTGAACAGATGGGTCATACTGACTGTACTATCAGGATTAAAAGCGAGTGAATCCTTTAATTCAGCGTTGGAATGACCGAAACAGGGGATGATGCCGTATTCGGATAATGCGTGAAAGACGGATTTGCTGCTATCGAGTTCCGGCGCCAGGGTCATCAGCCGTATATATCCTTTTGACAAGTCAACCAGCTTTTGTAAATAGTCGGTATCGGGCTTTCGAATATGTTTTACCTGAATCCCGCCTTTTTTAACGGTGCTGATAAAAGGGCCTTCGATATATAAGCCGGGAATTTTCTGCTGTAAAGCACGATCCGACTCCAGCTCATTTGCAAGCCGGGCGATAGTCGCTTCATCACACTGCAGGGTCGGCACAAAGGTGTTTACTCCCTGCTGCGCCAGAAAAAACGCCGCTTTTTCCAGTATACCCCCTTCAGGTATTTCAAAACCCAGGGTACTGCAGCCGTGAATGTGCATTTCAATAAGTGCAGGTGCGCAGTAGTGGTTGTTCCCGTCGATTATCGGAAAGGAAGGCCACGCATCGCAGTTTTCACTGATGGCGACTATTTTCCCGTTTTCAACAATGATGAATTTGTTTTTCAGTATCTGATTGCGTTGTATTATTCGACTGTTTGCAACGATGTAGTTGTCCATGTACGCTCCTGCCGGTGGTTACTATTTTTGTCTGGTTACACTGTTTTATTATCAGGAGTAAAATACACCCCGGCAAGTTCATCGGGCGGATCGAATTCCTGTACCCAGCCCGGGAGATCGAGCTGTTCAACCAACTCGTTAATCTGCTCATATTCTCTATAGTTAACGGGTCGATCAATAAGAGGGAATTGGTGTGCATTATAGTAGGGCCGGTACTGAAACATGACACTGACAAGTGCACCGGGAAGGTTCTTTTTTACCCATGACAGCACCTCTTTCGAATTGTCAATATGGTTCGGCAGAACCAGATGGCGGATTATCAGCCCCTGTTTGAGCAGGTCCTTTTCATATACGGTGGAAACCTGTTGTGCCATTTGCTGTACAGCTTCACGGCAACGTCTCGGGTAATCCTCCGCATTGGAGCAGTTTTTCGCCAAATCGGCGGAAAGGTACTTGATATCGGCCAGGTATATGTCAACAATACCTTCAAGGAGTGCTACTATCTCCTTTTTTTCATACCCGGAGGTGTTATACACAATGGGAATCGACAGTCCTCTGTGGTAAGCACACTGCAGGCCTTGCAGTATCTGCGGGAGCACATGGGTCGGAGTCACCAGGTTTATATTGTGCGCCCCTTTCCGTTGCAGACTGAGCATCAAATCCGCGAGGTCGTTCTTATCGGTTCGTTTGCCGGTGATAGTGTGGGAGAAAGTATGATTCTGGCAGAAGATACACCGCAGACTGCAGCCGGAAAAGAACAGTGTGCCGCTGCCGTTTCGCCCGCTTATCGGAAGCTCTTCACCCCGGTGACAAAAAGAGGTATACACCGTAACTGAAGCATCGGTACCGCAATACCCCTTTTCCCCGGCGATACGGTTTCTATGGCATTCACGCGGGCAGATATCGCAGCGTCGAAGCCTTTCATAGAGGGCGGGCAGCAGTTTTTCTATCCGGTTAATTTTTTCTGATGTGTTCATAATTCGTTACGGAGCCTGTGCTCGGAAACTGTTTGCCAGCTTTCAACGGCATACCACTCTCTCTCCCTATCCGTCGGCCGGACTAATTTTAAAGCATCGAAGGTAATTCTGTCCAGCGGTACTTCCGTATCGGCGAGCATTGCCCGTTCGCTTTCGTCGAGATTTTTATAGAGCAGGCTGATGTGCGGCGTGAGTGATTCAGAGTGGTTGTCGGGGATCGCTGTCCGGAACCCGGTGAATACCTGCTCAAGCCTTGACGTCACAGAAAGATTAATTGCCAGTGCCCGGAAAAAAAAATCGGTACAGGTGATATCTGCTGTAATCATGGTTATTTTCGAGACACTTCTCGACACTTCCGCTACTATTGCCTTGACAGCATTGATATCAGCGGTTTTTCCCGAAATCAGAGTACAATGGGGCTTAAAGACCGGGCTTTCATATTCCTGTGCAAAGTAGGTGATTATTCCGGACAGATAGGTTGCCTGTTTTTTTTCCGGTATGAGCCATACGGCAAATGCCTGCCTGCGATTTTCTAATGCATTGGACATGTATTACCACCGCAGCATGAGTTGGGTGTTGGACAGGTAGCCGCGCACGACGGCTCGCTTCGTAAACCGGTACCTACTCCCGCTACGGACATAAGTTTCGACGTATCCTCAGATCTGCATTTCGGGCAGGGGAGTGGTTTGCCGGAAACTGCTGAAAAAAGTTCCTCGAAGACGGTGCCGCATTTTTTGCATTTGTATTCGTAGATGGGCATTGTTTCTCCTATTGTCTAAATCAGGTTATTCTCATTTGCTCAGTAAAGAAAAATAATTTCTGAATAAAGTTTATCGTACCGGTAAAGATTTATGATGCCAACACCATGGACTGGATGATACCGGAATCAATCGGCAGTTTTATAACGTACCGCTCGGCGGTTATCGATAAATTCTCGCGGGAGGCGCTCCGTGCGGTTCCGGCCGGTTCACGGATGAACACCGGGTTGAAGCATGCGATTGCACTCTTTCAGAGTCTTCAGACGCTCGGTATAAGGTATGTAAAGGATCCATCGGGCTCACCCGGCACCCGTCTGCTCGACAGAGTTCAGTATCCACCTGAGACACTGCAAAAACTTAGCGGCGACTGTGACGACACCTCAGTGCTCTATGCTGCATTGCTGGCCGCGCTTGGTATCAATACGGCAATCATCTCCTATCCGGATCATGTTCTGACCATGTTCGATACTGGTATCTTTGCGAAAAATCGTTACTCCCTGAGTGTTGATTCGACCATGAGTGTCGTACATAACGGCACACTCTGGATTCCCGTTGAGACAACCCTTATTGCACAGGGATTTCTTGAGGCATGGAAAACCGCGGCGGAGAAATTTCATCAGGCTGTTGCCGAAGGACAGCGGGTGGCGATAATCGATTTGTCTGAAGCATGGAAAGAGTATAAAACCGTTTCATACGCACAAAAGATTGTCGTAGAGAATCCGGTTTCACCACTGTCGGTTGCGAAAGAATTGGAGAAGGTTCGGCATGACCTCGATGCTTCAATTACGACTGAAATACTACAGCTGGAACGTAAGGGCAGCCTGTCACACGCGGATCAGAACAGGCTTGGCATGCTTTATGCCCGCGCAGGCAGGTATGCGGAGGCGGTTTCCCGGTTCGAGCAATTATCGAAACAGCGGAAACAGGCTGATATTCTGAACAATCTCGCCTGCACGCTGATTCTAAACGGCGATGAAGATAATGCCCTGGACGTGCTGAACGACGCTTTACAGAAAGAGCGCTCTGCAGGCATCGCGTTAAACAAAGCACTCTGTCTCTATCTGAAATCGAGTACCCCGGCGGGTATGGAGCAGTTTGTCGAAGCGATGAACGAGGCCAATACATTGTTGCCAAAAGGGGAATCACTGGACAATTTACTGGGTATAGATCTTAGTGAGTGTGGCGGTAATGTCCGGGTGGCTGATAAACAGCAGAAACAAAAAAAACAGACCATTGATAAACGCCGGTTGAAAGAGCTGATACGCCGGCGGGTACTTGGCAGAAAATTAAAGGCACCGGCAATGAAGACCAGTGAGGTGAGCACCAAGGCGAATATCATGCCCTTTGGCGGTATCCGCGGCGCTGATCCTGAGCAGATCGCACAGATTGTTGAGTTGTTGTATTGGTATTTGTAATTTGATGTGGCTTTAAGGTCATAAAAAAATAAACCTTTATTGATTACCCAATGTAGCTAAAGCAGGGGAAAACCCAAACCTATGCTTGAGAAAATATACCGGTTATCGCCGCAAAGAAGGAAGCTGTATGGTGTTTTAATTTCTGTGGTTATCTGCTTTTTGATATCTCTGCCGGTGTTTTCAATCCCGTCAATAGATATTCTGCAATGGCGGCTTGCCGATTTCCGGGCTGAGCTGCAATACCGCCATGTCACTTGGCGACCTTGGTATCACACCGCTTTCGAAACGGGCGCCGGGAGGCCGTACGGCCAATGTATTAATGCATGCCAGAAGCGTGACGATGTACCTGACCGGGTGAGGAATCTCAAGATGCGGGTCGGTATTAATACCGGCGAGTTTGTCATCGGTAATATAGGATGCGATATACGGATGAACTATACCATGATCGGCGACGATGTGAATGTGGCATCCCGGCTGGAGTCGGGAGGCAGGGAATACGGTGTTTATACGGTAGTCGGGGAACAGACCTATGAGCAGGTCAGAGATTATTTTTTGTTTCGCCAGCTTGATAAAATAAGTGTGAAGGGGCGGGATAAGCCGGTTAAGATTTATCAACTGCTGGGAATACCACGCGATGATGATACAAAGAGCTATGCATTGATAAGCTGTTTTGAGACGGCGCTGCAGGAGTATTTTAGCAGAAATTTCAGCAATGCGCGTAAACTGTTCGAAGAGGTGGATACCAAAGAGCGCTATCCAAAGGAGAAGTATCCGGATTTAATAAATCCGTCCGTAGTTATGATCCGTCGCTGTACCCGGTAAATTGAAGGACCGCCTCCTGAAGACCGGGATGGGGTGTATCGATTTACCCATAAATAATTGAAAATGTTCACGGGCTGAAAGTCTATTCTTCATTTTATATAACTCTGAAACAGGTTGCATTATTCAGTATATAATAGTACTAATAATATAGTGCACAAAACAAGTAAAGAAAACAACCGGTTTTATCGTAATCGTTATATAAAGAGCATAATAGAAATGTATTGGATAATCGTATGGGTTTGTTAGCGGAAATAATAAAAACCTTTTTCGAAATGGCACCCTATCTTCTTCTGGGCCTGACCTTTGCAGGGATACTTCATGTGCTTTTCAGCAAGGAATTTGTTGCAAAGCATCTCGGAGGAAACAGGTTTTCGGCAACGGTAAAAGCTGCGCTTCTTGGCGTGCCGCTGCCCCTCTGCTCGTGCGGGGTAGTGCCGACCGCACTCTCGTTGCGAAAGAGCAATGCTTCTGATGGGGCAACCGTTTCATTTCTTATTTCCACTCCCCAGACCGGCATCGATTCCATAGTTGCCACCTATGGCATGCTCGGACCGATATTTGCGGTATTCAGGCCTATTGCCGCTTTTATCATGGGCATTGCCGGTGGGGCAGTAACCAATTTGTTTGACCGAAGTACACCTTCTGCAAATACGTTACAGACACCGGTACCCGAGTGTAAACTCTGTGTGGTTTCTTCACCGCATAAGCATACTTTTTTCGAGAAAATATGGGGCATGGCAAAATATGGTTATGGTGATTTTCTTGACGATATTGCCAAACAGCTTGTAGTCGGTATGATTGTCTCAGGCATGATCTCCTATTTTGTACCTGATGACTTTTTTACCCGGAATATTGGTAACCCGTTTCTTGAAATGCTAATTATGATAGTAGGTGGTATACCCTTGTATGTGTGCGCCACCGCTTCGATTCCCATTGCCTTTGCGCTCATGTTAAAAGGGGTATCTCCAGGTGCGGCATTTGTCTTCCTTGCAGTAGGTCCTGCCACTAACGCCGCCACTATTACACTTATCGGTAATGTCATGGGAAAGAGAATTGTAGTGATCTATCTTGGCGTCATCTCATTTTTCGCGGTTCTTGCCGGATTCATATTCAATGCGATTGTCGATACCTTTTATGGCGGCTCACTGAATATTCATCATATGTCTGAGCATGTACATAACCAGGTTACTCCCGGCACGATTTTCAGTATCATTTTCCTTGTAATGCTGGCACTCTCGTTATTCAGGAATTATTTCCCGAATCTCTGGGATCGACTGGTTGCCAAAGGGAAAACTGCTGCAAAGGATGAAGCTGAGCAGCGGGTGCAAACGTTCGGGGTGGAAGGTATGACCTGTAAAAACTGCGCGAAACGCGTTAAGGAAGATGTCCTGAAAGTTACGGGTGTAACCGGTGTGGAGGTTGATTTGAAAGGGAAATCTGCAACGGTAAGTGGGACATTTGATAATGCTGAAATATATGCAGCAATAGTGGGAGCAGGATATAAGGTAAAAGAATGATAGATATACCTGCAATGCGAAAAATTTTTATAGGTGAACAGTTACACCGATTCCTGAACATCCGCCAATAAAAGGATAGAAAACTACCGCAGCCGTCTCTCTTTTCTTATGTGAAACCCGTATAAGATACCCCGCAAGGCTTCCCATACAGGCGCCCATAAGTATATCCGTGGGAAAGTGCTTTCCCGCAGCATAGCGCAGCACCCCTGTTGTAGTTGCGGCAGTCATACTTATTCCCCACATAAGTCCTTTAAACCGCGATGACGGGTACATATCGCTGAACACTTTTGATAAAAATACTGCGGAGCAAAATGCCCCGGAAGTGTGCCCCGAATAGAATGAACGGTAGCCGCTTTTCCCCTTCTTTTCTTTCTGCTCAACAGTAAGTGCAGAGCCGTACATATAGGGCCGAGGCCTGCTGGTAAGAGACTTGGTGATACTTACCAGACAACCGCTTATCGACAGTGCCTCAACATACATGAGTGACAGTGTCACAGCCGGGTACCATTGCTTTTTCAAAAGCAGGGGAATGGTTAAAAGAAAGGGGCTATATCTGGAAGTATGATGTAAAATATCACTGCCGAGATCCGCCTCTTCCGACCAGTTGTCCGTAGCTGTTCTGTCAAGAGCGTTAACATCCGTACTGTTCAGAGCGATTATCTCGGATACTGTGGGTGCAGGCTGGTTTTCGTAGCAGATATTGGTAATGATATCTAAAAGTGTTATGGAAGAAATCAGGGGTACTTCAGTTTTCAAGGTGAGGGTGTAGGGAAATTGTATTGTGTCGCCTGCATGGAGTAAAGCAATAAATGGTAGTAGTAATATTAGAATTACTTTCTTCGATCGTATCATGGCATGATTAATATACTATTGTTTCAGCCTAATAATTGTTTTTCTCCAAAAACATGTAAGAACAAAAAGAGTTCGATGGAGTATACTGTTGGAGATATCAAGGCTTCTGCTCTACCAGAAACCACACATTGTCGCAGCAGTCGGATTTCTTATAATGCTTTACTTTCAGCTCATACAGATCGGGTGCAAGGTCGATTTCGGAGAGGTTGTCCAGGGTTTTATGGCAATATTTTTTAACCGGATCACCGTTACAATACAATTCTATATATTGTGGAATATTGGGTTTCCATTCCAGCTTTACGGGAGATAGTACGCAGAAGTTCTTCCGGGGATTGATCATTTTTTCAGGTTGTAAAATCTGTGACTTATAATAGCACTCTTCAGGTTCGCGGCGGACGGCACTTTTTTTTAATTTTTTTGCGCCGTTTTCATGCAAATAGTTTATAAAATCGGCTTCTGATTTTTTTACCAATGCTTTACCGTTGGCACCCAGCAATTTTTTGGTAACAGGACAGCGTAAACGTTATAATTCAGGGGAGGTTCTTTAACGCGGCGTTTATCTTATCTCATGTAAAACGGGTGAACGACTGTACAGGCGTCATATTTATGTCGCAGAGTAACAGTGTTGTTTTATATGAGTCAATTGATTGTCTGAGCATATCGATAACGGTGTGCTCTTTTTTTTTGCAGCGCGTTGTACCCGGAAGTACGGGTATAGTATTTTGGGTGTAGTATTAAACCGATCTCCGGAGGAGTATATGAAAAAGCTGATTTTGACAATGTGTGTTGCCTTGATCGTATTGATTGTGTTTTCGTGCGGTAATAAAACAGTAAAACCGTTACCTGCGGTTGTCGATTCCTGGGTTGAGATATCCGGTACCTATTCCAATTTACCCATGGAGATCAGGTTGAATAAGGGGCTTGCGCCCATTGTTGCCAATCCGCATCTTTCCTATCAGATAGGCATTTCGGTACCGTTGCACGATCCGCTGGATAACGGATTACCCGATTCTTCAGAGCGGGAGCAGTTGAAGATTCTGGAGAAACAAGTCGTGTCGGCCTTTGCCGAGAAGAATGAAACCTATTTCGCGATAGTCGTTATAACGAACAGCACCGCTGAATTTATCTTTTACACTAATAGCGAAAAAATAATACGGGAAAAATTTAAAAAAACACAACAGCAGATTACCGGCTACCAGTTGAAATTGAACACCCTGAAAGATCCGCATTGGGGGGTGTATAAACAGTTTTCAAAGTCGTTTTGAGAATTCATCGTTCGTCAGGGTTAGGGTGACGATGCCTGTTTGGGTTAAGGTAAGGGTAACGGAAAAAAATCGTCCTCCTCCTCTTCCTTATCCATCGTCCCCGACACAGTAACTTCGAAATTCGATGTTCGCTATTCGTAAATCGTCATCCTTTTTTCTTTTACCCATCACTCCATTACTCCAACACCCCATTATTTTTTGTCAACATCGATTATTCTTACAAATTCAAGCAGTTCCTTAAGGTCATCTATCGTCGTAAGCGGATTAATAATAACGACTCGCAGATAAAAACCGTCATTGAGTGGCGCCTGGGTAATATAGAACTTTTCGCTCGCAAGGAGTTTTTTCCGGATAGTTTTCTGGAGTTCATCCAGGTTTGTTGCACCGGAAGGAGTATATCTGAAGCAGACAATGTTGCTCTCCGGCTCGTGGGGGCACTCGAAGTCCTCCGATTCTGCAATCAGGGCGGCAAATTCACGGGCCAGATCCATGCATGAGGTAATATAATCGGCAAAGAAATCCGTGCCGTACACCATGAGCGGTATATATAATTTGAGCCCCATCATGAATTTGGTGCACTCCATGGTGCGATGTGCATAGTCATACCATTCATCGCGGGAATCTTTCTCAAACAGATAGGATGCTTTCTGTGAGAAGGAACGATAAGAATGGGAACCGTCTTTAAAGACCACTGCGGTAATAAGTGCCGGCATGAGGAGCATTTTATGAGCATCCCATACAACGGAGTCCGCCCGGTGTATGCCGTCAAGACGGTGCCGGTACTGTTTTGACAGCAGTGCGGATGCACCATGGGCACCGTCAACGTGCAACCAGAGTTTCTGCTCCTCGCAGAAGTCGGCAATGCGGTTCAGATCATCATAGCTGCCGGTAGCTGTGGAGCAGGCATTTGCGACGACAGCAATGACTTTCCTTCCTTCCGATGTGCACACCCAATAGCGCTCATAGAGAGCATTACTATCCAGGTGATAGCGGTTGTCAACCGGTACCGGGACAACTGCGTCCTCGCCAAGACCCATAACAGCAACCGCGCGCTTCACACTGTAATGAGACTGCTCCGATACCAGCACGGTAAATTGCCGCTCCCTGTCAACACCCTGCGTCCAGATATCGTAATCAGCCTTTACCTGGCGTGCCGCAAGCAGGGCCGTGAGATTGCCCAGCGTTCCTCCCGAAGTGAGAACACCGTCGGCAGTTTTTTCATACCCGATCAATTCTGCCATCCATTGAATGATCCGTTTCTCCAGAGCACTATTTACCGGCCCCATTTCATATATGGCACTGGCATTATTTAACAGGGAACTCACCAGCTCGCACAGGACGGCAAGCGGCAGGGGAGCGGTTACCTGATGGCCGATATATTTCGGGTGGTGCAGATGGTTTGATTCTTCAATGACCCGGTTGAGTAAGGGCGTGAAGTCTCCCGACGGTTGTTTGGGAAAGTTACCTTCCCAACGGGAAAGCATCAGATCCGGGGTGATATGCGGGAGTACCGTATCAATATTTCGCGCAGAGGCCTTTTGCAGATAGTCGGCAAGCATAGTAATAATCCCGCAGCCTCTTTCTCTGAATGTTTCTGCTTTGTACAAATCGGTTATTTGCTGAAAATAGGTATCATTGTTCATAAGTATTTATTCATTAAAGGGTGGTATGATTTTATTGTGAAAGTATAAAATAGTTATAGCTGTGCCCGGATGAGGTATCTAGTACCCGAAAACGCACTGAAAGTGCAGAATAGAACCGACAGGAGGGGCGGTTGTTCAGATACATTTTGCGTTTGTGTCACCTTATTCATATAGAGTATATTAAACCACAGTGCGGGAAATGGTAGTAGTATGTTAATCCCCGGGGTACCGAATGTGTACCGTTACTTTAAAACGTAAGGGGCTTCCTATGAAAACAGGTGCCATAATGTTGCCCGCATACCTTGCTCTCGTATTCTGTGCCTGTAGTCTTGGCTCCCTTGACCCGCGCAAGGGAACGGTGAAAGATTATACAATTTCCTTTTTTGCCGCACGTGAGGATTATATTCCCTGCTCCTCTTTCAGCCAGTCTCAGGACATATATTTTGTCATTCGAATCAACAATATATCGGATGAGATTATTTACGAAAATGCAGCATTCCCGACGCCATTGAATATTAAGGTATTCAGTGCAGATGTTGAGGATGTTTTTGAACACATTTCTTCTGAACAGGTACCGGAAAATATGCATATCTATCCGAATCAGACCATTTATTATTCCCGCCAATGGAGTACCTATAACGGCCTACTTATCACTTCAAACCTGCCGATACCGAAAGGAACATACACGGCGTCTCTGCTCTACTGGGCACATGGGGATTCGGCAGTGACGTGTACATTGACGGTACGGTAATTTAAATGGGTACACTGCCACTTATTGATAGGTACGACACAATCAATAAAGGCCTGTAAGGCTTTAACAGCCTGCTCTTGCATGATTGATTTTAAAATAACTTGTTTCAATTTTTCAGGTTGATTCGGAGCAGCATATAATTCAAACCCTCCGGCTTTCAGGCTGGTGTTGAATTTATATTATGTGTACTGTGCTGAAGATACATGAACGAAATAATTAAAGCCTTTTGATAGGGGCCGGAAATGAAAGACGACAAAACACTCTATATCCTTGACGGCCATGCACTGGCATACCGTGCATATTTTGCTATGATCCGCAATCCACTTACCAACTCGAAGGGCCAGCCTACCAGCGTGGTGTTCGGATTCGCCAATTATCTGCTGCGCTTGTTGCAGGAGTATCAATGCCCATACCTTGCAGTAGCTTTTGACAGCCCGAAACCATCTTTCCGTAAAGATATATACAAGGAGTACAAGGCGAATCGTGAAGAGATGCCCGACGATATGAAAAGTCAGATTCCTCTGGTGTTAAAACTGGTGGAGTGTTTTAATATTCCCTATCTGATGAAGGAGAGTATAGAGGCTGATGATATCATTGCATATCTTACCAGAAAGGCTGAGCAGCAGGGTTTCAGGGTATTCCTGGTTACCAGGGACAAGGATCTGATGCAGCTGGTTTCGGAAAATGTGCATATGCTTACGCCGGAAACCGGCGGCACCTTTACCGAAATGGGACCTGTCGAGGTGAACGAAAAAATGGGTGTACCGCCGCAGAAGATTCTTGATCTGCTCGCGTTGATGGGTGACACTTCCGATAACATTCCCGGAATACCGGGGGTTGGACCGAAAACCGCCATTAAGATTCTTGAAAAAGCGGGATCTCTCGAAAACCTGCTTGCGGATACCGCCTGTGTCGGTAATCCCAAACTTCAGGTAAAAATTAATGAAAACATCGATAAACTGAATATCAGCAGGGAGCTGGTAACTCTGAAATATGATATTGGTATTGATATCGATATCGGGAAGCTGAAAAGCAAAGAGATTAACCGCGATCGCTGTATTGAATTCTTTACGGAAATGGAATTTAATTCTCTGCTTAAAAATCCGCTGTTTGACGTGAGCAACCAGACTGAATTTGCCTGTCTTGTGCCGGAGCAGATTGAAGACATTGCTGAAATCGTGTCGAAAATAACCGCAAAGGGAACCGTTTCCATTGATACGGAAACAACCGGTGTGGAGGCACGGATTGCAGAACTGGTCGGTATATCACTTGCCATTGACGATTGCGAAGCATGGTATATTCCTCTGCAGCATGATACCGGTAACAATCTTCCCCTTGCGGCTGTTTTGAAACTGTTGCAGCCGATGATTGAGTCGGAGGATATAAAAAAAACAGGGCAAAACCTGAAATATGATTATCAGATATTTAAAAATTACGGCATCACCATGCGGGGGATATCTTTTGATACCCTGATAGCAGCCTATCTGATCGAACCCGGAAAACGTCAGTACAATATGGATTCCCTTGCCGTACAATGGTTGAATGTAAAAACGATCTCAATAGAATCACTGATTGGTAAAAAAGGTAAAAACCAGAAGTCATTTTCTGAGGTACCGATACCGGAAGCCGCTGAATATTCAGGTGAGGATGCTGTTATACCACTCAGGCTTATGGAAAAATTCCGTTCGATTCTTGAGGAGCGGGATCTGATACCCCTGTTCGAAACGGTGGAAATGCCGCTGGTTACCGTTTTGGCGGAGATGGAGTGGTGTGGTATTAAGATTGATACGGTGTTTCTGCAAAAGCTCTCCCGGGAATACAGTAAAAAGCTTGAGGGAATATCCCGGAAAATTTATAACCTGGCCGGTGAGGAGTTTAATCTCAATTCACCCAAGCAAATAAGTGAAATCTTCTTTACCAAGCTGGGATTACCCAAGTCGAAGAAAACGAAGACCGGTTTGTCAACCGATGTCAACGCGCTTGCGAAACTGGCGCCGGATCACCCAATTGCGGAGAAACTTCTCGAGTACCGGGAAGTACAGAAGCTGTTGTCAACCTATATTGATGCGTTACCAACACAGGTGTATGAAAAAACCGGCCGCGTGCATACCTCATTTAATCAAACTATTACCGCAACAGGCCGTTTGTCAAGCACCAGTCCGAACCTGCAGAATATCCCGATCCGTACCGATGCGGGGAGGAGAATTCGTGAGGCCTTTATAGCTCCCGAGGGAAGAGTCCTGATTTCCGCCGACTATTCACAGATTGAACTGCGAATACTGGCGCATCTGTCAAAGGATGAACGGTTGATACAGGCGTTTCAGGAGGACAGGGATATTCATACACAAACCGCATCGGCCATCTATGACATCTTCCCCGAGATGGTTACCCCGGAGATGCGACGCGCTGCGAAGACAATAAATTTCGGCCTTATGTACGGAATGGGCCCGAAAAATCTATCACGGCAACTCAGTATCTCGTTTAAAGAGGCGCAAACGTTTATCGATATCTACTTCGAACAGTTCCCGACGATTCGACGTTTTATGGAATCCTCTATCACCAACGCGCGAAAACAGGGGTACAGCGAGACTCTGCTGGGAAGGAGAAGGTATCTGCCGGATATCAATGCCTCTGAACGACGAATACGTGAAGCTGCGGAGAGAACCGCTATAAATACACCGGTGCAGGGAACCGCTGCAGATATTATCAAGATCGCCATGGTAAATATTCAGCGGGGAATCGGTCAGGCCTTTCCCGGGGAGCGGATGCTTCTTCAGGTACATGATGAGCTTGTATTTGAAGTTGCAGATACCAATGTTGATGCTTTTTCCGAATGGGTTGTTGAAAAAATGAGCAGTGCCTATTCTCTGGTGGTACCGTTGAAGGTAGATATCGGTTCCGGAAAGAACTGGAGTGAGGCACATTGATAAAAGAACGCAGGAGAGTGGAAGAAATTAGGAGGTGGCAAGTTGAAGGGGGATAGAATTACTATGCCATATATTGACAAGGGGATTTAATGCATGAAAGACCTTATTACCATTGCCGTTAAAGCCGCCCGTGAAGCCGGCGGGATGCTTCTTGAAAATGCAGACACGGTTAAAGACGTCACTGTTAAAAGTGACCGGTCACTCGTTACCGATTTTGACACCCGTGCCGAAAAAATCGTGGTTGATATAATAAAATCAACATTTCCGGGACATGGCATTATCTGTGAAGAAGGAAGTACCGATGCGTCTGATGGTGAATACCTGTGGATTATCGATCCCCTTGACGGGACTCATAATTATATCCGCGGCATACCGCATTGGGGCGTTTCAATCGGCATCGTGCATAAAGAAGAGTTTGCCGCAGGGATTGTTTTCATGCCGCCTGATGATGCGCTGTATGTTTCAGAGAAGGGGAGTGGGGCGTTCAAGAATGATCAACCGATTCATGTTTCCCGGCGTTCGGAGATGAGCACCTGTACCCTCTCTTATGATTCGTGTATTCGTGAAGATCCGGTTCTCAAGCCGAAGATCCTTGCTGAACTCGGGCAAAGGGTTTTTAATATCCGGATGTTCGGTGCGTCTACCTCGTTATTAACCCTTGTTGCTGAAGGGAAAATGGATATTGCAGTTGAATTTGACGACAAGTCATGGGATTTTTCCGCAGGTGCATCACTTGTCCTGGAGGCGGGAGGTGCCTTTACCGATTTTCACGGAAACCCCGCATCATACCGGCATGAGAAATATATCGCCAGTAACGGCCTGGTACATGATGAAGTGTGTACGATCATTACTGCAAATATATAACCTCAGTGAAAGGTACCTTGTATTGCCTGCACTAAAAAGACCCTGAATTGTCGTTTCGACCGGCGGGAGAGATGACAGTTTTACTAAGTTCTCGAACACACACCAAGCAGTAAGAAAGATGTGTAATGAATTAAACGCAATAATACAATACCCTATTACTCTTAAACCCCAAAGAATCCCCGATTGTATCTATTCGCTTGCGACACTTTCAATAATTCGTCGTAAATTCTCAAAACCGCATACGATTGGGTTGAGTTGTTTTAATTTGTTAAGAGAGATGCTTTTTTTCTCGCCGGAAGGTTTTTTAAAGTGATGTGAATTGATTACAAAAAATGTCCATTGTGAAAGATTCAGCGGGTTGAGAGTGTGTTCATTCCGATGATGAAGCAGGCAGAAGATTAATATGTCAATAAGATGGAGACGCTCGCTTGACTGTAAGGGTGAATCTACAGACAGATCAAAGCCGGGATTGAGCGTGAAGGATATATTGGGTAGTCCATTATGAGACCAGGTTTGAATATACGCAGAAGAGAAGACTTCAATTTTTTTACCGCCTATCGTTTCGAGATGGTAAATATCATTTTCATTTCGTACATCGGTATGCCTGTTGAGTGCTGCGGCAACAATAAATTCCGCGAACAGTTTCTGGGTAACACAACTGGTTAAATTTGATAAAGCCCATCGCCAGAAATCTATTATGCAGAGATTGATATCACGCTCCCCGTTAAGAAAAAATTCATACCCTGATTTTTGCTTTATTGCCGGAGGTAGCAGTTGTTCCATGGTTACTATCCGTTATTGCTGAAAATACGTTTCTTTTTTTATTAGTGTCTGTACGGAAACTGTATAAAACTGTCATTTCGACCGAAAGGAGAAATCTGTAAGTAATTGATTCTTAGAAAAAGGAATTTCCCTTCGGTCGAAATAATAAATCAGGGATTCTCCGTACAGCTATTAATTGAGATTCAACACCCTTGTTATTGAATTGTAATATCCTATGCAAAAATCGTGACAAAGATGTTTTCGGCTTTTATAAGCTCAAAAAGCCATTTTACTAAATAAAGACCGTCCCATTTTTGAGACAAAGCGTCTCAAAAATGGGACGGTTTGTTTACGAATGGGAAGTAAAATGGTTTTCCCCGCCATTTTGCCCATATACAGTCTTATTTTTTGAGAAGCTCTTTGTAAACTCCTGTGGTCCATACCGCCACCCCTTCTTTCCATCATGTATCTTTTATCGTCTGATTTTTTATTATTTATAGATAACGCTTTTTCCGGAGATATGATTATGCAAAAAATTGAAGATAAACATGCCGGGGTATTGCTTGAGTATTCACTCCAGCTCAAAAAAGGTGACAAGCTGTATATCCGGGGGAACCTTGCCACCCTGCCGTTAATACGGGCTGCGTATCGATGTGCCGTTCAACTGGGAGCCCTGCCGCAGGTAAGAATAACTGATGAGGTGCTTGAAGAGAGCCTGCTGAAATATGGCTCTAATAACCAGATTCAGTACATCCCGGCCAGTGACTATACTCTGGTGAAGGATTTTGATGTTTTTCTTACCTTTTTAGGGAGTGAAAATACCAAATCATTGTCGAATATCGATCCTGAAAAAGTGAAGCTGCAGACCAGGGGAAAAAAAGAGTATTCTGAGATTTTTTATGACAGGTGGGCAAAGAAGGAGATACGGTGTTGCATTTCACTGTTTCCTACTCATGCTGAGGCGCAGGAGGCTGATATGTCACTGCCCGAATATGAAGAGTTTGTGTATAATGCCTGCAGGCTCTATGAAGAGGACCCGGTCGCTGTGTGGAAAGAGGTGGAGAAACAGCAGGAAAGCATCTGCACTGTGCTTGATTCAAAAAAACAGCTTCGTATTGTTTCCGAAGATACGGATCTGCGCTGCTCTGTGGAGGGAAGGAAATGGATTAATTGCTGCGGTAAGGTAAATTTTCCTGACGGCGAGGTATTTACCGGTCCGGTGGAGGATTCGGTGGATGGACATATACGGTTCAGCTTCCCCGGCATATATCAGGGCAGGGAGATTGAGGATGTCAGACTGACTTTTAAGAAGGGAAAGGTCGTTAACGCTACCGCAGCCAAGGGTGAAGAATTACTGGTGAAGCTGCTGGACACTGATGACGGGGCCCGGTTTGTCGGTGAAATTGCCGTAGGGACTAATCAGAATATAAAGAGATTTACAAAAAATATCCTTTTTGATGAGAAAATCGGCGGTACTGTCCATCTTGCACTTGGCAGGTCATTGCCAGAGTCAGGAGGTAAGAATAGTTCGACTATTCACTGGGATATGTTATGTGACATGAAAAAGGGCGGAACAATTTTCGCTGACGATGAAATTATTTATGAAAATGGGGTGTTCAGAATATAGAATCCGTGGTTATATACTCAATGCACTTTTCTGAGTAGCAAAGTACAGGCTCATGCGGAATGGCGTGTTACCCGATTTCCCGACAATTAGTAATTAACAAATGCGAGATAATAACCAATTAATATATCTTTTTAATTGAGTGGCATTTACAGACAAATCAACTATTTTATCTGAATGTAATATCAGAGGAAAGTAACTTTTCAGCTATGAAGAAGAGAAAGCATAACCGCCTGTATACATTTCTAGCAGGTCTGTTGGGCCTTGTTTATTTGAGCTGTACCGGTCCACGTTATGTCACGCTTCATTACCCGCCTACCGTATATGAATCTATCGGCCTTCAACAAAAACCGGTGGTAAAGCTGACCAACCCAATTATGATACTGTTGCATGTTGACGATAAACGTGAAACGAAGGAGCGAATCGGTAAGATAAAAAATTCATATGGGAAGGAGTTGGGTAATGTCCTTACAATAAATGATCCGGTGCAGTGGCTTGCAAGCGGACTGAAAACCGAGCTGGAAAAAAGGCGTTACATTATCTTTGACTCGAGTGTTGTTGAAGTTTCCGACAGTATACCCCTTATTACCGTTTCACTGGATGAATTACGCTGTGATGCATACTGGATATATGAAGGGAAGATTACAATAACCGTACGGATGGTTCTAAGTGACGATTCTACCGTTATTGAGAAAACATATACCGGCAGGGGAAGTGCCGGTGAAAATTTCGGCGGGAGAACCGATGATTGTGCAAAAACACTTGCCCTGACACTTTCGGATGCTGTGTATCGGCTGGCTGATGATCTACATGGCACCTTTATTAATCGATATATGAAAGCATACAGAAAATCCATGCAATTAAAAAGGGAAACTACATCAGCCAGAACCATAGCGTATACCCGTGGTTTAGCCCATGGCCGCAGTAGTATTGCTGCACGAGCCGCTGCAATAGCAAAGGCTGTACGATACAAACAGATTGCCTCTTCGTCCAGAACTTCACTACATTCAAAAAGCAAATATACGGATAAATCAAAAAGCTGGTTTCGCGGTATGGCTGAGAAACTTTCCGGCAAACGGGATACAGCGGAGCTGAACCTCGTTTTTAAAAGCAATAATGAAATTCTTGAGAAATTGTGTGAAAAATATTGGTTTGATCATCCGCAGGTGAAAGGTAATACAACGTTGGAATTGATGATTGATGCGCAGGGAAAAGTGACCTATGTAAATGTCATTAAAACAACCCTGAAGGATACTGTGTTCCAGCAACAGATAGCCGATAATTTAAAATCGCTGAAGTTTTCTGCTATAGAGAATCCCGGTGATGTCACACTCGTTCTCTATCATATCGCTTTTGGCAAGAAGGCCGGTTTAACTGAGCAGAAAGAGATTAAGATCAGTTTAATTATATTCACAACGCTTTTAAGTATAATTGCACTGGTAATTCTGTCAAAAATTGAGTAACCTTCCCGGTAATGAATTTCTGGTAATCATGAAATCTGCTTTTTGTTTTGACTGTGTTGGAAAAGATAACGAATCACCCGCCCGTGCCGGTATTTTTACTACACCCCACGGGACAATTGAGACTCCGGTTTTTATGCCGGTCGGTACACAGGCCGCGGTAAAGTCATTGTCCCCCGAGGAACTGAGTACCTGCGGCTGTTCAATTATTCTCGCTAATACCTATCATTTACACCTTCGCCCCGGCGATGAGCTGATTCGGGATGCCGGAGGGTTGCATCAATTTGAAAATTGGTCGGGCGCGATTCTGACCGACAGCGGTGGATTTCAGGTCTTCAGTCTCCGTGATATTTCATCTATTAACGACGAAGGGGTATGGTTTCAGTCACATATTGACGGGTCGCGCCATTTTTTTTCACCTGAAACCGTGATGGAAATCGAGCATAATCTCGGGGCGGATATTATTATGCAGTTCGATGAATGTCCTCCGGCGCAGGCCGGGAAAAAAGCCATTGCCCGGGCGGTTGACAGGACTATAGCCTGGGCCGCGCGTTGCGTTGAAAAACACGCGGCGCTGCCCGCGCATTTCGGTTATCCACAGGCACTTTTCGGCATTGTCCAGGGGAGTACATCTCAGTCGCTCAGGGCACGATGTGCGCGGGAGCTCATCGCAATGGATCTGCCCGGCTATGCAATAGGCGGCCTCGCCGTGGGTGAGGCTGTCGAGGATATGTATGACATAGTAAGCTTTACCGGCGATATCTTACCAGGAGATAAACCCCGTTATCTCATGGGGGTGGGATTGCCGCAGAATATTCTGGAGTGTATCGAACGGGGCATTGACATGTTTGATTGCGTGCTGCCGACTCGAAACGGCAGAAACGGGTGCGCCTTTACCTGGCAGGGGAAAGTGGTTATTCGTAATTCACGGCATACCCGTGATTTCACAAACGCTCTTGATAACAACTGCTCCTGCTATGCATGTAGAAATTTTTCGCGAGCCTATATCCGACATCTTTTCATGGCCGGTGAGATACTGGCGATACGGTTGTTGACATTACACAATGTACATTTTTTTATGGACCTGGTAAAGCAGGCGCGATATCATATCATTGACGGAACATTTAAATCATGGAAAGAATCGATCATGTTAAATTTTACAGCAAAGGAAAATGATGAGTAAAGCTGAACTCCGGGAATGTGCGGAAATTGCGCTTGGAGAATGTTTGAATCTCTCCAGGAATGAGCAGTTACTTATCCTCTGCGACCCGCCCTGCTATACTATCGGCAGTGCATTCCGTGACATTGGGGTAAAACGGTGTAAAGAAGCAGTTATGGTTCAGATTTCACCTCGGAAAGAGCACGGGAATGAACCGCCGATGCCGGTAGATCAGTGGCTCAGCCAGTTTGATGTTGCGGTATTACCGACATCAAAATCACTAACCAATACCCGGGCGAGGATGGCTGCCTGTCGGAAAGGTACCCGTATCGCGTCTCTTCCCGGTATTACTGAAGAGGTATTTATCCGTACCATGAAGACGGACTGGAAGCGGCTGGGGCGATATACTCGTTCCATTGCCGCGCGATTATCTTCGGTTAAAAAAATACAAATAACCTCTGAAGCCGGAACAGATTTGGTTTTTGAGACCGGTGGACGTCATGCAAAGGCTGATGATGGCGCTATTACAAGCAAAGGCGCCAGCGGTAATTTACCCGCCGGTAAAGCCTGCCTCGCTCCGCTTGAAGGCACGGCTGAAGGTAAAATCGTATTTGAGGGTTCGTTCTCCTTAATCGGCCCGCTCAACAAACCCTTTGCCCTGCAGGTTAAATCGGGGAAAATATGCCGGGTATTTGAACACGAATGCAGTAATTATCTCAGAAGGATTTTCAACAAGTACGGCGGTGATGCGCGGACTATTGCAGAATTCGGTATCGGTACCCTTGATACGGCAACCGTGAGCGGTAATATTCTTGAAGATGAGAAGGCAAAGGGTACTGCGCATGTTGCACTCGGCGATAATATTTCAATAGGCGGCAACGTAAATGTCCCGATTCATCTTGGCGGTATGATATTGGGACCGACTGTCAGGCTCGATGGCAGGGTGTGGATGGAAAAGGGAACAATCATTGGCGGTTAGAATAAGACAGTTGTGAACTCTTATGGAGAAGATGAAAATACAATGAGTGCCAATACTGATAAAAACGAAATACTCTCCTATATTGATAAGTATGGGACGTATGATAAAGACAGGAGAACTTCTCAAAGGTCAACTCGAAAAAAAACCTCTTATCAGAAGGTCGGCAAAGGACTGCGGAAAGTGGTGGACCTGCATGGAATGACCCGGCTGAAAGCTGTTTCCACACTGAGAAAAACATTCTCTGAATGTAAGCGAAAAGGTATTGGATCGATACTGATAATTCATGGTATCGGATACCACTCGGATCCGGTGGAAGGTCCTGTCCTTAAAAAGACAGTGCGTGCAATGCTGCAGCATGAGTTTCGCAGCCTGATAAGGGATTTTCACACGGCGTTACCAAAGGATGGCGGAGAGGGTGCCACTGTTGTCAGACTGAGACGATCCCCATAAGTTTTAAATTCGAGTGCTTTATACAATAGCAGTCGGGATAGTACTACCGTTGTAAGAGCAGTATTTCTACTCCAGCCATGAATTGCCGTTTTCCAGACTTATCTGCCTGTCTTCACTGCCGTCGGTATTCACAAGATATATTCTTTTGCGGCCGTCCCGGTACTCACGAGTATAGAGAATACGTTTGGTATCCTGATAAATAAATATTCCTGGATGCGTCTCACTGTATTCTTTTGCAGAGTCGGATATGATAAGTTTTTTATTCTCGCCGGTGAAGATGTTTATCGTGTTCAGATCAATAAGGTTAATACCGGAGGAATACAGGATCGTACCTTCATCATCAAGCCAGATGAATTCTCTGATATCAGCATTACGTGTTGCCCGGACTTTTTTACCTGTCTTTCTGTCGTGGATCCAGAGATCCTTTTTCCCTTTAAAATTGTTTTTTTCCGAGAGATAGGCGATATATTTATCGAGCGGTGAGAAGCGCGGGGAATAATTATGTGATGGGTCATCGGTTAAGCGAACAGGTGTTCTTCCTTCCGGATCGGTAATATACACCTGATAGTGACCATCACGGTTACTGGTGAAAACCATATTGCTGCCGTCGGAAGAGAATGCAATATCCTGTTCCAAGCCGTCCTTCCAGTCGATAATGTGTTGAGGTTCGCCGCCTGCTGGTCGTATACGGTAGATATCGGTATTGACGTCGTTTTTCTTCCTGACCGCCGCATAAATCCATTTTTCATCAGGGGTAAATCGTGCCTCTGAAACGCTGCCGCCAAACGGTATTTCACGGACCATACTGCCGTTTATATGCATGGTCATAAGTGCTGTTCTGTCAAGCGTGTCATGATCGGCCAGGTAAATTATGGTACCGTTTCTGAATGAAATAACCGGCGCCGAACAACGAGTATCGCCGAAGGTAAGGGGAAATTCGGTCTTTTTCTTCATTACTTTGAGATAAATATGCGGATTTCCTTTCCTGTCCGATACGAAGGCGTATACTCCTTCCGTTTTGCTTTCTTTTAATGTCTGGAGGCTCAAGCCTTCGGCATCAAGATCCGCTTTAAGGGCAATCTGGTGGGCGAGGAGATCTATTTCAGGATTGGGAGTAACATCCGGGGTAAGGGGTATCAATCGGTTATTATAGGAAAGAAATTTTTTATTTTTATCAAATCTGAGCTCGAGTATACCTACATATTTCCCGAATTCGCCGGTTGATAAGATTGGTGTATTACCTGTTTTCATCGGCGTCTCGAAGTGTTGCTTCAGCGAACCGCAGAGTATCACATCGACAAGCGGTATGTTTTTCGCATAATGCCGTACCACTTCCCAAGTGTCATTTACAATTAAGATACGCAGGTTACACATGCTGATTTTCGGGGACTGGGTGTTGCGGGTAATTTCCATGGTTCGTGCAAAAAGCGTGGTATCTTTCTTTTTGCGATGCGAAAGTTTTCCCGGAATGACCCCCAATACGGCGATCTTGTATTTACCCGCCGTCAGTATCTTTGAATCAACAAAACAATTGCCGACTTTGTTTGCGCAGTTGGTACAGATAAAGTCCATGGTCGACTGTTTTGCCTCTTTACAATATTTCTTGAATCCGAATTCCATTTCACCGATCCCGAGTCCTACTGCATCATAGTGCATCATCTCATAATAGGAATCTGCGAATCGTGCTTTCACCAGAGGGGATAGTTTGCCTACTATATTGCCCGCGTCAATAGTAATGCTTGTCGGATAGTCCTTTCGCAGCTTGTTAATTACTGCAGCCTGTCGTCCCAGGCCGCCCATGGATACTCCCCGAACGGTTATCGGGAGGAACTCGCCCTGAGTATTGCCGGTATAAATAACGGCAATCTCGGTACCTTTTTTCTGATGTCGCTCCGAAAATGCTTTTGCAATAAGTGCATGAGCCCGCCACAAATCCGGGTTAATACGGAGTGCCTTCTTTGCATAGTAGATGCACGTTCTGAAACGGCCCCTTTTATAGAATCGCTCGGCAACGTTATAATAATCAATAGCTGATTCGGGTACCTTTTCCTCTGTTTTATACCGAACCGTCACTGCCCATACTGAGCCGAAATCTTTGGACTGCAGCTTCCATCCTGCATCAACACCATACTCTTTGATATGCAATCCGATACCGGCACTCAAGCCGCCAATAGAAACATCGTGGCCGTAGAAATATTCATAACCGGCCCGAATCGAGAGGTATTTGATTGGTTTGACATCGGTACCCAATGCGATTTGCAGCGGTGCATCAATGGTTTTCTGTGCGCCGATCGCGAATGAGGCGTCGAATCGTGAAAGCGCCGATGTATCATCCTTTGCAAAAGGAGAGAATAGGAAGGATATACCGGTTTGGAACGGCTGCAGCTCCGGCGTATCGTTATAAGTTACCTTATTACCGAAATTGCGGGCAAACAGGTGTGAGGAAAACCAGATTAAAGGGGTATACATGACATCAACACCAGCGCTGAAAGCCCGCCCGTCGTCTCCGGCGAGCCTGCTTTCAATGTAGGATGCCGTTGCACCTGCGCTCAATCTGTCGTAGAGAATCTGACGTGCATAGCCTATACCGAATGCCATTTCAACAGCCTTCGGATCGGAATCAAATTCGTCGATATCCTTGGCATAATCAAATTGACCGAGGGTAAATACCTGTGAGTGAAAGCTGATGGTACCCTGATCGAGCAGGGGAAAGCTGGCACCCACATATTCCTTACGCAGTCCCATCAACCATTCCAGGTGGGTTATCGCAAAGAGATATCGCGTGAAAAATGCAGTACCGGCCGGCGAAAAGGGAATATCAGTGGCATCCATATTTGCAGGAGCGGCAACTATACCCATACTCAATTGTGTTGCACTTACAGGTATTGTCAGGAAATTAAAAACCGTCTGACCGGCTGATGTACCTTGCAGATCGGTAAAATCAATATCACCATCCGAATATATTTGAACGGTAAAGCATATGATTATGCCGGTAAAAATACGAAGTGATTTACAGTAATACATTAAGTATACCTGTTATCGCATAAGAAAACATATAGTTAGCGTATTCTCTCTATAGTATATCGGTATGTGGAGAAAAAATCATTAAAAAAAGAGATGTGTTCTTTCGGTGTGCCGGAATAGGGAGAAGATATTATATTTTCTCTATATTTTAAAAAAGTAACAACGTAAAAAATTAAGCAGGAAAAAGAACTAATAATAAGGCTCTGCTATTAATGGCTTGGCGATTCAACCGTAAAGGGCAGCAACGTTCACGCTCGGACTTTAATTTGTCTTTATTAGCAAACAGCACAAAGGACATAATCGGTGAGTTTATTCGCCTGCGCATCAATGCATATGCATTAAGTTTGCGCTATCTAAGTGATTTACTATTGGAATCGCTGTAGATGAAATAAATTTATTAAGCTTCCGCTATAATCTTATAATCTATAGAACGTCTTATCCCCTACCTTTTCAGCGATAAGGGAATAGTTCTTTTTCAACTCATCCAGAAGGCTGAAAATCTCATTGATATTTTTCTGCATTGCAACCGCAACATCTTCTATGGTCATTGGCCGTCGTTTCAGGATTGCGTAGAGGTTCTCCAAAGTAGCGGTGTTATTCACAATTGACGGATCTGCCGTGGCATTTCGGGAGATAATTTCGACCGGCAGCGGTAGCAGGAATCGGGCGATGTGGCTGAGCTGTTTCTGAGATGCGGGTTGAACCCATTCACAGGGGGCAGGGCGGTCAAGGGTATTGATCTGCACCCGGGTGGGATGTATCTCTTCAAGCACACTCTTAATAAGGGACAACTCTTCATTGGTGTCGTTGATACCGGGAACGATAAAGAGTTCCACCCAGAGCGTGCCGGTATATTCCTTTGCAAAAGCGATAAGGCCGGTGATAACGGTCGTGCTTGAAACAGTTGCAACGGGCCGGTTGATTTTCTCAAATGTCTGCTGTGACACGGCATCGAGTGAGGGAAGTACATAGTCGATGTGCATGAGGGTATTCCGTACTTCCCTGATATGCAGAAGCGTGCTGTTTGTCAATATTGCGGTTTTGTACTGCGGGTATGTTGTACGGACATGGTTAACGACCGCAGAGAGGGCGGTGGAGAGGGTCGGCTCACCACTGCCCGCAAAGGTGATAACATCAAGGTGCGGCGCGGTGGAGAGGCGGGCGTCCAGTTCGTTGATAAGGGCCTGCGCCGGGATATATTCTTTACGCTCCGCGGTGAGCTCTGTTGTTTTGCCGCATTCGCAATACACACAGTTGAGAGTACAGGTCTTGAATGGAACCATGTCCACGCCAAGGGACATACCCAGGCGACGCGAAGGTACCGGGCCGAAAAGATGGTTGTCTTTGTGATTATCTTTTTTCATGGGTACATGGAAGAAGGAAAAAATTGGTTTATACTAATGACATATTATACCTACAGCTATGGGTAGTCACAGGATATGCTACTCGTTTTGTTTTTCCAGAGGTGAGATCATTCCGCGAATATCAATTTTTTTTCGCTCGGGATGATTGGTGATAAAAGAAAATACACCGGATATTCGCGTTGGCGGAGCCATATCAAGTGAGAACTTGACGGTATATGCATAGTAACCGTCGCTGTCGGCTGTATCCGCTCTTGTTACGTTATGGGTGAGATAGAGTTCCGGTTGCTGCTGCCAGCTTGGTCCGCTGCCTTTATTTTCTTTAAAGTAAATCTCTTTAATTTTAAAGTTCTGCTTTTCAGTACTGAAAACCACCGAACCGTTAACCTTACCCTCCTTATTTGGCCGCAGGTGCAGGAATCGGGACGATTGATTTATAACTGATAATATCTTACCACTGACACTGAGACGTAATGCCGGGATATTTTCTGCATTGGAGGTGACTTTTATTGATTTGGTAAACCTACCGCTCCTTAATTTACTGACCTTTATCTGCTGAATAACGTGACCTTCCTGACCGGGAGGTATGATCGAATCATAATCGACCACTGTGCAGCCTCACCCGGGTTTGACGCGGGTTAGTCTCAGAGGTTCGTTCCCGGTATTTTTAAGGGTAAAAACGTGACGGATTCGTTTAATCGTGCCTTCCCGGATGCTGCCGACATTTACATTAGGTGAATCACAATGAACGACAGGACCAGCAGAGGACGCTGAGAAAAAAACACTACAGTAGATTATGAGAACGAATACACCAGGTAATATTTTAGAAATAACTTTCATAAGAATATTATTATTATGTGGTTAAAATGCCTCTTATAATATTGAAAAGTAGCTTTTTGTATTACTATAGATAGAAAAAAATATATTATGTCACTGGTAATAATACATCAATAGTTCACAAATTGTCTCAACATGTAACATGCATTGGTGTATTTCTTCAACGGAACAGTTTATGGTATATGAGCACAGTTTAACTATTCCTGACGAACTTATTCGTGAACGCAATAAACTTGTCACCAAAATTAACAAGGGCAAATTCTGGAAGCCCTGTCCCGGTACCGGTGAAGGATACTACTGCTGCGGTTATCAGATTTTAACCCCTCTTACCGGATGCGGTATGTATTGCAGTTATTGCGTCTTGCAGGTATATTACGATTATCACTATCAGGTATTGTATGAGAATTATAGTGATCTGGTGAGGGAAGTACAGCAGCGGATGGAAAAATGGAAAGGGGTAGTACGTTTCGGCACCGGTGAGTTCGGCGATAGTCTGTACCTTGAAAAACAGGTGGGTCTATCCGGAAAAATAGCACAGCTGCTGGAGCCGTATCCAAATGTGCTTGTTGAATTTAAAACAAAAAGCACCGTTATTGAACCGCTTGCCGATATCAACAATCCATTAAAAGTAGTTGTTGGATTTTCCATGAACACCCCTTATATTATAGCGCAGTGTGAAAAAGGTACATCTTCGCTTGAAGATCGGTTGCAAGCAGCCCGTAAGGCAGAAGAGATGGGGTTCTGGGTGGCATTTCATTTCGATCCCATGGTGTGGTATCCCCGGTGGAGAGAGGAGTACTTGGCTGTGGTGGATCGTATCTTTAACACGATTAAGAACCCTGAAAAAATCGCCTGGTGGAGTCTGGGTGGTTTTAGAACAACACCCTCATTGAAAAGCAGATTGCGTGCCTATAATGCTCATTTACCTCTTTTCAGCGGTGAAATGGTAATGGGGAGGGATAAAAAGTTGCGTTATTTCCGGCCGATTCGCTCTGATTTTTATGCAACGATGCAGGAGCGTATTAATGTTTTTTATCCGGAGTGTACATTATATCTCTGTATGGAGAGTCAAGATGTCTGGGAGGAGGCCGGCATGCTGCATCGAATACCGAATGGTCTTGTCCGTTATCTGGACACCCGTGCCGAAGTTATGCTTGGTTTGAGAAAGGAGAAACATGTGCCATGAGCAGGATTATGATTGGGACAGTTGAACTTGGGACTATCCCGAGAGTTGCTGCAACTGTGGACCGGCTGTTGCCAATGGATATACTCAGGGAATTACCGGAGAAAGGGGTTACAATACTTGAGATACGTGTTGATTGTATTACTGAGCCTTTTTCTGCAGTGGCTGAATATGTGAAAGAGATTCGCAATACGGTACAGCTTCCTCTCATAGGCACAATACGGGAGACTGATGGTAATCGTCACAATCGACTTGAGCTTTTCAAGCAGCTTATACCGCTCATCGATGCCATTGACATTGAGATAGATACAGAAATAAACCGTGAGGTTATAGGTCTTTCAACAGGCAAGACAGTGATAGTATCTGAGCATGATTTTGAAAAAACCCCCGATGAAAAGGGACTTGAGAATATTGTTGTGACGGCAAAGTCTCTCGGCGCCGATATTATAAAAATCGCTGTCATGGCACATAGTCGGGCTGATGTAACCCGATTATTGCAGTTTACCGATACCTGCCCGGAAAACCTGGTTGCCATATCCATGGGAGAGGTCGGTACTATCTCAAGAATTGCAGCGCCGCTCTTCGGGTCCCTGTTTACCTACGCATTTGGTACTGATGCTGTCGCACCGGGGCAGCTTTCCCTGGAGGAAACAGTCGAAGAATTGAAACGATTTTATCCAGATTTTCGGTAGCCGGTAAATACTATTCTATCGACTGTTATCCATTATGATGGTATAATTTTACAGAATCATGTGCCGGTAAGGTTTTTACCTTATAGGATCATAACTCACGTATCCTGAATGTCGTGAAATTTAGGGAATACAGCCGGTTAAACAGGTTTGATATTTGTATATGATTTACCTTATGAAAAAAACTCAAACAATTTATAAGCCAAGAAAATCAGGCGCTGCAGCCGGAAAAATTATTCAACCCGGAGAAGCACAGTTCCTCATGTCAGTGCCGCATTATAATCAATTTCCAAAGCCGTCCGGTATTGAATACTGTTTACTGGGTCGTTCAAACGTTGGAAAATCTTCCTTCCTTAATCATATCCTGGAGAATAAAACACTCGCCAGAGTATCAAAAACACCGGGGAAAACGAATTGTGCCAATATGTACCGGATTAATAATAATATGATATGGGTGGATTTACCGGGGTATGGATACGCAAAAGCTTCTCATTACGAGAAAAACCGCTGGTCAAAACTTATCAGCGATTATTGCCGAAAAAGGGAGAATATCGGTGGAGTTATCTGGCTTACCGATATACGGCATGTTGGATTACGAACGGATAGTGAAGCGTATGAATGGCTTTCCGGCCTTGGTCTGCCTGTCATGCAGGTGTTAACAAAAAGTGATAAACTTTCGCAACGGGAGAGAGTAAAGCAGGCCAACAGAGCCGGGGAATTATTTCCGGGTGAAATTCCTGTGGTGGTTTATTCTATTCGAAGACCCGGTTCCCGTGGGCAGTTCTGGAAACAATTTAAAATCTGGAACGAAAAAAGGTATGGGTAATACTGAGAACAGGTTTTTCAGAAAGGCCGTGATACCAATCAACAGTGTCGGTGCAGATACTGTACGCCGGTTAAAGCTTGTATTCGATATGTTCGGTCTTGCCTATGACACGGTAGTTGGTTTGTTCACTCAGAGTGGAAGACGGCATATATCCCTGCAGCAGATAATCAATCAGGTTCTTTTTACCGGAGTAGATGCCTTGATTATCGTCGGTCTCATTGCATTGTCGTGCGGGATAACCATCGGCGTGCAGGCGGCGACCAATATGACTGAAATAGGCGCAAGTGAATATTTTGGCACGATTATGGTCATTTCCGTTGTACGGGAACTGGGGCCCTTTTTTACCTCTCTGGTTGTCATAGGCAGATCCGGTGCGGCTCTTGCCGCATATATCGGGAATATGAAAGTCACCAAAGAGATAGCCGCACTTGAAGTAATGGGTGTTAATCTCAACCATTTTCTGGTTATGCCGGCTTTTCTGGGCATGATTATTTCCCTGGTATGTCTGAAAATCTATTTTGATATTATTGCAATTATTGGCGGTTTATTTATTGCGAAATTACTGGTAAATGCTCCCTACCTTGCGCTGGTACAGGAAGTATTTAATGCTGTTGAAGTTGTGGATATTTTAGTATCCACTATTAAATGTCTTCTTTTCGGTGCGGTGATAGCGGTTGTCAGTTGTTATCACGGGATGCATGTCTCGAATATCCGGTTTGTCCCGCGTGCGGTTTTTAAGGCTGTTGTCGGTTCAATAGTGGTAACGATAATTATGAATGTTGTTATAACCGTGGGGTTTTATGCCTTCAGAAATACAGCTGGATAATATCAGTTATTCCTATGGATCTGAAACCCTTTTTACCGATGTATCATTCGCAATCGGTCATGGCAGGATGGTTGTGCTGATGGGGTCCAGCGGGTGCGGTAAAAGTACCCTTCTTGAAATAAGCGCCGGGTTGCTGGAACCGGTTACGGGTACGGTTCGGTGGAACGGCTATGATATTCATCGTATCCCGCAACAGGAGTTAATTACCGAGCGAAGAAAAACAGGTTACGTATTTCAGCGGCATGCGTTAATAAGTAATTTAACGGTGTTTGATAATATTGCCCTGCCGTTGCGGTATCATACCACCATGCCGGACAAAGCGCTCAGTGCAATGATTGAGCAGCATCTGGAGAGAATGGGTATAACGGATATACGGAATAAATTACCGGAAGCCCTGTCAGTCGGTCAGGCCCGCCTGGCTTCGATCGCCCGAGCTCTTATTATGCGTCCGGAATTTCTTTTCCTTGATGAACCGGTGAGTGGGCTCGATCCGGTTACCGCACGCTCGATTATATCGGTTCTGTCAAAGTTATGCCGGCAAAGCAATTTGACAATTTTTATGGTTAGTCATATAATTAGTTTCATAGAGCAATTGCAGTGCCCTATTCTGCTGCTGGATAACAAAACGGTTACGCGATTCGAAACAATTGCGGAGGCACGGGCAGTAGGAGGCGCTTCTTTATTTGATGCCTCCCTTAACGAGGGCAACTAAGTATGAAAAAGGTCAACATTGCAAAATCCACTGACCCTTTTTACTATAAACACAGAAACTTTTTTGTCGGCATATTTGTCCTTATTCCGCTCCTGGTAATCCCTGCCCTGATCGTATTTATTCTTATCAGATCCGAGATATTTGAAAGCAAGTGTACCCTGCATCTTAAGTGTGAATCCGGTGTCGGTCTCATCCCGAAAAAAACAATCGTTACCATTCAGGGTATGAAAGTCGGGCGGTTGGTATCGATTTCACTGAATGAAAAGGGATATGTTGATGCCGAATTACAGTTTAAGCGCAAATATAGAAAATTTGTCCATACAGACAGCAAGGCATATCTGAAACAGAAAAATTTTGTTGTCGGTGACTGGGAAATTGATCTCACCGGAGGTGAAAAGGATTCACTCGGTAATGCCACGCATCCAAAGGTTAAAGACGGCGATACGCTTCAGGCCAAATACCAGATACGGCTTGAAAAAATGGTTGAGGCATTCATTCAGATGTTTGAAGTTGCCAGAAAAATGATTGCGCCGCTCGAAAAAATAATAGTAAGTATTGAGAACGGTGAGGGGGTTCTGAAATATGTCTTCGGCGAAGACACGGTCATGACTGATGTGCATGCTATCGTCAGTCGGGTAAATAATATGATTTCATCCGTCAACAGTACTCTGTCACATGCCGATGGTGCGATTGACAATCTGTCGGCGTTGGGAGTCCATGGTATGGAGACTGTCGATACGCTGATGGTATTTGCACAGGAGGCAAACCGCCTTGTCGATAATCTTGATCTGGTTGTGGCTGATGTTGATTCCCTTATCGGCGGTTTTAATGATCTCCCTGCGGATATGGATTCGCTGATGATACTGCTTAAAAAAGATGTAAAAGAGGCGGATATACTCCTTAAGGCCATTCAGAATCACTGGCTGTTCAGAAGAGCGATTAGACGACAGATGTTGAAGGAAGAGAGAGAGAGGGGAAAGCGGTAACGGCCTGCATTTCCTCTATCAGGCTGCTTCTCGCGTAGCAATTGTACACTCACTTTGTTGCGGAATATTTCTTCGGTAAGTAGCTTTTTGTCAATTCTGTTTAGAAAACGATTGTTATAACTCGTCAAGCATCTGTTTAATCAAATCGTGCAATGCGTTTGAACTTTCCCAGAAAAAGAGACCGATAGGAATCTCATGATTGACATCGTAAAATTTATCATTCAGAACAGCCACTTTTTCGACAGTCTTGCCGCCGGGGGTTAAATCTTTTATGGTTGTTTTCGCTTCTACTTTCATCTGAGTTTCTTCCCGCTCATCAAAAGTATAACTGGAGATTTGGCAGTTGATGACAATCGCAAGGTCCGGTTTCGGTGTGCCGCCTTTATGTAGTTGTAAATGGAGCGAGTCTTTAAAGAATTGTAATATTTTTGATTTGTCGGAAAAAACCGGTGGTATTTTAATCTGATTTACCGCAGAGGCGGAATAGTCGAGAGTAAAAACCGGCTTCGTAATATTGCATATTATCGTCTGGTTGATGTTTTCAGAGCGTGTCAACCCGAACGCTTCCGCCGAAAAAGACAGGTCGGCACCGATTACCGCACCAAAATCGGGCCGAACATACAAAAACGCACCATGGGCAACAAACGGAATCTTCATTTCCGCAAGAGACACAGTACCGTCTGTGCCCGTCTTTGCGGTAAAAATAACCGTCTCATTCGGCCGCACCACCATAAGCGGGAAATTGGGATAAGGCACGGTATCAAGTGAAACGGTTATCGTAACTTTATTTCGTGGGTATTCCGGTGGCTTACCGGATATGATCGGTTCACTGAAAGTGATATCAAGACGGTTCAGTATCTGTTGCATGGTTGATTGAAGCTGCTGCGTAAGTGTCATACCGGAGGGAATGCCGGGAACCTCAAGAGGCGAACCGATATGAGCCTTTGAATAAAAAAGAGCATTCAATCCTGCATAGTAAAGTAAACCGCCACGGTCTGTTTTTTGTGCCGCATTGAATGTGTTCCAGTAATAAAGGGCAAGAGAATCGTAATGTTTGTTGTGCGAAGTGATAACCAAATCGAGCGTACTGTTGGGAACACTGAGTTCGACGGTAAGTTCCCTCCCTTCAATATATGATTTTTCCTTTGCCCTTTTTACACATTCATCAATAAACAGCGTAAGAAAATAATTTGAAATCGTGTTTTCCGGATCAAGGCAGTTATCAAAGAATTCATTTACCCAGAAAGTCAATGCGGTTTTAAGACTGTCTAACGCAATAGTGCGCTGTTGTTTTTTTATCTCCGGTGTTACCGGTGAAGTGAGCTCCAGATAGGAAACACCACAGATTTCCTGAGTACTCGCCGGTATATAAAGCATAGTAATGTAAAAAATAATAAGAAGAAACGGAGCAGATTTGATACCTTTCATACGAAATATCCCTTTTTAACGTTAAGAGATTCGGACACATAAAATATAGCATACATAAAGAAACTATAAAAGGGTTTATTTAAAATATACATCAGCATGACTCGGAAGGAATTAATAACAGCATAGCCACCGGGTAAGAGAATCCAATAAAATCAGTTACATGGTATCTATAATCATATCAGCCAGGGCCCGCGCCTGTTCCATGGTTTTTGCTTCCGCATAACACCTGAGGATTGGTTCTGTATTCGAGGGCCGTATGTGCACCCAGCCATAATCCCGGATTATCTTCAGACCGTCCTGCGTATCAATCTTCTCATGGGAGAACGTGTGCTGGAGATCGTGTATTACCGTTCCGACCGGTTTATTACTCAGCGGTATTTTCTCTTTAACGATAGGATAGACCGGCCAGGATGCGGTCAGTTCGGTGAGACGCTTACCCGTTGCAGCCATACGTTCGAGTATAAGCGCCATGCCGACAAGACCGTCTCGGACCGTTGATACTGCAGGATATATAACGCCGCCGTTTCCCTCACCACCTATTGCAGCTTTATGTGCTTTCATACCCGCAACAACGTTGGCTTCCCCGATTTTTGTTCTAACGACTGAAACACCATGAGACGCTGCTATTTCGTCAATAACCATGGAGGTTGAAAGATTGGTTACAACCGGTGATTTTTTTTTTCGGAGCACATTGTCGAGTGCCAGTGCCAGAGTCATCTCCTCCGAGACCGGCTCCCCATGCTCACCCATTGTTGCAAGGCGATCCGCATCCGGATCAAAGGCAAATCCACCCCAGAAGCTATCTCTCGATTTCAGTAAGGCAGCCAGATCGTGAAGATGTTCAGGCCGCGGTTCGGGATTATGTACAAAATCACCGGAAAGCGTATTATGCACCCCCTGCCATGAGACAGACAGCGTTTCAAGGAGTTTCGGAAAAATGACTCCAGCCGCACCGTTTATTGAATCCACCGCGACGGTTAGATGGGCGTTACATATAACGGATACGTCAACGGCAGAAGCTATAGCCTCTATGTGGGGTGTCACCGCATCCATGGTACGTTCGGGAACATCATCCCATCCGGTAAATTCATCTTCTGTGGGAAAATCCTTTGCATGGAATTGACGGTATATCTCTTCACATTTATCCCCGTTGAAAAGCTGCCCGGAGCGGTGTACCATCTTATAGCCGTTATACGGAAGGGGATTGTGGCTCGCAGTAATGATAATACCGCCCGCCGCTTTGAAATGGCCCACGGCAAAACAGGTAGTCGGAGTTGGTGCGATGCCGATATCTATCGGCGTACCGCCGGCACAGCGGATGCCCCTGAATACTGCCTTTGCAAGAATTTCTCCCGATGGTCTGGTATCCCGTCCCACAAGAATTTCCCCGCCACCGGCGTTACGTGTTTGTAAATAAGCAATTACTGAAAAAAGATAGGATGAAATAGTCTCGTTCATAGTACCGCGAATACCTGAAACTGACATGATCGGTAATGTATTCCCCATTTTTAATTACTCCTAATTTCTTCCCTAAAAAAAGTTCCATGAAATATATTTGAATTACCAAAAGGAATATAGGAAAATATAATGCAGAACATCCTGCGACATGAAATAAAAAGTGATGGATTTGTATGTCTATTGAATTATTGTGGATAATTCCTATCGTTGCGGCTGCGTTACTTGTTCTTGTTATTTCCCTGAGCCTTCAGCAGAAAAGTGAGAGCAAGGCACAGGACATCCGGGACATGCAGAAAGAGGTGGAAGAATACAACCAGGGAATATCTGTGGTTAAGGAATCGAGTGTCACAACCGATTCGTCGGAGACCAGGCTCCGGGAAATTGAGAATACCATACAACTTGTCTCAACAGCACTGTCTAATCAGCAGAAAATTATAGAAAATTTCCAGGGCAAGGATATCACTCTTGAGAATGAACTCACCGACCTGAAAAATAAGCTGCAGGAGTTACAGAAAGAATATGATATAACAATCAGTGAGAATTATTCGCTCCGGGCGCGTCTGAATAATATAGACAAAGGGGAACTTGAAGGGAGGACTGAGGAAGAATTTTCAGAGGATACCGACGCCATTGAACGAAGTAAAGTTCTCAATAAAAAAGTTTTCGAAGACAGTCATAAAATAGACAGAACCAAACCTTCAGAACTTGACGATACTTCTGAGATAAACGTCTCCGAATATAAAGAATAGTAACCTTGGTTCACCCATACGGTTACGATAAACCTCTTAGGTAATACTTCAACTATCAGATTTTCGAAGGAATTAAGGAAAAAAATAAACAGTATTTCATCGCATATATTGTGTTAATAAAAGAATTAACCACAATATATACCACTTTCTACATTTTCAGAAGCATATACTTATTTAACGGCGAATTAAGTTGTTGACTTAAATTCGGTAAGAAATATATTATATTAGTGAATGGGATAAAATGGGAATATTGTAACATTCGGGGATAAAATGGGAGACCTTAAGCAATTTCGAGGTAGTTACACACAGAAAATAGATGATCGCGGAAGAATTAAAATTCCGTCGAGATACCTCTCTATTGTTGAATCCCAGTTTGGTAATGAAGTGTATCTTACCTCACTCAATGGAGATAGTGTTTTGTTTTATCCGCTCCGGGTATGGGAAAAAATTGAGCGGATTATCGGCAGGATCAAGGTAAGAAATAAAACGCTTGAAGAGTATATCAGACTTACCAGTTTCTGGGGAAATGAAACAGAGATAGATCAGCGTGGCAGGATTCTCATTCAACCGGAACTGAGAGAGACCAGTCAGTTGAAGGATAGTGTGTTAATTCTTGGCCAGATAGATCATATGGTTATCTGGAATCGTGAACTTTTTACATCCAAATATATGCCGACGACCTTTACGGAAGAAAAACTGGATGAAGTGTCCAGGTTGATAAACGAGTATTCGGATCTCTCTGACGGAGAATAGGCGGAATTACTATGACAGCATATCATATCCCGGTAATGGTTAAGGAAAGTATCGCCGGATTAGCTATAAAGCCGAAAGGAATATATTTAGACGGTACCCTGGGAGGAGGAGGCCATTTCAGAGTGATAGTGAAATCGTTAGACAGCGGTGGTACTGCCGTCGGCATTGACCGGGATCGGGACGCGCTTGAATGGGTTCGGAAGCATTTGGATACACCCGCCTGTACAGTTATTCTTGAGCAATGCACCTTTTCGCAATTTGATTCAATCCTCAGAAAAAATGACATTCAATTCCTGGACGGTATTTTGCTTGACCTGGGAGTTTCTTCTCACCAGCTGGATGAGATACGGCGGGGATTCATGTATAAGGAAAATGCTCCACTTGATATGCGTATGAATCAACGTGACCTGGTAACGGCGGCGCAGGTCCTGGGGGAAAGCACCCGCGAATCGTTGCAGCATATTTTACATGAGTATGGTGAAGTGAGGAATGCTGCGCGAATGGCAAATACAATCGTGGAATATGCAAAAGAGAATACTATTGCTACGTCGGACGATTTACGGGCTTGCCTCGAACGGGAATATGGATCGCCGATTAAGTATAAAGTACTGTCGAAAGTATTTCAGGCGTTGCGTATTGCAGTAAATCATGAATTGGAAGAGTTACATACGTGCCTGGTAAAGGCGGTTAATTATCTGAAGACCGGTGGGCGTCTTGTCGTTATTGCCTATCATTCCCTTGAGGACAGGATAGTGAAAAATTTTATACACACGTGTGAACAGAAGTGTGAATGCCCGCCGGAAGAGCCTGTATGCCGCTGCAAGAAAGTTACTTTGCTGAAGAGAATAAACAGGAAGGTACTGCGTCCTTCATACAATGAGATACTGAAAAACAATCGGGCACGCAGTGCAAGAATGCGTATCGCTGAAAAAGTTTAACCTGCACGTATCAGACGATTGGAATGGGTATGAAACGAAAAAAAAGACAAATACACAAAAATGAGAAGAAAAGACTAAAAAAAATCGGTAACAGCGTACTGCCGATACTGAAATATTTTTCCACTACTGCAGTGCTGGTAATCATTGTTGTCATGTTTCCCCTTTCGCTCGTATGGAAACAGGTATATATCACCAACACATCGCTTCGTCAGGATTCGCTTCGGGACAGCCTGACTGTATTACAGAAAGAGGTTATTACACTCAGCATAGCGGCTGAGCGTCTATCGGCCACCGAACGGATTGAGAATATTGCCCGGGAATCTTTGGGTCTTGACTATCCGTCGTCAGAAGAGATTGTGGTAGTACATCCCCGGAAGAGAAAGGAGAGCGGATTTAAACCTAATTCTCCGTTCTGGACGGTATTTAAGAAATCTTTAACACCGGAAAAGGGATAAATGAAGATTTTTAAAGCTCGTCTTATTTTTATTTCTATACTACTTATGCTCTGCTTCTGTGTTCTGATTGGCCGTCTTTTTTATATTCAGATTCTCTATGGTAATAAATACGCCATCCGTTGCCGCGAACAGTCAAAACTTCGAACGCTTGTGTCCGCCAGTCGTGGCTGTATAAAAGACCGCAGAGGGCATATACTGGCAAAAAGCGTTTCCTGCCGGGTGCCTGTCAGGGATATTGTTTCAAACGATGAGCATGACAAGGGTATGCATGATATTTCCATTAAAAGAATCTATCCTTACGGTGATATTGCGGGACCTGTGCTTGGGTATATCGGTACCGACGGTAACGGACTGGCAGGGGTTGAATATGCTTTTGATAACTATCTTCGCGGTGAAAACGGATGGAGTATTGTACAGAAAGATGGAAGGAATAAGCGGTATTCACGGCTTGGTATGCCGAAGAAAGTACCGCAGAACGGCTGTGACGTTTATCTTACCATTGATATTGAAATTCAGAAAATCGCTGAAAGGGTCCTTACAGAGAAAGTCAGGAAATATAAGGCGAAGGGAGGGATGTGTATTATCCTGGATCCTGAGTCCGGCGATGTGCTGGCTATGGTAAATGTACCTTCATTTAATCCAAATATCTGGAGACACTACTCGTCCGAACAGCGAGTTAATCGCTGTATTTCTTACAATTACGAGCCGGGTTCTACATTCAAAGTTATTACTGCCGCAGCAACACTGCAGGAAGGCGTCAAGGAAGAGAATGATAAAATAGACGGAAATCAGGGGGTATATGAGATTTATGAGCAGACTATACATGATTATAAACCCTTTGGCGTTTTAACCTTTGCTGAGGCGCTCTGCTATTCAAGTAATGTGTGTTTTGCAAAGATCGCCAGTGAACTCGGAAAAAATCGTCTTTACAAATATACCCGTGACTTCGGATTGGGAGCTAATTCAGGAGTACTTCTTCCCGGTGAAGAAACCGGTATTGTCCATCCGGTGAATAAATGGTCCGGACGTACACTGGTGACCATGGCAATGGGGTATGAGGTATCCGTAACACTTCTTCAGATGGTAGTGGCGTTCTCCGCTGTGGCAAACGGTGGTATTCTTATTGAACCGCACATCTACAGAATCATTGTAAATGCGGAGGGCAATACCGTTGAGGAGCGTGTATTAAAGGCAAAGCGGCGCATTATTTCCGAAGATATAGCCCGGCGGTTACGGGCTATGATGCAGGGTGTTGTTGAGTACGGAACAGCCAGGCGGTGTGCGTTGCCCGGCTTGTTAATCGGTGGGAAAACCGGGACCAGTAAAAAGATTGACCCGGAGACAGGAACCTACTCTGATGAAAAGGTGTGGGCGTCATTTATCGGATTTGCACCGGTTGAAAAACCGGCTCTGGTGTGCGGGATTGTTATTGATGAGCCGCTTAACGGAGGAGGAGGTGGTGCTGTGGCGGCGCCGGCATTCAAACAGATAGTGCATCAGATAATCAGTCACCCTGATTTGGCATTTGCCGAAAAGCTAATCCGCACCAATCAGGCGGACAGTATAGCGGGTCCGATAAAAAACCTGATGACCGAAAGCGATCAAAAAATACCGGATTTATGTGGTATGGACCGCTCACAGGTTTCCCGGTTTTGTACTGCTGAGAAAATACCGTTTGAGGTTATTGGTACCGGCAGAAGAATTGCATTTCAGAGCCCTCCCGGTGGCATGCCGTACGGGCCTGCCGCCAGGTTGATTTTATACACCAGCGAAGATGAACAGTCGACTGAAAAGCGTGCCGACACGCATGAATCGGTACGGATACCGAATTGCGTTGGTAAAGATCTCCGTGATGCGGTTAATGCACTTAATCTTAAAGGATTGGTTCCATATGTAAAGGGCTCGGGGGTGGTCCGTCAGCAGGCACCGGCAGTGGGTGTCGTCGTACAGAGCACCGAGATCTGTACCCTGGTGTGTTCGTTTGAAGGGTAACCGGCACATGAATACAATGAAATAATCAGTATACATTTTTTCTTAAGCAAAGGATGCATATATGTCCGATTCATTTAAAGAATTCGTTAAAGCAGAGCTGCAGGAGATTATGAATTCAATGGATGAACGGTGCCGGAAGGATCCGGAATTGTGTTGCCGCGTTGCAATGGAGTGGATTGAGAAAAACGCGAAATTGTTCCGGGAAGAGTGGAACAGGAAAAAGTTACAGAGAGTATAATGCGTTTGTGAGGATACGGATGAATATGAAATGGAACAATGCAATTGCGCCGTTGGAGGTTTTAAGTCGGGGTGGGGGCACCAACCCGGTGATAACAGATATTGTCCATGATTCACGTAATGTTAAACCCGGCGCTATATTTGTTGCTGTTCCGGGATTTACCGATCAGGGAGATCTGTATATAGCGGACGCGGTCTCCAGGGGAGCGGCAGCGGTGGTTTCAGAGCATGAACAGTCTGAGTCCGGCGTTCCCTGGGTACAGGTTACCAATTCCCGGAAAGCACTGGCAATACTGGCAAAACACCTGTGGAATATTCAGTTCGATTCCTATATAACCGTTGGTATTACCGGCACCAACGGGAAGACAACAATAGCCGGCATGTATCACCGGCTTTTTCAGAATATCTTTGGCAGAGAGTACTCGTGGCTGTTCAGTACCATCACCTATACCCTGGGAAGCCGGACGCAGCAGGCGCATCATACCACACCGGAGGCATCAGATCTGCTTCGGTTCATAAACACTGCCGATAAAAAGCCGAAAGCAATCACCATGGAGGTCTCATCACACGCGCTGGAGCTTTACAGAGTTGAGGGTTTTACCTTTGATCTTGCTGTCTGGACCAATCTGAGCCAGGATCATCTTGATTTTCATAAAACCATGGAGGCCTATTATCAGGCAAAGAAAAAGCTTTTTATACACAATCTTAAATCTGAAGGCGCGGCGATCATCAATACTGATGATACATGGGGGGCGAGACTCTCAAAAGAGTTGTCTGACGTGCGACAGGTTACCTATGGCTGCGCTGAGTCCACGGATGTTCACATTGTTAAGTCTGATTCGACCTGGTCCGGCACTGAAATAACTATTAAATATAAGAAAAAAGAAATGCATTTCCGTTCGTCACTGTGTGGTTTTTTTAACGTTTATAACATGACGGCGCTGGTTGCCGGGGCATTGGTGCGGAACATTACTGAAAAAGATATTCAGAAATGCTTTGACGGAGTCAGGCTGATTCCCGGCCGTATGGAGCGGGTGCCGGTATTTTCCGATTTCTCAGTTATTGTTGATTATGCCCATACACCGGATGCACTCGAAAATGTGCTCTCCACTGCGGAGAAGCTCACCGAAGGCCGGTTATTCTGTGTGTTTGGTTGTGGAGGTGATCGTGATCGCAAGAAACGACCGTTGATGGCACAGGTCGTTGCCCGAATATGTGATGAAGCCGTAGTAACCAGTGATAATCCGAGAACAGAGGAGCCACTGAAGATTATTGATGAGATAAAAGAGGGAATGCCGCTGGATTTTCCCTGTCATATCATTCCGGATCGTCGGGAGGCAATAAAAAAAGCTTTGACGGTTTCACGTAGAGGTGATTGTGTAGTTATCGCCGGTAAGGGTCATGAAAATTACCAGGAAATAAACGGGGTCCGTCATCACTTTGATGATCGTGAAGTTGTTGTTGAATTAAGTAAAGAGATGGGGTGTTGTTCTGAACAGGAGTAAAAAAAGACTGTCACCGATTACCCTCAACAACCTTGTGGTATGGGGGAAGGGAAAGACGAGCATGTCTGCAGTATCCCTTCGCCGCCGCATTGGTGCTGTATGGATGGATTCGCGTAAAATAACTCCCGGTGATGTTTTTCTTGCGCTGGCAGGCGAGCAGGATGACGGACATCGATACGTACCGGCTGCATTTAAAGCAGGAGCAATTGCAGCCATAGTATCCCGTCGGAAGGTACATACATACAACGCCCGTGAACAGAAAAAATGCATTGTTGTGGACCGGCCGCTCAAAGCGGTGCAACAAATGGCTGCCGCTTATCGACAGGATCTGGATATACCGGTAGCTGCAATAACCGGATCCAGCGGGAAGACAACTACCCGGCAGTTCATTACAAAAGTTCTTTCCGCCGGATTAACCGTCGGGAATACCGAGGGTAACTGGAACAACCATATTGGGGTACCGCTCAGTCTACTCAGGCTTACCGGAAACGAGGATGTCGCGATACTTGAACTCGGTGCAAATCATACCCGTGAAATAGACACACTCTCGCGAATTGTAAAGCCTGATATCGGCGTTATCACCAATATCGGGTATGCACATATCGGGTACTTCGGGAGTCTCGATGCTATTGCAAATGCCAAGTTTGAACTCGTAAACGGTATGCGGAAACGGAATGGGGTACTGCTGTTAAACGGTGATGATACCCGTTTGATCCAGAAGAATAGAGAAAAAGGTTGGAAAGCGGTTTTCTTCGGATTCTCCAAACGTTGCGCTGTTCGCGCGGAACAGCTTGCAGTTACCAGGGAGGGGAAGACAACTTTTACGGTAAAAGGCCATCGGTACCGGCTGCGCATGCCGGGACGTCATTTCGTGTATTGTGCGTTGCCGGCGATATTTCTTGCCCGGCAGCTCGGTATATCGGAATCGCTTATTGCCGAGGCGCTGTATACGCTCACGCCCGACCCGATGCGCGGCAGAATAGTAACAAAATCCGGTATACGGTTTATTGTTGACTGCTATAATGCAAATCCGTCATCCATGCGTTCAGGTATTGCTCTGCTTCAGGATGTTGCCGGTAATACCATCAAAGGGGCCGTTGTTGGTGATATGCTTGAGCTGGGAACATTTTCGAAACGCCTTCATCGGCAACTGGGGAAGCAGCTCGCTGAAGCGGGTGTGAAAAAGATACTGGCGGTTGGACAGTATGCACAATCCGTAGTGAATGGCGCGGTCGCTCACGGAATGAAAGCGTCACAAATACACTGTGCTCCTGATGCATACCAGGCAGTCGACTATGCGCATACCTATTTAAAAAAAGGAGATACTGTTCTGCTTAAGGGATCACGGGGAGTAAAACTTGAAACGGTTCTTAATACGTTCTAGAATGCGGTAATAAATCGGTAAATGGTATGAAACTAAAAACGGAACATAAGAAGAAATCAAAGGAGTGGCTGCCCCAAAAGGTGGCTGTCCTTGGTGCTGGACGTAGTGGTGTTGCCGCTGCAAAATATCTGTCTCAGCGGAATAGTACCGTTTTTATCAGTGAGACCTGTTCCGATAAGGACCTTGATTTCATTCTGGCATCCAACAACATTGCGGATATTTCACATGAAGCGGGTGGACACACCCAGAAAGTGCTGGATAGTGATCTGATTATCTGTTCACCGGGTATACCCAAGGACATTGCCATTTTAAAAAAGGCCCGGAAAAAACAGATACCAATCTGGTCGGAGATAGAACTTGCCTACAGGCAGAGTGAGGCGCCGTATCTTGCCGTTACCGGCTCGACCGGAAAAAGTACAACCGTCGGTTTACTCGGTTCCATACTTGAGGCTGCCGGTATGGAGTATACGGTTGCGGGAAATATCGGTGTGCCACTTATATGCGCTGCGCCGGATATCAGCAAAAAGGGCCTTGTGGTAGCCGAAATCAGTAGTTTTCAGCTTGAGACGATAGAACTGTTTCATCCGAAGGCGGCGGCTGTGCTGAATCTGCTGAAAAACCATCTTGACCGCTATGAGAATGAGGAAGAGTATTATGGTGCAAAAAAACAGATCAGCAAAAATATGACGGCAGACGATACACTGGTGCTCAATGCAAATGATGAACGGTGTGTCGAGTGGGCTGAAACTATCGGCAATACGGTGCAGGTCGTTTTATTTGGACGCAAGGTTGATTCTTTTGATTGTATATGGTGTGAGGGGAGTAGCATGCGGTGGAGATATGGCGGGAATGAAGAGATACTCGGTGATATCGGCACCATGAAAATTAAGGGAAGTCACAACAGTGATAATGCATGCGTAGCAGCGGCGCTTGCCAGGGCCGCAGGTGTTGATGATAAAGAGGCAATCATTGCAGGTGTATGTGCCTTCAGCGGTTTACCGCATCGCTTGGAGTTTATTCGTGAGATACACGGTATTGCCTATTATAACGATTCAAAGGCGACAACTGCTGAATCGGTTGCCTGTGCGGTGAACGCCTTTCAGACGAACGTACATCTCATAGCGGGAGGAAAAGATAAGGGATGCGATTTTTCGGAAATACGGGACTCTATAAAGGAGAAGGTAAAAAGCGTCTGTCTTATAGGTGAAGCAGCCGCAAGGATATCAAAGGAGTGGAAGGGTCTCACTGAGATACGCCGGGCAGAATCGCTTGAGCAGGCGCTGGAGATTATTAATTCCCAGGCGCATCCGGGAGATGTGGTTATCCTTTCGCCCGGGTGCTCCAGTTTTGATATGTTTGTCAGCTTTGAGGACCGGGGAACCATATTCAAAAAGCTGGTTCACGATTTATACGAAGAGGGAAATGAAAAGAATGGTTGATAGAATAAGAAAAATGGATAAGGGTATATTTCTGATTAGTCTGTTGCTGATGGGCTTTGGTATAGTATTCGTATACAGTTCATCATTTGCGATAGCACAACAAAAATTCGGCGGTTCGGATTTTTTCCTTGCCCGGCATATTATCCGTGCCCTGCTCGCACTCGTCTGCTTTTTCGTTTTCCTCATGATTGATTACCATTCTCTGGGCAGATACGCCAACATAACGTATGTTATTGCAGTTGTATTGTTAATTTACACCTTAACCATTCCCGACAGTCAGGCGATTAACGGCGCCAAACGATGGGCGCATATTGGATTTTTCCGATTCCAGGTCTCAGAGTTCGCTCGTATGGCACTTATACTGGTTCTCGCGCTCCAAATAGAAAAATTCGGTGATCGAATAAGAGAAGGCAGTGTCTTTCTGCAGCAGTTGATAAAAATCAGTATACTTTGCGGTTTAATTATACTGGAACCCGATTTCAGCACTGCGGTCATTATCGGCAGCGTCGGTATATGCCTTCTCTTTGTAGCCGGTGCGAAAATCCTGCATATCGGTGGTATTGTTCTGGCTTTTATCCCGGTAACGATACTTGCGGTGATTACCTCGCCCTACCGGCTGCAGCGATTTATGGGATTTGTTGAGATGTCAAGCAATACGGATGGTATTGCCTATCAGACCTATCAGTCACTCATCGGTTTAGGGCATGGTGGTCTGCTTGGTGTCGGCCTCGGGCAGGGGGAACAGAAGTATTTCTATCTGCCCGAACCGCATACCGATTTTGTATTCTCCATTCTTGGTGAGGAGGTTGGATTCGTCGGCCTGTGTATCGTATTCCTCCTGTTTGGTATACTACTCTATCGGGGAATGCGGATTGCTTCACGTGCCCCTGATAAAATGGGGCAGAGCATGGCCTTCGGCCTGACGCTGGTTCCCGGATTGTATGTTATTCTGCACACATTTGTAAATACCGGTATTGCACCCACCACCGGGGTACCTTTACCATTTTTGAGTTATGGAGGTATGAGTCTGATTTTTACTATGAGCAGTATGGGAATATTACTGAACATATCGAGTCAATTGACGATAGAGAGAAAGCCTTTACCGAAACGGAAGCGGGTATGAATATCGTTATCGCAGCAGGCGGCACCGGGGGCCACATTTTTCCGGCTCTGTCGGTAGCGCTGGAGTTAAGAAAACAAATAAAAGCGGTATCGCTGCTGTGGATAGGTACTGCACGGAGCCGGGAACAGGAGTTATGTGAGAAACATGAAATACCGCTTAAAATATTGTCTGTCAAGGGGATTGTCCGAGGATTGCATCTGTCAAATATTTTGTCGCTTATAGCATTTGTTAAAGCCGTACGTCATATGCGTAAATTCTTCAGGCATAGCGGTACTGATGCCGTCCTCGCCTTTGGCGGATATGTTTGTGCCCCGGTCCTTGCAGCGGCGCGTATGAATCAGATCCCTTATTTCCTTCAGGAGCAGAACAGTGTGCCCGGCGTGGTAAATAGATTCTTTGCAGCACGGGCCAGACACTCCTTCTTGGGCTTTCCGCTTAACGGAAAATGGAAGCTGAAAGGAAATACCACGATCACCGGCACACCGGTAAGAACCGTTACCGGTACGTTTGATAATTTTACGTACCCGCAAGGATTCGACAGAGGGAAGACTACCATTCTCATATGCGGCGGCAGTCAGGGTGCTGCATCAATGAATGAATGCCTTATTGAGCCGATAACAAAAATGCTTCAAAAGGGATTGCAGATACTCTGGCAGACGGGTAGCGTTTCTTATGAGAAGATAAAAAGGGTTTTTAAAGATTATCCGGCTGCTTTCATTTTTGATTCGGTTACTGATTTGTATCCCTACTATGCCGTTTCTCAACTGGTAGTTTGCCGCTCCGGTGCATCAACACTGAACGAAATAGCGTATTTCGGACTCCCCTGTATAATGATACCGCTTCCCTGGTCCGCTGAGAATCATCAGTGGATAAATGCTACGTATGTTCAGAGTCAGGGCTGGGGACAACGTATTGCCCAGGATAAGATGTGTGGTCTGTATGTTGAGCAGGCATTGGAAAGAATCCTGTCAGATTCTGAGCGGTATGAATCAATGTGTCGGAAAGCATTGGACAGTTCATCAGGCAATGCAGCGAAAGTAATTGTGCAGAAGATAGTAACGGAACTTCAGTAGGCGTATATGTTTTTTATTGGAAAAAAGAGAATGCACTTTATCGGAATCGGCGGCGCCGGTATGTACCCTCTAGCAGAGGTAATGGTCATGAATGGTCACTCTGTCAGTGGAAGCGATATACTGCGGAGTGATGCAACGGAGCGACTCGCTTCGTTAAACGTGCATATTCAGTATAATCATACCCCCGATCTCGTTAAGCAGAGTGAGTTAGTGGTTTACTCAAGCGCAATAAAACCTGACAATCCCGAATTAGTGTATGCACATCAAAATAATATAGCCTGCATGAAGCGTGCGGCGATACTGGGTGATATCATGCGTGCCTTTCTCAGTATTGGCGTCGCGGGTACTCACGGAAAAACAACGACAACGTCACTGATCGGCAGCATTTTCAGGGATGCCGGTCACGATCCGATGGTGATTGCCGGTGGTGCCTTTAAAGACAGTGAGTCACATGCCATGATTGGAAAGGGGAGGGTATTAATAACTGAAGCGGATGAATATGACAGGTCATTCCTGAGTATGTCTCCGTTCATTGCGGTCGTTACCAATATAGAAGCGGATCATCTTGATATCTATACTGATCTGGCGGATATCACCGAGGCCTTTGTGGAATATATAAATACCGTACCCTTTTATGGTCTGGTGGTCATCTCGGCGGATGATCCCGTTTCTGTACAGATTCTTAACCGTATACACGGCTCGTATGTCACGTATGGCATTGCCGATACTGCAGACTACCGTGTTGAATCCGTTCGGTTTAAAAAAGGTGTTTCGGAATGTGCAGTATTGAAACGCAATGAACTGCTTGGTACAGTAACGTTGCCGCTTTCAGGAATGCATAATATTCGAAACGCCCTTGCTGCGATTGCAGTGGCTTCTGCAATGGAGATTCCCTTTGATCAGATTGCACGGAGTTTGCACCGGTTTGGCGGTATAAAGCGCCGCTTTGAATTATTGGGAACTGAAAAAGGGATCACCGTTATTGACGATTATGCACATCATCCTTCGGAGATTACGGCAACGATTGATGCAGCGAAACAGGCGGGATTCAAAAGAATCATTGCCGTTTTTCAGCCACATCTCTATTCACGGACGAGGGATTTCAGCCGGGAATTTGCCGAAAGCCTCAGCGCTGCTGACCTGGTGGTAGTTACAGAGATTTATAAGGCTCGTGAAGAACCGATTGAAGGGGTTAGCGGGTTTTCCATTATAGAAGAAATGCATGAAAACGGATTTAAGAACACGCTGTTTACAGAAGACATAGAGAATATTCCGGATTGTTTGGTAGAACAGATGCAGCCCGGTGATGGTGTAATCCTCATGGGGGCGGGTGATATCTGGCAGATTGGGTCCGCAATACTGGAGAAGATACAGCATGGCTAAACGACGAATCGGCGCAAATCGTCGACTTAAAATAGCTGATCGGAAGCGAAAGAAAAAACCAAAAAAAAATGGCGGTTTCATTGGTAGAATATTGAAAGTGGCATCGTTTCTTTTTATTGCTTCCAGCGTCGGCATTTTGGGATTCCTTGGAGCCCGGAAAGCATCAGGATTGATTGATACCGTTGATTTCCTGCAGGTGAAGATGGTTGAAATCAGGGGTGTTGAACATATCGATACCACAAAGGTGCGTTCACTTGCCGCCATACAGCCGGGAATATCAATGCTTGATTTGAAGACACGGGATATTCAGGAGCGTATTCAGAAAAATCCCCGGGTTGCACAAGTGAAGGTACGGAGGAAAATACCCCACACGATGGTAATAGCGGTCACTGAACGGGAACCGGTGGCATTTGTAAATCTTGGGGTGATTTATATGACTGACCGGAAGGGTTTTTTATGGCCGCTGAAATCACATACCTACTGGAACCTTCCGATTATATCCGGGGTGGCGGATACACTCATCGACGATACGTACCATCGATTAAAGAAAGATGCGGTCGAAAAGATGAACCGTTTTTTTAAAGATACGGAACGCCTTGATGGCCGGGTTCCGCTGCGGATATCACAGATTGATTTCAGCAGAGAGGATGCAGTGTGTATAAAAATAGAGTCCAGTCCATTATATGCACTGATAAAGAGTTCTCAGGTCGTTGAAGATTTAAAACATTTACAGGAAATTTTAACAACTATGGATGACAATACTGATAAGATGCCCAGCTTTGTAGACCTGCGATATAACAACCTGGCATTTGTTCAGTAAATGAAATAATACATAACTTGTGACAAGAAACAATACAAAGGGGATGCGGAGGCAGATATGGATGATAATGTGTTTGTCGGTCTTGATATTGGAACAACAAAGATTGCGTGTATCATTTCGGAAATTGACACCGGTGGAGAGATGAAAATCATCGGTGTCGGGGTAACTCCTTCAAATGGGCTGCGGAAGGGGGTGGTGGTTAATATCGATAAGACGGTACGTTCGATACAGAAAGCGGTGGAAGAAGCGGAACTCATGGCAGGTATAGATGTAGATGCTGTGTATGTCGGTATCGCAGGAGACCATATCCGGGCGATTAACAGCAGAGGAGTCATTGCAACAAAAGGTGAGAACAATGAGATAACCAAACAGGATGTTGCCCGGGCGATTGATAATGCGCAGGCCGTCTCCATACCCATGGATCGTGAAATACTTCATGTCATTCCACAGGAATATATTGTTGATGAGCAGAAAGGAATTAAAGATCCGGTGGGCATGTGCGGCGTCCGGCTGGAGACACAGGTGCATATCATTACCGGGGCGGTGACCAGCGCACAGAACATTTACAAAAGTGTCGATAAAGCCGGATTAAAGGTTATAGATCTGGTCCTGGAGCCGCTGGCTTCGAGCTATGCGGTGCTTGAGGATGATGAGAAGGAACTGGGTGTTGCCCTGATTGATATGGGGGGCGGTACGACTGATATTGCAATTTACTCGGAAGAAAGCATACGTCATACTGCCGTTGTCGGACTGGGTGGTGAATATGTAACCAAGGATATTGCTATAGGTATCAGGACACCGATTGAAAAGGCTGAAGAGATAAAAAAGAAACACGGGTGTGCGTTTTCACCGCTCGTGAAAAATAACGAATATGTCAATGTCCCGGGAGTCGGCGGCAGGGAGCAGCGGGAAGTTTCCCGGGCAGTGTTGTCATCCATAATCGAACCGCGGGTTGAAGAGATTTTATCACTTGCATTACGGGAGATTAAGCGTACCGAATTTGCAGAGATGCTGGGTGCCGGTGTGGTATTAACCGGCGGCGGTTCGTTGATGGAGGGTATGCAGGAGTTAGCGGAGCGGATTTTTGAGATGCCGGTAAAACTGGGAATACCGACCGGATTCGGCGGGTTGACTGAAGCCGCCCGCTCACCTATCCATGCAACGGGGGTCGGTCTTTGCCAGTACGCGGTTGAAACGAATGAGCAGAGCAAAACGCGTAAATCATTCAGCACTGACGATTCATTCAGAAAAATATTCGACAAAATGAAAAACTGGGTAAAAGAATTTTTTTAAACGGAAAAAGTAAACATATTAATCTAAATCATTCCCAAAGGAGGGTATATGGTATTCACCTTAGACGAGAAGTTTGATACCGTCGCTAAAATGAAAGTGATTGGTATCGGCGGCGCCGGCGGTAACGCGGTAAACCGGATGATTGAAGAAGGACTGTCCGGTGTTGAATTTATATCGGTTAATACCGATGCAATGGCCCTTGATAATAACCGGGCTACCCATAGACTGCAGATCGGTGAACGTATTACGAAAGGCCTCGGGGCAGGCGCCAATCCTGAGATCGGCAGGATTGCTATGGAGGAAGATCAGGAAAAAATAGCCGATATACTTGAGGGCTCTGATATGGTTTTTATCACCGCCGGTATGGGCGGCGGAACCGGTACCGGCGGCGCGCCGGTTGTCGCTGAGGTAACCAAAGAAATGGATATTCTCACCGTGGCTATAGTAACGCGCCCATTCTTATTTGAAGGTAAAATCCGTGATAAAAACGCAAAGAAAGGAATTGATGAGTTACGGAAAAGTGTTGATACCATTATTGTCATTCCCAATCAGAAACTTCTTTCTATTGTCGACAGGAATACCTCATTGATGGATGCCTTTAAAACCGCCGATCAGGTGTTGCATCATGCAACAAAGGGTATCTCGGATCTGATATCCGTGCATGGCCTGGTAAACCTCGATTTTGCAGATGTGAAAACAATAATGAAGGGTATGGGTGACGCCCTGATGGGCAGTGGCTACTCTGAAGGTGATAACCGTGCTGCCCTCGCTGCCGATGCCGCAATTCACAGTCCCATGCTTGATGATATCTCCATTGCAGGCGCCAAAGGTATCCTTATTAATGTGACCGGCGGTGAAGACCTGACGCTTTACGATGTCGGTGATGCTACGCAAACTATCTACGATGCGGTTGGTGAAGATAATGATACCAATATAATCTTTGGTGCGGTGACTGACCCGCAGATGAGCGGAAAGATTCAGGTTACGGTCATTGCAACCGGCTTTAATGAAGAATCAGTAGCCCCCGAGAGTACCTCCGGTAAAAAAATCTCGCTTGCCAAAGGCTTTGAACGGGTACGGAAACCGGTAGAGAAAAAGGTGGAGCAGATGTCCTTCGACCTGCCGCAGCAAAGGGAAAAGGGAATCAAATCTCCCCTGCAAGTCGTCTCCAAAGAGGTAACGCAGGAATATGAAAAAGAGACTACTGAACTGGACGTTATTAATACATCCAGCGATCAACCTGAAGGGAAACCGGAGTGTGAGTCGGTTGATAAAACTGAATCCCTAGTAAACGATGAGAAAGAATCGCGCACACGTAAAGCTGAAAGTCATTCCCGGTCGGTTGAAATGCCGGTCGTTGTCAAGACTGGAAATATCCGGAGAGAGCAGATATTTGTCTCTAAAGGTCAGGTAATTTCACATTATGAAGATGATATGGATGTTCCGACCTTTTTAAGAAAACAGATGCAGTGATCGATTGGAATGGGGAGGGGTAGTACTATGCGCAGTCATGAGTGGTGGAGTATACGAACAACGAGAATTGAATACTCCACTGCTCTGCATATACCAGTGTACGAGGGATTCGTTATTTCGAGTATCGTGTAAAATTTCATGAGCGATTATCCTTATTGATAGAGACAGGAGTTATCAATGAGTGAAGAAAAAATGAGATTAATACAACGCGCAATTGAAGAACACGAGAGGATTTATCCCTGTGGCAATGCGGCATTACTTGAAGAATGTTTTACTACAAACGAAGACAGGCTGCTTTTCTGGTTTAACACGGAAGACGACAGTACGCACCTGTTGGTGGAGGTCCTTAACTGAGAGTACATTTGCTGAAGTGTTAAACGGTTTCTTATCCCGGGGGCCAGTGCATCGGTCTGCCGGCAAGTATATGGACATGAATGTGCGGCACTTCCTGGCCGCTCTCTTTTCCTGAATTGAGAACAATGCGATACCCGTTTTTAACAAGTCCTTCCTGTGTGACGACCTTACTCACTGCAATGAACAACTTGGCAATTATTTCCATTTTTTCATCGGGAATCTCATGAATTCCCGAAAAATGCTCCCTGGTAATAACCAGAAGATGTGTAGGCGCCTGGGGGCTGATATCGTGAAAGGCCAGGGTATAGTCATCTTCGTACACTTTCTTTGCTTTTATATCGCCGTTAAGGATTTTACAGAAAATACATTTATCCATTTTATTCAACCCCACAGTTAAAGGTTAGGTGTATGTATACAGACTGGTACTTAAAATAAAAATCATATATACTATAAATGCAAATTGATTACTACGGCAACGGCAAACTATTTTTGTACACTTCATTCCTGGTAATAATAATATATATAACAGATGAACGTAAAGTATTGAATGAAAATAATTGCACGAAATAGAAAAGCCTTTCATAATTATGAGGTACTTGAAAAGATAGAAGCGGGAGTTGAGCTTGTTGGTACTGAGGTTAAATCCATTCGGGCCGGAAAAATAAATCTCCTCGATAGTTACGCCGTTTGCAGGACGGGTGAATTATTTCTGTACCATATGCATATCAGTCCGTTTGAACAGGGAAATCAATTTAATCATGATCCGTACCGAATCCGTAAACTTCTGTTACATAAAAAGGAAGTACTTCGCTTATGCGGGGAGGTAGAAAGAAAACACCTGACACTTATTCCACTCTCAGTTTATTTTAAGAAGCAATGGGTAAAACTGGAGCTTGGTCTATGCCGGGGCAGAAAAAAATATGATAAGCGCCGGAAGATTGCTGCACAGGAATCTAAGAAGCGGCTGGCTAAAATTATGAAGCACCGATGAACAATTTACATGACAATGTGTTGTATGGATAGAACCATTATGAAATTAACTGCTGAATACCGTATCCGCGATATACTCTTTTCCTTGATTATCATAGGACTGCCATTCTGGTGCTTCCCAGATAGTATATACCTGGTCAATACTGACAATACAACAAAAGATACCATACCATCCAGGGTAATTACGGGCCAGGTGTACATATCATTAGCTCATCTGGTAGAAAAACTGGGAATGGATTGGGAGTGGGACAGGTATAGCGAACGATTTACTGCCTCTACTGAGGAGAACACCGTCGCTTTTATACAAAACAATCCGTTTTATCAGATAAATAATTCAACATTTCAACTGCCGAAACCACCGGAGCGGGATCACGGTAATCTCTATGTGCCTGTCGAAATTGCGGCTGACCTGTTTAAGAAAATGAGTGGTAAGCCTCTTGTCTGGTCTGAGAGTGAGCAGCGATTAACGATGGGGGAGCACGCTGATAAAAAGGCTTCGGAAAATAGAGTAATCGCAGAAAATGAAGCGACCCTGAAAACGCCGGCGGTAATAGACAAAAAAAAAGTAACCGGCAGAAAAGCTCCCGAAGAAGCGGTGGTTACTGTACCGTCAGTTCCCCGGACTGATACTACCGAAAAAATGAAGGCGGAAGGAAGGGTGGAGGTAATTAAAACAGTAGTAATTGATCCGGGGCATGGCGGCAAAGATCCCGGCGCGATTGGACAGAATGGGGTAAAAGAAAAGGATGTCGTACTGTCGATAAGTCTCGCATTGCGTGATATACTTAAGGAAAAGACAAATCTGCGGGTATATATGACCCGATCAACCGATGAATTTATTCCTCTGCGACAGAGAACAAAATTTGCAAACGACAAAAAAGCCGACCTTTTTATCAGTGTTCACGCGAACAGCATTGCCGGGAATAAAAAGAAAAAAAGTTATGTAAAAGGGTATAAAATCTATTTCCTGTCCCAGGCAAAAAATGAAGTTGATAAGCTCGCCGCTATGATTGAAAATTCGGTTATTGAACTGGAAGAAGATGTCCAGAAGGGAGATTATCTGCAAAATATTCTAATCGATATGGCAAACAATGAATTTCTCAGTGAGAGTCAGGATTTGTCAATATTGATCGCAGAATCATTCGGAAAGGCATTGACCAGGGTTCGCGCGCTGCAGAAAGGAGTGGGACAGGCGAATTTCTGGGTGCTTAACGGGGCGTATATGCCGTCGGTTCTGGTTGAGACATGCTTTATTTCAAATCCCAATGAAGAGAAATTGCTGACAAATAAAAAATTTCAGAAAAAAATTGCCGGTGCAATCAGTAATGCGGTTGTACTATTTAAAAAGAAATATGAGGCAGGGTTATGAGCGACGATCGAGCCATTGGCGTATTTGATTCAGGACTGGGAGGACTTACCGTTGTCAAAGAGCTGTTACGTTTAATGCCGTATGAACAGATTATTTATCTGGGAGATACGGCACGATGCCCCTATGGCGGGCGGTCTGATGAAACCATTAAAGAATTTTCCGCTCAGGACACACGCTTTTTAACAGCCAAAGATATCAAGATGCTTATTGTTGCCTGTAATACCGCTTCCTCCGTCGCTCTGGATCACATTAAAGCGCATGTTGAAGAAATACCCGTTATCGGCGTAGTTTTGCCCGGATGTAAAGCTGCCGTCACTCGCACGGCGGATAAAAAAGTCGGGGTGATTGGTACCACCGCGACAATCAAGGCCAATTCCTATACGCGGGGAATAACCAATATTGATCCCACAATTAAAGTGTATGGAAAAGAATGTCCTCTGTTTGTCCCTCTTGTCGAGGAAGGACTGGTTAACCATGATATTACCCGGATGACCGCGCAATATTATCTGTATGAGCTGGTTGATATCGGTATCGACTGCCTTATTCTCGGGTGCACCCATTATCCGCTGCTGATGGAGGTTATACAGGGAACCGTCAGCAGCAGAATAGAACTTATCGATAGTGCGCTATGGACGGCAAAGGAGGCACAGGATATTATCAATGCACTTGATGTGCACACGGATGGAAAAAAAGAGGGTATTGCTGAGAGTCAATTCTATGTTACCGACGTTACTCCCAATTTTAAACGGAATGCTGCACGGTTTCTCGGTACGGAGCTGACAAATATAGAACAGATACATTTGGAGCAATTAACCGGTTTAACTGCATGAAAGTGAGGAAGTATGTCTGGTCATTCAAAATGGGCAACCATTAAACGAGCCAAGGGAAAAGCTGATGCCGCCCGCGGTAAGCTTTTCAGCAGGCTTATACGAGAAATTACCATTGCAGCACGTATGGGAGGAGGTGACCCTGATGCAAACCCGCGGTTGCGATCGGCCGTTAATAACGCCCGAAATAATAATATGCCGAATAAAAATATTGAAAATGCCATAGCCAAAGGAACGGGACAAATAGATGGTGTGTCTTATGAAGAAATTACCTTTGAAGCATACGGACCCGGCGGCGTGGCAATTGTTATCGAAAGTATGACCGATAATAAGAACAGAACCGTCGCTGAAGTCAGGCATGTCATTACAAAAGCCGGCGGCAATATAGGGGCGCCAAATTCAGTTATGTGGATGTTTCATTCAAAAGGATATCTTACCGTGCCGAAAGATGCTGCGGATGAAGAAAAGCTCATGGAACTCGTCCTCGAAGCTGGCGCTGAAGATATGGTTGAGGAAGGCGATGTATTTGAAATTACTACACCGCCTGATGCATTTGAAGAAGTCCGGTCCGCTCTTACAAAAGTCGGCATCACACCTGCATCTGCGGAGTTGACAAAAGTACCGGAAAATTCCGTTAAAGTTGAAGGTGAAAACGTATCGAAAATATTGCGCTTGATGAACGACCTTGACGACCTTGATGATACGCAGAATGTCTATGGTAACTTTGATATCAGCGAAGAAGATATGAAGAAGTATGCCGGATAAAAGTTGCACCGTAAACAGGATGAACAGAACACTGAATTTTACAGTATATATAGCACGGTTTTGGGTATATTCTCTCTTTTATTTACCTGTGCGCATGTTGATACACCTGACCAGGAAGTATCCTGTGCCCGATTATATGATATAAAATGGCAGGAATACATTAATGAGATAACAAATATCGACTCCTTAATCTGCGATCGGATTGAAGAGAATATGACCGTACAAATGTATAAAAATTCCTTTACTTTTTTTACTGCCGGACAACAGGAAAGAATAACAACTTTTACCAAATACTGTAACGCCCGGATTGAACTCTATAGCGATTCAACGGAATTTCCGGTTGAACACAAGAGACGGTTTACGTTTTTACTGTATGATAAGTATTTTAATCGTCTCGGGTCTGGAGATTTAGCTCTTGAAGTCGAAGTGTCGGAATCGCGATATACCGGGAAAAAATATCTTTATTTATTGAAAAAGAATGCCCCGCGCATTTACTCTATTGCCTATTCTCTTGGTGAATCACCCTTGTAATGTTAAGCGGAAAGAGGCGTGGTATTGTGATATTCTTCGGTGTTGATCCGGGAACTCAGGTTACCGGATATGGAATAATCCGTTCCAGAGGAAATACTATCTATTACGAAGGAGCCGGTATTATCACCACCCCGCGACAAGCGTCACTCCCGGAAAAGCTTGAATGTATTTATGATGGATTACTGGTGAAAATGGGAGAATTCTCTCCGGAATGTGTTTCCATTGAGCAGGCTTTTTATGCAAAGAATATTAACACCACTTTAGTGCTGGGACATGCGCGGGGTGTGGCGCTCCTTGCGGCGAAAAAATCAGGAGCGCTTGTCGTTGAGTATACTCCCCGTGAAATTAAAAAAGCGGTGGTAGGAAACGGAAATGCAGCCAAATCACAGGTCTCATATATGGTAAAAACGATGCTTCGACTACCGGATAGAGATATTAAAACCGATATGTATGATGCGTTGGCAACTGCTATCTGCGCCTTCAATAATTATCAATCTTTACGGTACTAATTGGGGCATAGAAATACTTTACAAGAGCGCCTCCTCCGAAGGTTTCAGGAGATATTTTTAAATACAGAATAAAAAGTAATATCCGGACAACCACAAACTATCAATTATTTTTATGTGTTGTTTTAATACATTCGACTTGTTATTTTTCGTTTGTGGTATAAAAAGGAGCGGAGACACAAAAGGGAGTATATTTGTTCGAATATATTAACGGTATACTTGAAGAAGCGGCCGGTGAACATGTTGTCCTGGATGTGGGCGGAATCGGTTATGAGGTACTAGTTCCTCTGTCTACCTCAGAAGTGTTACCGAATTCGGGTGAGACGGTAAAGCTTTATACCCATTTTCATGTGCGGGAAGACATGCAGAAATTGTATGGGTTTATGACAAAGGCGGAACGCGAAGTTTTTCGGCAGCTACTTACTATTAGTAAAATCGGACCGAAAGTTGCCCTGAATGTTCTCTCCGGGTTGTCGATAAAGGATATTGTTTATTCTGTGCAGGCACAGGATGCCTCACGGTTGAAAGCTATATCCGGTATTGGCCCTAAAACGGCGCAGCGCCTGGTGATGGAGTTGAAAGGGAAACTGGCGGTTGATTATAGTGCTGTTACGATACCATCCCGAAAAGAGGATACTGCCACTGGTGCACCGGTATCAATGCGACATGAAGCTTATTCTGCCATGATTTCTCTTGGATACAATGAATCGCAGGTAGGTAATGCGCTTAAGCGGGTTGAACAAGCAATCGAACTTGATGCACCCGTCGAAGAATGGATAAAAAAAGCGTTGCAGGTAATATAACAAGTGAAAATTATCAATATTCAATATTAGATGATCACTATTAGATGATCACTGCATATGACTCAAAAAAATAGTAAAAGACTCTTTTCCGGTTCGATGAAGGACGAGGACCGCGAGTATGATGCCACTCTTCGTCCACAGAGTTTTGACGATTTTGTTGGTCAGGAGCATCTAAAGGAAAATCTCTCTGTCTTTGTTGAGGCTGCTAAAAAACGTGGTGAGGCACTTGACCATATCCTGTTTTGCGGTCCGCCCGGACTTGGTAAAACAACGCTTGCCAGAATTCTTGCCAATGAACTGGGGGTCGGTATTAATACAACCTCCGGGCCGGTATTGGAGAAGAAAGGCGACCTTGCCGGTAACCTGACAAATCTTCAGGAAAAGCATATCCTGTTTATCGATGAAATACATCGCCTTAACAGGGTTGTGGAGGAATCCCTTTATCCGGCAATGGAGGATTTTGTCTTTGATATCATGACCGGTGAAGGACCTGCTGCCAGAGCCATTCGCATTCCCCTGAATACATTTACCCTGGTCGGTGCAACTACCCGTGCGGGATTGATTACCTCACCAATGTATGCACGGTTTGGTTATGTGGGCAGGATGAATTACTATAACGCAAATGATTTAAAGGCTATTGCGCTCCGGTCAGCGAAAATACTTGGATTGCATTGTGATAACGACGCTGCACTTGAACTGGGTAAACGTGCGAGAGGGACTCCACGGATAGTAAACAGACTCTTGCGCCGTGCGCGGGATGTCGCTGAAGTTAAAGGAAACGGTATTATCACCATAGACATGGTGAGAAAAACATTACAGATGCTGGGTATTGATGATTGCGGCATGGATGACATGGATCGTAAAATACTGACAACCATTATCGAACATTACAACGGTGGACCCGTGGGCATTAATAATATCGCCGTAGTGGTCGGTGAAGAGCCGGACACTATAGAGGATATTTATGAACCGTATCTGATACAGGCAGGTTTTTTAAAAAGAACACCGCGGGGAAGAGAAGTAACGTTGCATACATATAAATATTTTGATGTTACTATTCCTGAGGGAAAAACCATAGGCCCGCAGATTGATCTTTTCAGCGGGAATAAGTAGATTGAAATATTGAGGTGCTGGAGTGACGGCATAATGGGTTGCTATAACGCTTCTATTCTTAATACGCTACTCCACGGCTTCAATTTTTCAGCTGAAATTATACTGTTTTTAATTCTATAAATAAGGATAGACTATGCACTGGGTTGATATGGGACGTTTTCTTATAGTTGCCGGGGTTGCGATTGCCGCCATCGGTTGCCTTTTTCTGGTTGCCGATAAATTGCCGATAGGTCGTCTGCCGGGAGATCTCTCCTTTGGAAAAAATAACTTTCGTATTTATATTCCCGTGACTACCTGTATTCTGATCAGCATTTTGTTGACTTTAATTGTAAATTTTTTCTCACGCAAATAAATTTTTCTATGAGTACTGAAAGTAAACGCTATTCCATAGTAGTTATGGGCAGGGTTCAGGGGGTCGGCTACCGTTTTTTTACGAAAGAAACTGCTGACCGCTATGGCATTTCCGGCTGGGTTAGAAACTGTTTTAACGGTGATGTGGAAATTGAAGCGCAGGCACACAGGGAGTTGCTGAACCAGTTTATAAAAGAGCTAAAGAAGGGACCGCCCACGGGGAATGTCGCTGAAATTCATACACGGGAGATTGAAGTCGTTGATAAGGAACAGCTTTTTAAAATAACCTTTTAGTACATTCTTTTTAACATTTAAGAAAAATCATTGAATTACACCTTAGAAATTAATATATTACCACTTTGTAATATCATTCTTTTAGTTTTTTAAATTCAGGGAGAGGAAATGGCACATGTTGTGTGAAAAGCTGTTTCCTTTTTTTATTATATCACCACTTCCATAACCAAGGGGGGAGCATGCAAAAGGAAAATTACTTTTTACACTGCTGGATGCATTTAGAGAGGCAGTGAGATCTTATTTACAGTGGAAAATTAATGGCAACGGCACGGGTATATTCTATTGCAGGCTCTCTACAGAAAATACTCTTATGGGTCGGACATTTGTATTACCATATTGAAAATATTTGGGTTTAAAGTGGCAGTGCGTTTAATGGCTCAATAAAAAATTGCACAGACAAGCAAGAGACCTTGCTGAAAATGGGGATAATTTGCTATATTTGAGGCATGCCCTCATAGCTCAGTAGGATAGAGCACTGGTTTCCTAAACCAGGAGTCGCAGGTTCGAATCCTGCTGGGGGTATTTTTTTTTATCATTCTTTATTTTCAGGGATTCGAACCTGCGACGCTATAGTATTAGGTCTACAATGGAGCGTAGCACAGGAGCGAGTGGTACATCTGCATACTTTGCTGGCCTGTCAATCCTGATGGAGGTATTTTTATATCATTTCTGTGGTTTTTTCTGACCGGGTACTGGTTTCAATCCTTCGCCTATCTTTTAATAAACCTGACAACAAATACTTGCTACTCCATATTACCTATTTATTATATTAAATTACAGACGTGTAAAAGTGTCAGAGGTGATGAGGGCAGGTCATCGAAAGGTGACACATGGGGGGACATTCCTGATATTCTTCATGGGGGCAAAGGAGTTGTTTAGCTCGAAGAGGGGACAGTATACCTGCATGAAATTATAGAAGTCTTTAAAATAGTGTAATTTTTTTCTTTACAGAGGGCTGTGAACCTTTCCGGGAAACACGCTCGTTAAGTATAGACACAGTTAATGCCGGAGAATTACTTGGGAAGAATTTATTTACAATATAGACACTACATTAATAGTCACTGTTAGAAAAATATTCGTTCTCCGTCATGAAGGGAGAGAGCAATGGTAGTATTTCGGGTTGCTGTTTTTAGTCTGTTACTTGTCGCCGCCACGGCTTTTTCAGAAGAAACCAAATTGAATAATAAGGAAAAGGCAAAAACAGAGGTAAAAGAAGAGAAGAAAGCGGAGAAAAAGAAAAAGGAAAAACGGGACAGAAAGAAAGAGAGAGAAAAGAAGGCTGCCAAGAAGAAAGAGAAAGCAAGAAGGGAAAAGGTGGCTAAAGCGAAGGCTGAGAAGGAGGCCAAGGCGGAGAAAGAGGCGAAGGAGAAAGCCGGAAAGGAGGCTAAGGCCAAGGCGGAGAAAGAGGTAAAAAAAGAAGCGGAGTTAGAAAAAGGGGCAAAGGATGCACGCGCATCCGAAAGAAAAGGAATGATAAAGAAAGCTGAAAAACCAGGGGCTGTTGCCGATGAAAAAGCCGAATTGAAGAAGAAAGTTGACCAAAAAAAAGAAAAAATCTCCGGGCCGGAAAAGGAAAAGAAGACGGATGTTACGGTTAAGGAGAAGGTAGTCAAAGCGCTGCATTTTAAAGGGGAAAGAGCAGATATTGCAGTATTCGATTTGTATACCACATTCGAAGCAGATAGTGAAGCAGCTCTGATTATTTCAGACCGAATCCGCACAGAGTTAATTAAAATCGGCCAATTTACTATTCTGGATCGTGATGATATGATGGAAGTGCTTTCGCGTCAGAAATTCCAGTATAAAGATACGTGTCACAGTCAGTCATGTATGTCTGAAACCGGTCATCTCATCGGGGTGGATTTCATTGTGTACGGTTCTGTCGCAAATGTAAAAGATTTTTTTACTGTTGTTCTGCGGTTGTTGAATGTGCCTCGGGGCGAGATACTATGCACAGTTACTGAAGATTTGGAAGGTGATTTAAAAAAAGTAGTATCCAGTAAAGCGAAGGAACTGGTTGAAAAATTAATTGAAAAAGCAGGATATTCGACAGCAGGAGAAGCAGTGAAAAAGGAAACCGGTACGCTCCATATTGATGCTGATAAAGTAGGCGCAGAAATTGCTGTTGACGGTAAAAAAATTAATAAGAAAACGCCAAGCACTCTTGAAAAATTTCCTGTCGGTGAACATCTGATTGCAATTATTGATAAAAATGCCTATGGTGCCAAACAGATTGTTCTTGCTCCCGACAGCCCTCTCATGGTTACTATTCCGCTCAGTAATAAAAAGGCAAAGCTGTTTCTTTCCTCATCCCCTGCCGGTGCAGGTGTTACTATTGATGGAAAGGTGTATGGGGAAACACCGTTGACGGAAGAGCTTTTTATCGGCAGCCATCATGTGCAGTTGGAGAAAGAAGGGTATTTTACAAAAGAACTGGTAGTTACTGTTGACAGCACCGGTATTAACAATGTAAATGTTGATTTAAAAGGGGCCGCAACAGTATCGGTTAAAGCGGTACCTGATTATGCTCACATTTATATTAATGGAAAGCATGCAGGTGTTGGTACGGTTGAAGATTATACGGTTGAAGCCGGGGATGTTACTGTGCAGATAGAGGCAACGGAATATGCGTTGTTCAGAACAGTGGAAAAGATCGAGGCCGGTAAAAAGATAACAATCGAGAAGAAGCTTGATTATCTCTTTGGTGCTCTTGAAGTAAAAGCAAAACCGGAGATGGTTTCCCTCTTTTTAAATGACGTCGAAATTGGAACAACACCGTATTCCAACGAACGATTACGGACGGGGAAATATAAGCTGACGCTGTTGGAAGATACTTACAATGGCGTTACTGAGGACGTTGAAATAAAACCGAATGAATTGGTAAAAAGGGACTACACGTTAAAGCACACCGAAATGTACCGCGATTCTCTGAGACGGAAACGGTGGACAGCACATGGCGGGCGCGGGTTACGCCGGCTTCTGTTCTCTTTTATTGGCGTTGCATGCGGGGCTGCAGGGTATTATTTCGATACGGAAGTTAAGAAAAACAAAGAAGATTATCAAAACTGGGAAGAGATATACGACAATATAGATGAATTGAATCAGGCTAAGATTGATCATGTAAAAGAAATGTATACGCAGGAGAGGGAAAAAGCGGAAACGAACAGACTCAGGAGAAATCTCCTCTACGGCACTGCCGGTGTATGCGGTGCTGGATTATTTATATCAATATTTTTCTAGTGACAGATTTTCCTCTATTCTCCCCTAAATTTCGGAGGAAATGCTGATGAAAAGAGTAATTGTTCTTGTATGTGGTTTATTCTTGGTGTCATGCACAAAGCTTGGTGACGAAAAGGTCTGGGATAATCCCTTTGATGAGCAGGGGGAAAATTTTAAACGGCCTGTTGTGTTACCAATGCATGACTCAACTGTCTCAATCATGGATTCTGTGGTAATGCATGTGGATGTAAAAAAGGGAAATGCCCCTGTTGAGCGTTATTTCTGGTCATTTGATGGTGGAAACAACTGGACGGAAGGGAATAACAAAGGGATGTATGTCCGATATTTCTCAGAAACGGATACGGGGAAGCATTGGGTATGGATAAAGGTCGTTGACAGTTTAAAAATAGAATCAAAAACTGACAGTTTTACTATAGAGGTAAAAGAATTTCCGCCGGAATTAAAACCGGTTAAAGATGACACTGTCTCAGTAACCGATACAGTTGTTGTCAGCGTTGAAGCCGCAGACAGCAATAAAACAAGATATATTCAAAAATTTTTATGGGACCTTGGGGCGGACGGCTGGGATGACAGTACCGATGAAGGAGTGTATGTCATTACCTGGCCTTCAGGAGGGCCGCTTACCGTGATTTGGGGTGTTCTTGACGATGATCATCAGATAGCTACCGATACTTTTACCATAACCTTTAATCGACCGCCTTCGTCGCTGAATATGGTTAATCCTGTAAATAATGGTACAGCCTCTTTTGTCACCTATGATAAAGTAACCGGCAAAGGGGTTGTCCGGGTACATTTTTCTGCCAAAGACCCTGACGGGGCCGGTGATACCCTGACCTATACACTATATCACGGCGACGCGCCTGATGATTTAGACTCGTTGTATGAGGGAAAAGATACCTCTGTTGAGATTACCGGAATAGTACCCGAAAAAGCATACTACTGGAGACTGAGAGTTAAAGATATCTACGGTGACACGGCAGTGGAAACCGGTATGTATACCTCAGCAGAAGTTGATCTGACGCCGCCGGAAATAACCTTGAATGGTCCTAATCCTCTGAAAATATCTCTCGGGGTGGAGTTTGTCGATCCCGGTGCTACGGCGATTGATAATGCAGACGGTGATATTTCCGACAGTATTGAAACGAGCGGTAATGTGAATACTATGGTGGCAGACAGTTATACGATTACTTATACTGTTGAAGACGCCATGGAAAATGAGGCGACTGAAAAACGAACGGTGATTGTTGAAGAATATATACTTTTGGAGGATTTTGAGACGGGCCCCTCATATCAAACCGCTTTTGGTGCGCTTTTTAATTCAGGAATGACTGATTCGACAGGATACTGGCGTGCGTGGACGGATACAATTAGCACCGAATGGGATCCGGATCCTGATTCGAGTGATTCAGCTTTTGAATATATAGTTGTCCCGGGTGAAGGTGTTGAAGGTTCGGCCGGGTTTCATGCTCTGGTGCGGGTATATCATCCGAATTGGGATGGAATTTTCTGGGGAACTGGATTTTATTTAAAGGGAAGTGATACCTACTATGATATCTCAGAAATGGATAGTATCACCTTTTATGCAAAGAAAGGCAGAAATGGAGATGATATAATAGATTCCGCCAGATTTGATGTCAGTTATTACGGAATAGACTGGGGATATGCCGGTGTAAATATTTGTTTAACCCACGAATGGAAAAAGTATGTGCTGAAACCGGAAGATTTTTCAGGTGTTCCGGATTCTCCTGGTGAGAATCATACGTGGGATGATGCAAAGAGAAAGGTGAAAATGTTCCGATTTGTAAATCATCCTGATATTTTGGGCGATATAGATCTATATGTAGATAACATTCAGCTGCACGGCAACTTTTCAAACCATGAGCTGCTGCAGCAATAGCCTGTCGCTTAATCTGCATGAGTTAGAAGAGTTTTGCTATACAATAAGATAAATCGGCATTTCTTATTTTTTACGCTTGTAAATAATTCCCAGAATGAGTATACAGCCAGTATTGTTTCTATCAAATGGGAAGAAAAGCAGGTAAGTGAGAAAAACTATAATAAATTCAATCTTTTATATTGACACTTCATTGAGAATTCTTTATTTTAGGTGGTCTTTAAGCAGAAAGTTTTGTTAAAATCAGGTTAAAAACCGTTGATAATAGTTTGATTTTGTAGTATATTATAAAATTGCCAAGATATATTTGGCGCGGCTCTTTGAAAGCTTTGATGTGTGTGAACGGGTTTCCAAAAAGAACATTAGTTAGATATCAAACTTTTTATTTTATGGAGAGTTTGATCCTGGCTCAGAACGAACGCTGGCGGCGTGCTTAATA
>CAZIYW010000007.1:0-75817 GCA_964543525.1 uncultured Fibrobacterota bacterium | reverse complement strand
AATAAACGTAAGGCGTTGTTTTATATAATATTATAAAGATAGTGCAACATTATTGAATTGAATCAGCAGATTCCTGTATCAGAACAGATTTTTATTACAAGGAGGAAATTCTGTTTTACACTACATATATAATTATTGTCAGGGATTATCGTTTTAGATGATTACGCGTCAGTTTTCCGCTGTAAGCCGGTTGATTCGATCCTGAATGGTCCGCTTATCTATATTGCCCGATAATATTGCGGTTGAGTCAGCATTACGCAGAATATCCTGATACGCTCTTACCGCTTTATTACTGTGCCCGTCTTTATCATAGGCTGTTGCAAGATGCATAAGCAGTGCAGGTTCTTTCGCGGTTTCATTCCTTTCCTCAAGTAATTTGATACAATCCCTGTACTTACCGGATTTAATAAGCGTCGAGGCATAGGTGTCGAGAATATGTATATTTTCCGGGTATAATTCATATGCTGTTTTAATGGAAGAAAGCGCTTTTCTTTTATTAAAGGACGGTACCTGCTGGAGAGTCCAGGTGTAATTATTAAGCATCAGCGCATGTCCCTTTTCATCCTTGCCCAGCTTTTCCTTGTACGTATTCAGTATTTTTTCATAAATAACTACGGCTTTTTCATAGCGCTCATGTTTTGTCTGGAATTGAGCGAATGCGATCATGAGCTCAATGCCTTCATCCTGCTTCAGGCTTTTTTCAAATACTTTCTCGGCATGTTCCGGTTTACCCAGTTTTATGTAGGCTTCTGCGAGGAGCGGGCAGAGAACCGGCAGTTCCAGCTTACTTTCACGGCACTCATCAATAACCTGGTTATACTCCTTTTTTATCAGATAGGCTTTGATACGGGCAATTTCAAATGCCGGTTCATCGGGATATTTTTCAGACAGTTTTTTAAGAATAGTCAGTGCCTTGTCAATCTTGCCATTCTGCAATGCGAGCATTGCACTGGTGTATTGCACGCGGGTGTCGTTTTTATATTTTTTTTCCAGGAGTTTCTGGGCGGCCATACTTTCTTTTATAAGCTTCGTCCTGTAGGTAATGTCACGGAACAGTTCGAGAGAGTGTTTGGTGAATTTTTTCTTTCGGTGGAGGGTATTGATCAGAGCAAGAGCTTTAGTATCGTTTCCTGCTTTGGTTAATGCGACTGCATATTCTATAAGGATAACCGGGGATTGCCTGAAAATTGCCGGCAGTTTTTTATACCCGTTGACTGCTTCCGTAAAATTGCCTCCCCGGGCATTTTCGCGTGCATAGACAAGGTCAATAATGGGAAAATCCGGTAGCTCGGCACGGGCCTTTTTCAGTTTTTCAAGTGCATCGGCACTGTCGAGGAGTATTTTAATTAATGCGGAGTAATAAAGCTGCTCAGATGATTTTGGTGGTACTTTTTCAGCGAGAGCATTGATTTTTTCCGGCTCTTTCTGCGCGCGATACAGATACCCCAGCAGGATCCGTGCACGCAGTGTCAGGGTGTCTTTTTTCCTGTCCGGAATCGGTTCAGCAAGGGGAATAAGCAGACTCTCCGCTGCTGCAAGCTTTCCTTCGAGAATGAGAAAACCGGCATGCTCGAGCTGAAGATTGTCGGTATACAGGCCGTATGAACGTGCTTCATTAAATAGGGTATCGATTTTATCGAACCTATAATCAAAGATATAGAGGTAGGCTAACAGTAAATATCCACGGCTGTTGAGCTGCTTCTTCTTTCTGCAGTTCTGCAAAAAATCACCGGCCTTCTCCGGCTGGTTATTTTTACTGTAAGCCATGGCAATTTTGTTGCACAATTCCGGTGTTGGCGATGTTTTATATATTTTTTTCCATATAGCGATACTTGAGTCAAATTCATTGAACCGTTCAAACAAAGCACCGCGCAATTCTTCATTGCGAATGCTGTCAGGAAGCTCATTATAGAGGTCCAATGCATAAGAAAGCTTTTCCTCTTTTGTATTCCGGAATGAAAGATTGGTAAGCATAAGCAGTACATCAAAGGATTTCAGACCGTTGTCCCAGGCTGCCTGGCCGTGGATAAAGGCCAGATTGCGGTTGGGAGCGGCTTTTGCAGCAGCCCAGTGGTAAAATGAGTTGTCCGGCGCTTTATCACTTGCTTTTTTCAGATATTTATATGCGGCTTTTGTATCTCCGGCTTTCAGGTAGTCCGTACCTTTTTTAAATGCTTCTTCCTCGGTAAGGTTTTTAATACATTGGGAAATGAGCAGGCCTGAAAGCATAAGAATTAAAGAGAGAGATGATTTTTTCATTTTCATTTTCCTTATTCAACCAATATTCAATAGGAACTGATTAGGGCTTGTCAGAAAAGTCATTGATTTGTCATTTCGACCGTAGGGAGAAATGACAGTCTTAACTGGTTTTCGGACAGATACTTATTAAGACCTTGTTTCTTGATCCTGTAGACGTTCATGTTAACTTTAAAATATTACCGGAGTGATTCAAAGGAAAGAGTTATATGAAAATTGTTTTGTTTGTAGAGTATGGCTATTTTTTTATACCAATTATCACCGGAAAGTCATTTCTGACCGGTGGACTTCCCTCCTGGCGTTCCTCGACAGAGATTATGCAGATATAGGAACCCTGACCGACGATTCGCTCCCGCTCATTACACGTATTCCAGAGCGCATACCAGACCTGATTTTTCCTGGTATTACTTTTATAGGTAAAGCTGTTTTCAGGTATTCTTTTTACGGTATTGCCGACAGGATCGTATATATTCGCAGAGACTGTTACCGCCACCTTACTGTTTATATACCCATACGGATCAACGATGAGCAGTATTCCTTTTTTCTCCTCATCAATAGAGAAGTAATCCCATGCCTGCCCGATTTCATCCAGGACCGTTTCATCCGTTTCATTTGCGTTGTAAGGATTGGGGTACGCCGATGCATTGTAGGCGTAATGATACTTTTTAACAATTAGTGGGATTTTCCCGGTTGTTTTCTGCTGTATAATACCGACTGAATCGGTGAAGTCTGCACCTGATACACTCCAGATAGAGTCACTGTTTCTTTCAGGGTAGTCATCCTTTCCAATTACCAAAAAAACCATTGCTCTGCCCGAAACCTGATCCGGCACCAGTGCCAGTGCCATATCGTAGGATGAGCCGCCGGCATGGCAGTAACCGAACGGATTGGGCCAGGCTGCTGATGCTGTTGACGGGACCGCTATCTTTTCTGAGAAGGTGACGGTAAGGGTATCGGGGATATCCCCCGTACCCTGCTGATTTTGAGTGTTATTATCGATATAGGCCGGAGCAAAAACAGCCTTTGCCGGAACCGGGCCCATAGCGTCTCTGAATTTATTTGTTATTTCAACGGTATCCATGCCGCCGGTTGTCACGTTTGGCTGTATTACCGTTGCCTGTCCCCAGGTTGCACCAAGTGAAGTTATAAATTGTTTTAAATCGTATCCTGAAACTTTCCAGCCGGCTTTCACATCATCAAAGATGGAAAAGGCCGGGCCGTTAACAGACATGGTTACTGAATTATCGTTCGAGGATAACCAGACGAAACTGAAGGACAGTGCATTAAGAGCTTCCCTGGTTATAGTCGTATCGAAGGTGATTGCCACACTGTCCATAATACCGTCAGCATTTTCATCAAGGTAAACACCATCTTTTACACTGTTCGGTTTTTGTAATTTTACAACAGGGACTTTCTGGTTGATGTCAAGCGGAGGATTGTCTTTCAAATCGACAATGGTTACCCCTGCGTTCAATTCTTCATTATTATAAATGCGTGTAATTTCAGCCTGACTTAATGAGCGATTGTAAATGCGGATATCATCTATGTCGCCTTCGATATGGTCCAGCAGCGGCGGGGTTTTAACTTCATAGGCAATAACCAGCGGTATAGAATCGGCAATAAGCGTAACACTTTCCGCTATGGAGTTTATAAGCTCAGCGTTTTTATATAATGCAAAGCCGTTATCATCCCAGGTGCCGCATATAAATGTCCACACTTTTTCAGGAAAAGTATTTTTTTCACTAATATACAGAATATCGTTTTCTAATGCTCTGTTGAAATTCATACAGAGTGTGTTGGGTGCTTTTAAATCCATATCAAGGCCGATTGAAAGGTCGTCCATGCAGGCGGGGCCGTCTTTGGATATAAAGGCGGCATTGTTTTTATTGTTTGTTTCGGCATATACCCACAGGCATATCGTCCCTCTGCTGCCAAGCTGGAGCTGCGGGTGATCCGGCACAATAATACAGTCGTCAATACCATCGAAACTGTATGCACTGCTGCTTTTACCGAATCTATCCTGGGTTAAAGACGCGCCGCCTGTAACATTCCCGTGATGTCCGTTTCCGGTCTCGTCATTTGCATTGCCGTTGAAAGGGTAGTATGCTACAAGTCCATCGGAATTGTTACCGGTAACCAGGTTGACCGAATCCCCGGCTTGCACACTGCCGGCCGGCAGAATAAACCGCCACTTCTTATTGCCGCCGGTTTTCAGAGCAGTATAAGAAAGCACCTGAACATCGTTGATTTTCAGATAGGTTGTATCGTCAAGGAGATTTTCTTTAATCGGTTCGCTGAATGTGACAATCAGGGTTTCCGGGTCGGCACCATTCTGTTTTTCGAGGAGAATCGCTGAATCGATAAGTGCAGGGCCGACACTATCGTACACAGTACCGGTAATTGTGGCAGAAGGGAATGCCAGCCGTCCGTTACCCTCACCTGCGCCGTCTGTAAGGGTGTTGTCGGTTGCGGCAAGGTTATTACCGGATATCGTGATGGTATTGACCGGAGCCTCGACGAAGTTGTTTTTATCGGGCCAGGAGTATTCGTACTTTATCACATCAGAGGGTTTGTCGGCATCTGGTGCAGGGCCTGGAATAATTGCCACGGTGATACGGTCACCGTAACCGTCACCGTCGGAATCCTTTATATACCCGATATCCCACCGCGGCTCTTTGCTGCCCAGTGTTTTGATGGGCCGGTATTTGTTGTAATCTGCCGGGCTGTTGCTTACCAGATCCTGCAGACCGCTTGCTGCAATGAGATTAACCGAATCTTTATCAGCAAGGGTACCTGCGGTGAAGGTGAAACGCCATTTTGAACTGCTGACTTTTATTATTTCATCCGATGCGATTTCCTCGGGATTGCCGTTGCCGATTTTAAAACGAAGGTATCTGGTGTCGGCCTGTAAATTTTCAGTGATATCCTCCGTGAGGGTAATTTCGAGCGTATCTTTCGCACCGGTATAAAGGTAAGCGCCGTTATCTTTGATGATTGCCGGACCGACTTTGTCAAGCAAATCACCTTCAATTGAGTCCTTTGACGGGTAGTCGAATGATACCAGCCCCAGCCCGGCACCGTCGTTGAAACTGTTATCCGTTACGGTAATAATATTATTGGTATTATCGATAGTAGTGCTGTTCTGATCAGCATCCTTCAAAGGAGTTTTATTTGGCCAGGCATATTGAAAACGGGTAAAATCATCGAGCTCGTCCGCCGTGTCTGCAGTACCGAGTATCATTTTTACAGTAATTTTATTGCCGTAACCTTCACCTTCAGTATCCTCGATATAAGCCTCTGACACAGTGGGGTAGGCGACTCCTTCAATGGTAAATTTTTCAATCGTCGAGTTGCCGCACCGATCCGTAACCCGCACCCAGCCATAGCCGTTTGCGCCGTTGAACCATTCATCAATGGTTTGTGAGGGAATCGTTGCTTTATACACGGCATTGTTGGTGTCGCCGGATACATATTCACCGGGATACCATGATTCCCACAGGGTGTCCAGTGTCCATTCGACAACTTCCGAATTGTCAACACCGAGATTGCCGTTATCAGCAATAACCAGTCTCAGAAAGAAATCATTCTGAGCGGTTACCCCTTTTTCCGATATCAGGAGATGTGGATAGACATTTTCCGGATTTACAGGACCGACCGGCGTTTTTTTAGAGTGGGCATCAACCCATCCGGTAAAATACTGATCGTTCGGTTTCGGCCGCTCGAGACTGAGATACTGTTTTGCCACACGTAAAACCACCAACATATCATATCTGAACGATATAAGCTCAGTTCCCTGTGTCGAGGGTGCTTTGCCTTTAAGCTTGTTAAAAGCGGTTTTTACATCGGACCAGAGCTCTGCGCGCTTTGCTTCACTCATATTGAAATGCCAGAGGATACCTCCTGCACCGAGAATACCGTTGTCAGGGTCGGGAGTCAAACCATTTCCGCTCATACCAAAGAAGAGCTTTTCAAAGTCATTGAGAGAAAGGGAATCGTCATGAATTTTGCAATTACCCCCGTTATTTTCAGAATTGACACATGCGTCCAGAATTGGATTCAAAGCCGGATAGATTTTATTCAGATAATCAAAGGCCATCTGATTAGTCACATTGGCTGTAGTTGAGACGGACTGGATAACATCGTTGTAATTGTTGTTTGCTGTATTCTGCGGAGTATACTCCATGACATCTTCATAGGGATAATCATTTCCCTTGTTCCATGCGGAAAGCACCATTTTCGCGGTAATTTGCGGGTCCGCCGCTTTGTTGAACAGGTCTTTTGCCCAGAAATCAGTGGCATTGACCATTCTGTCGTAGGTGTTCCACATATACAGTGCGCTGAGCAGTAGCGCGTTTGCCATTTGCGGGGAATTTCCCAGACAGGACGCACCGTTTCCCGGTGTTGCACAAAACTGGTCCGGGTTGGCTCCGCCTGTTGCATAGGGGAGGAATTTGGGGTAGCTGACGTAGACATTTTCATTGTACGGTGCATCCATAAGGTTAGCAGGCCCGGTACCGCCGCTGGCACCTTTATTGGCAATGTATTTACATCCCTGCGAGACGAAATCCGGTCCGCCCATGTCGGTAAACATCTCAACGCCGCCATAACTCTCATTTGGGGAGCAGCCTGCAATAATCTGCATGTCCACATTCATATATTCCTGCATCATAGCCAGACTCATTGCATACATTGGCCCAGCACCTGAAGCATCGTTTTGTCCCATTATATCAGGCCGGTATTTTGCCGGTTCGCCGTTAACGGTGAAGTAATCGTCAGGCAGGCATATCTGAATCTGCCAGAGTGACGAGTCTCCAGCCTGGTCATACCAGGTATCGATAAAACCGCCGGTATAGGTGCCGCCCTGAATGCCCAGTGAGTCGGGAATATACAGGTCAGTATCATAAAACCAGGGAAGAGAAATAAGGCTGTCAATGATATCAACAGAAATCGGGGGAGCGTCTTTGTATCCCTTATCACCGGTAATCGAGCCGGTTTTTACCAGGTACTGGTGTTTGACCGGGGTAAAATCGGTACCAGCCTGGATACCGGAGCAGGTTAAGTTAATTCGCAGGGAGGAGTTTGCTTTGATAGCATTTAAATATGCAGTCCCGTTGGTATTCATACCGCTGATTCTGGCGGTATAGCGGTCGGGGCCGTTGCCGTCGTTAACAGCGGTGACATCTACTGCCGGATTATCATAGGAGACAAACGTGGTCGGTTTATTTGGTACGGTAAATCGAAGTCCTTCTGTTTTTCGAAGCCGGTTGGTGCCATTGACCACATCAAAGCTGCAGGTGCGCTGATCCCATTCAGATACATTGTCGAACTGCCAAGGGGTGCTCAGCAGATTGAGGTAAACCTCAGCAAAAGAGTTTTGCAGGATTATCAACAATGTGGTTATCAGTAGACCTGTGCCTCCCGGATCTCCAGGCTTTCTCAGCATCCGCTACACTCCCCGCAAGTGAAAAAAGAGGTTATTCGAGTTACTTTTTAAAACGTTACTATTTACGGTTAATCAATTATGTTACAGTATTAGGCAAGTGACCCTCTCCTCAAATGCCCTAATAATAATATATAAACAAATTGGAATTATTCGCTATTAATTATAATTAAATATGGAAAAGGATGCCCGAGACTTTCCGTGATTTTCTTCCCATTGTCGCCCATATTTTTTTTGGATATAAAAATATGGTATAAGAGTTGTTTTATTGACGGGAGTTTTTTTATGCCACTTCCTCTATCAGTAAACGAACTGGTTACAGGAAATATCGTTGAATGGGAACGACTTGAATTTAAAGAAGGGTGGAATCCTCAGAAAACTCTCCACACTATGTGTGTGTACTAATGATTTCAGGAATCTTGGTGGAGGGTATATAATAATTGGCATAAAAGAAAATAAAGGACGGCCAGCTCTTCCTCCAACAGGATTAAATATTAAAGAGAACGATAGCTTAATCTTGGATTCAATGCAATTCAGCCCTATTATCACCCTATTATTGTGCAATGGTAAGAATATTCTTGTTTTATGGGTTTTAGGTGGACATACAAGGCCTTCTAAGGCAAAAGTCGGTTTAGGTAAAGGTAATAATGATTATGCCTATACATTCGTAAAGGTTCCAGCACAATAAAAGCAAAAGGTGCTGATTAAACCGAGCTTATTTCACTTGCTGCAGCCGTTCCGTTTGATGACCGTTTTAATCAGCAGGAAAAAATTGATGACCTTTCAAAACAGCTGATGATTAACTATTTAAACCGTGTTAACAGTGATTTATCTATAAAGGTACCTGACCTGTCAAAAGAAGAATTGGGAAGATAAATGGGTGTAATCGGCGGTCCCTCTGAAAATCCGTTTCCTTTAAATGCCGGCTTAATCATGTTTAACGCTGAGCCATTTCACTTTTTCCCTGTTATGAAGATTGATGTGGTCTGGTTTCCTAAAAGTGGACCAGGCGGTGATACATTTTCAGAAAAGATTTTTCATGGATTATTACCACAGATGCTTAATGAAGCGTTGACTTATATTAAACGTAATTTTGTTAGTGAAACAGTGATAAAACACCCGGAAAAAGCAGAAGCGACCCGGGTTGAAAATGCTCCCTGTGCCGCCATTGAAGAATCCGTAGTAAATGCTGTATATCATCGTGGTCATGACATACGAGAACCGGTAGAAATTCGGATAAATGCATGAAGATTTTGTGGTATTAAGTTACCCCGGTCCCGACCGGTCTATTAAGATTTCGCAGTTCCAAGCCGGTCGCGCCATTCCCCGACATTACCGTAATCGCCGTATTGGGGAGTTTTTAAAGGAGTTGAAATACACGGAAGGTCGTTCAACGGGTATTCCAAAGATTATTCGAGCGATGAAGGCGAATGGATCACCTCCTGCAGAATTTGAATTCGATGAAGATCTCAGTTATTTTTTGGCTCGTTTGCCGATTCACCCTGCAGCTCGTGGTGTCACGGAATCTGTATCGGAAGAAGTTACCCCCGAAGTTCAAAGGCTTTTATATATTAAAAGGAGAAATGAAACGGAGCGAGATACAAGAAAAAACTCGGATAAAAAGATGAAAAATATTTTCGAGAATCATACCGGCAGCCGGCTATAAGAATAGGCGTTATGGAAATGACCATCCCTGACAAACCCAGAAGCAGTAAACAGAAATATCGTATTACTGAAAAGGGGAAAAGTCTTCTATCGAAGTATGGAAAATGATCGGCTTCAGGATAGAGTTGTAAAAGTGTTAAATGGTATAATTTACTAAGAAATTTGTACGCTCATTTGGTAATAGTGTGATTGGAAAAAGAACCGGAATATCATAACGTCAGTACTTACCTTTTATTTGGAATGAAATGCTTTATTAACATAATTTTAATGCAATCCTTCATGATAAAATTTATACTAAGAACTGGTAAATCATAAATGAGGAATTCAAAATCCTGATTGCATCGGCAAAGCCTTTGAAATTTTATTAAAAGATATTGTTTCCATGGAAACTCCCTACTCATTCTACGCAAAACTTTACAGGGAAACACTTTTCGATAATATTATCCCGTTCTGGGAAGAGAATTCTATTGATAAAGAGCATGGCGGCTATTTTACCTGCCTTGATCGTGAAGGAAATGTATACGATACCGATAAATTTATCTGGCTCCAAGCGCGGCAGGTCTGGTTTTTCTCCATGTTGTATAATCAGGTCGAACAAAAGGAAGTGTGGCTTGAAACAGCAAAGCACGGAGCGACTTTTTTACAGGATCATGGTATGGATGACAGCGGTAACTGGTATTTTGCCCTTGATCATAAGGGCGCACCACTGGTTATGCCCTACAATATTTTTTCCGACTGTTTTGCAGCCATGGCATTCAGCCAGTATTCCCGTGCTACCGGTGATAAAAAGGCACATGTAATCGCCTACCATACCCACAGGAATATTCTGCTGAGAAAAGACAATCCAAAGGGAAAGTATTCAAAGATTTTTCCCGGCACCCGTCCCATGCTTTCACTTGCGTTACCTATGATTCTTGTAAATCTTACCCGTGATATGGCATGGATGCTCAGCCCGGAGATTTTTAATTCTACCATTGATGAATGCTATAAGGAGATGCTCTCGCTATTCTATGATAAAAAAAAGCAGCTTCTCCATGAACATGTTTCACCAGATGGCAAATTTCCCGATTCTTTTGAAGGACGGTTGGTTAATCCTGGACATGGTATGGAAGCCATGTGGTTTATCCTGGATATCGCTGAGCTGAGGGAGGATACAGATACCATTAAAAAGGTCGTGGATATTATTCTGTCCACTCTGGAATTCGGTTGGGATAAGGCGTTCGGAGGTATTTTTTATATGCTCGATGCTGACGGCAAACCGCCTCTGTACCTTGAATGGGATCAGAAATTATGGTGGGTTCATCTGGAAACCCTTGTAGCCCTGCTTAAGGCCTTTCGTCTTTCCGGCATGGAAGAGTGCTGGAACTGGTTTGATAAGGTCCATGAATACACATGGAGCCGTTTTCCTGATCCGGAATTTCCTGAATGGTACGGATACCTTAATCGAAGGGGAGAGGTGCTGATTCCCGCCAAGGGAGGGAAGTGGAAAGGGTGCTTTCATGTGCCTCGGGGACTATTTTATTGTTTGCAGGAATTAGAGAAGTTGAAATAAGTCAGAACTTAATATATCCTTATTTGAGGGGAAAGCATTCCCCTATCTGCAACTCCCGAAAAAAAGAATCGGGGTTTTCCGCTACCCGTTGGCTCCCAGCCCACAATGCATTCATAATCGTCTCTGCTTCGCGGTCAAAGACGGGCATCCTTTCACGAGGGCACACTAAGGATGGCAAATATTATAGCCTTTTATTCAGTTGATATATGGTAGAGAATTTTGATGTGTTTATATATGCTCCGCATTTTAAAATGCAAAGATAGATACCATCAGCAAACGCTGTATTATTTTTCAAATTAAAAATATACGTACCACCTTTAACCTGGCCGTCTATTAAAGTACATAGTTTCTTGCCTTGTAAATTATAGACTACTAAAGATGCATTTTTTTTAATTGCAGATGAAGGAAAAGTACATACTATCTTTGAACCTTCTATCTTGAGCTTATAATTGTCTGAAACATTTGAAGTCATTTTCTCTTTTGTTTGAGTAATATTTGAGTGAGTATAGACGCTGATTGAAGGATCGCCATACAGCACATAGGCAAGGTAATTTTCCCACCATCCTGTCGGGTCAAACTTTGCGTGGACATAATCAAGCGCCTGGCCGCTGGTCATTGAATCGGCAACGGTTGCAATGGTATAGTTAACCCCGATACTCTCGTCAGTGGCGTTATCAAAGACCTTTTGTCCGGGCATGTACATGGTGGGTATGGTTCCGGCAACCGTCATAATCGCGCCATTATTCAGAAGTGCGCTGGCAAGGTTATTGAGCGCACTGGGTTTGGCATTCCAGCAGGAGCATTGAAAGATGCTTGTGGGAAACCGGTCGTTGAGTTTCGCTGCATTTGCCAGGTTCATAATCCCAAGAGCATCAGCAGCAAATCCGTGGGTATTCCACATGCATGCGCCGAATGTATCGCCGGTCCACACGTCCAGAACAGTAGCATAATCGGTCGGCATTGATTCGGGCGGACCCGGATCGGCAAAATCATAGATACGGTGATAGTCCCACCCGGCAGCTTCACAAGCATCTTTTTTTACTGCTTCACCGATCCAGTTACCCGGTGTCTGTTCATCGCAGGGTTCCATGGGAATAATCATTTTCCAGCGCCATGCAATACTATCCGATTGTGCGTTCTCATAAGCAATAATTTTATTCAGTATTTTATCAAGAACAGAATAATCAGTGGTATAGAGAGGAATGCGTCCCACATGCACCTCTGCATATTTATCCGGATCGCCCGATTCATAATCTGCCCACTCGCCGCAGACACCATTACTATTACCATCCCAGGTTCCTGAAAGGTCGGAAAGGTATAAATCCGCCGGTTTATCTGTATCGCAGGTTTTCATTGCCACATCGCCGTTCAAAGGATGGGGACTTCCAATTAAAAGCACATATTCAATGGCAAGGTTCTCATAATTGTCTTTCAACCATTTTCGAATATTAACAGCGGCAGAGTCGCCTGTACCTCCTCCCCAAATTGAATCGGTCACCAACTGCACATCGAATCCGCGGTTCTCTTTACTTGTAATAAATGCATTCAGAGCCTGTGAATTTGATACAATCTTTTCAGTGGCCATGATAATATATTTAGGATTTCCGGTTTTTTTCAATTCTCTGGAATAAGTACCTTCGAAATCATCGAAATTTGAGACAATTCTTTTAATACGTTGTGAGATATGGTAGGGAATTATTGCATTGGATTTTATCGGACAGTCTTGCCTGTAATCTACAACAATTTTTCCGCGGGATGCTTTTATCAGTTTCCCGGTTACCGGATTGTACCGGAAAGGGTAGTAGGCAATCCCGGCAATTTTATACTGATGCATTCTTCCTGTGGATAGTATTTCCACATGTTTTTCAGGATAGAATGCATTTACGCAGTAAATACCGGCATACTTTTCCGGTATCACGTTTTTTATAATTCCGCGGTGTGCGCGCTTGCGGGGGTATGGTGCAGGTTTTAATGTATATTCTCCGGGGATAACCACAGTTTCAGTATCGATTAGGGATACTGTAACTGATTTAATATCCGCATTGCCGGGCAGCAGCAGCGAAAAGGTTTCAACAGGAAGCGCGGGGTGTCCAGGTTTTCCGGATATCCCGGCTCGGGAAAATTCAGCAATACCATATCTGCTTTTTACTGTATACGATCGGTTCGATATATCAATTGTGATAGAGGCGTGTGTTGCGAATGTAAATATTATTAAAAATATACAATACTTATCCATTATTCTTTTCATGTATGCTCTGCCTGATTTATGTCCATCTACTTGGATCATAAGCGGATAAATACAGATCGATTATTTGACTGCATATACTACTTTGTCACCATCTTCATCCCTCTTGTCCTTCGCTTCCTAAAAATGGAAGGTCGGGGACGAAGATGAGATAGGAATGAGGACGGGAACAAAAATTTTTCAGTATCCATTAAAAAATAGTATGTGAAAGAGTTAAACGCTAAAAAGCTGAGACCGGCAGCAGTGCTACTACAAAAGATATTCACTATATTCACTATAAATAAGCTAACCGAATATAAAGCAGGTAATAATTGTTGATTCACTTCGGTTTAATGTGGGAATCTACAGACCATGGGCGGCAACTATTCGGTAAAGTGGAACGCCCTTGATATGCAGGGTAGTCCGGTCAGTGCCGGTTTCTATATCGCACTGCTTAAAGTCGGCAATGAAACGAAAATGATATCCATGCGGCTGGTAAAATAACCGGTCGTGTTGAATAATACGAAACAGTATCTATTAACCTTAACAGGGAGGAACAGTATGGCTGATTGTGATACCAAAAAATAATTATTCAGAGTCACGGTAAGGCGTCTCACAGCTTTTTCGACTGTTCCGCCCCGTTCCTTGAGGTACTGTATTTGATCTTTATCGTGTTCTTTTTCGTTACGATCTTTAAGTCAATTATGTAAGGAGTCTCTTTGTGCACATAAAATCGTCCACCTCCTCCTTCTCGTCCCTCGTCTTCTCTCTTTTATCTTTCCGAGGCCGAGAATGAGAAAGAATGACGAGTATGATCAGGATTACGATTAAGGACGTATACAAAAGACATATATAAACCGTTATAAAACAGATAGAGAAACATCTGCTGTTCCTATATCTTTTTTCACCATATACCCCACAGCTCCGAGTTATATTTTGAACAGCGTATAACCACGGAGCTTTTTTATTTGTGATAACTTTTCAAAATATCCACAAGCAGTTTGGTGCAAAGGTACTGTATAACAATCTCTCTTTTTCGCTAAATCCGATTCATTGCATCGGTTTTATCGGCCCCAACGGCTCGGGTAAAACCATATTGCTCCGTATCCTTGCCGGTAAAGAGACGGTTGACAGCGGTGTGGTTACCATTCCATCGGATTTGAGAATCGGCTACCTGCCGCAGGAAATGAATATCACGAGGTCGGTGACACCACTCAACCTCGTGCTGGAGCCCTTCAGCCATCTTTTGAATACGGAGTCGGTTATTGAACAACTGGCTTCCGGTGCAAATGATAAAAAGACACTGGCTGCCTATGATGCACTTCATACCGAACGTGAGATTCATGAGGCTGATTCTCTTCACGCACGGGCCGAAGCTATTCTTGCCGGGCTGGGCGTACCGGAACACACCTGGGAAGAATCGATACTGAAACTGTCCGGCGGTTTTCATATGCGCGTGCTTCTGGCACAGCTCCTGCTGTGTAAACCGGATTTCTTGCTTTTAGATGAGCCGACCAATCATCTCGATATGGATTCCCTTATCTGGGTTGAAAAGTTTCTGCAGCGCTGTAAGGGCGGTATGCTTATTGTAAGCCATGATCGTGATTTTCTTAATCGTATTACCGATCATACCATAGAGATCAGCGGCGGGATGATAACCCAATACAGCGGCAATGTCGGTGACTACTGTGCATGGAAAGAGACACACCGTGCTTCTGAAGCTCGCCGGGTAAAAAACCTCCAGGATAAAATTACCAAGGCCGAACAGTTTGTTACCCGGTTTAAAGCAAAGAATACCAAGGCGTCGCAGGCCAGATCCAAGATGAAACAGGTGGAAAAACTAAAAGAGCAGCTCCCTGAAGAAGCCCTGGTGGAAAAGGAGATTCATTTCCAACTTCCTGCGCCGTCACGGTGTGGTGCGGTACCTTTACAGTGCGACACTGTCGGCGTTTCCTATGATTCGGTAAAGGTTTTCGATACCTTTTCTCTCACGGTCACTCGTGGTGATAAAATTGCCGTTATCGGCCCTAACGGTGCGGGCAAGTCCACCCTGTTAAAAATCTGCAGCGGTGAAATCAGCCCTGATTCCGGCAGGGTGATTATCGGCCACAATACCCAAATAAGCTATTACAGCCAGCACCGCCTTGAGCAGCTTAATCCGGAAAAAACCGTGTTCGAAACCGTGGCTGATAGCAGTATACAGAATGATAAAACCGCGGTACAATCGATACTCGGCGCCTTCCTCTTTTCGGGTGATGATGCTCTGAAAAAGGTGAAGATTCTTTCCGGCGGAGAGAAATCCCGGCTTTCACTGGCTACCCTGCTGGCGAATCCCGGCAATGTGCTCCTGCTCGATGAGCCGACAAACCATCTTGATGTTGCGTCGGTTGAACGACTTGCTGAGGCATTATCCCGGTTTACCGGTACCATGCTGATTGTATCGCACGACGAATATTTCCTGTCTCGGATAACAAACCGTATTATAGAGTTGCGCCCCGGAATGTACCGTAATTTCCCCGGTACACTCTCCGATTACCGCTTATACATTGAAAACGGATACATCGATCCATTGACATTGCAGCCACAGAAAGATGATGATAAGAATAAAGATAAGCTGATGCGAATAAAAAAGCGGCAGGAACGGAAGAAAATAGAGCGTCAAATAGTAAAAACCGAGAAAGTAATTGAGAACTGCGAAAAGACTATGGCTGATTTGACGGCGGAGCTTGACAATCCGGCTAATGCCTCAAAGTATACTCTGCTTACTCAAATTCATGGTAACCTGGAAGAAAGTCAAAAAGAATATGATCGGTTAATGGAGGAGTGGGAAGCGCTTCACCGGCAACTTGAGCAGACAGGCGATTAATGTACTGAAACAGGTTTTCCGGTGACAGGTTTCAAAACAGCAAAATAGGTGCTTCCGGGGAAATATAACCCCTTTTACCGGAAGCTTTTCACGACAATTATAATTGCGTTTTGCGTTGCAGCCCGGATGTGCTGCAAAAAAAAATGAATAGAAGAGTATTAAAGGAAAAGATACCGTTTATTTCGGTACACAATCCTCCCGCCAGAGGCAGTCCATTACCCCGCATACCGGAGCAATATCAGACTGAAAACAGGGAGAATTCCCCTCGGCACTCTGGATAGCCCGTATAAGATCCCGTTTGTTTTTTTTGCCCGCCGTGACGCCTGCTTTTTTTGCCTTTTTCTTAATATCAGCCATTTTCATACGGCAAATCCTCTCAATAAAAATGAATGTGTACCATCCGTTATTAGAATAGTAGACATGAATTTACCATTATTTTTAGTGATTGTCAATAGAAATATAATGAGAAAAACATTTACCCTGGCGGTGAGCACATGTATGGAGAGATATGTTATTTAATGGATAGTTTCTTAAGATACCCGCGGATTTTTTTAACATCTCTGAACAGGGGTTCTTCCCACTGCAGAAGGAATTTTTCCAGATCAACGTTATAGACCTCCCAGGCACCTTCAGCAATCTCCGCTTCAAGCTGGCCGGCAGACCAGCCGGAGTATCCCAGAAAGAGGCGGGTCCTCTGCGGATCCTCGGCAAGAATGGATTCAAGCGACTCCCATTCACCACCGAGATAGACATTGGGAGCGACTTTGTATGCATGCTCGGCAGCGGTTGCGGTAATCTGAATAATATGGAGGGTTTCCTGCTGTACCGGCCCGCCGATATATATGCTGCGACGGATAGTTTTTAACGCGCTGTCAACGTTGAATACTTCCGAAAGAGGCATGTGTGACGGGCGGTTGCATACCAGACCGAATGCGCCGTCTTTGTTGTATATACAAATGAGAACAACGGTCAACCGGAAATTGGGATCCATGAGATCTTCATGGGACAACAGAATACACCCGTCCTTCAGACGATTGATATTGCCCAGTGTCGTGTCGTCGTACTTGTTACTTGGAACCGGGGATACCATTGTAGCTTGCCCTCATAGTGTGTTGCAAAGTCATTGGTAATACTGTTATAAAGTATACATTATTATCGTTGAAAACTGTTGAAGAAAATAATTCATTTTTATCATTTATAGATAGTATATATCGTCTATTAATGTATCTAAATTGAACACCTGGTATTGGTTATTCAAATAATGACATCAAAACATAACCGCAGCATCGCTCAGCTCCGTCTCGACAAAAGTCATCGCTGAAACTTACACTATTTCTATATACCAATTTTCTCGTTTTCATATTAAACACACAGATATTCCAGAATACCCTTCGTAAATAATTAAGCTTCGACAGATCCGCCTCATCGTCATTACTACCTATTATTCCAAATGCAAACCCGAACGGTGTTGGAATAACAATGGGAATATACCCTGTTATACTACTGTATCCACCGGAACTGTAAAGTAAATCTCCCTTTATACCGCCGACATTTGATAATACGATAAGATAATCGGTTTCACAGAGTTCAAGTGAGCGGTCTATTTCGTTGGTAAAAAAATGTCCTTCTTTGAGTATAAAGCATTAAATAGGGAATCGCATTTATGAAAATAAATGGTATAATGATTTTTTGTATAGTATTCTTTCTAATAATCATATTACGCTTCTTTATTTTCCGGTGATTTTTTCCAGTTCCTTTGACAGCTTTTCCGTGGAACGGTTCATCTCCTCCACCGCCTTTCTCGCCTCTTCAATGCGGGTGTCGGTTTTAGTTTCCGGATCTATGTTTTCGTATAAGGCTTTCTGGGTGGATTTGAGGTAGAAGAACATGGCGAGAAAAATTGCTATGATTATAATAACAAGTGATACTATTCTCATGAAAGACCTCCTGTTTACCGTTTCCTCCAAAGTTACATTAATATAGCTTGTTCACAGGCCCTTTTTAAAAATAAACAGTTTTTTTAATATTGTCATACATTTGATTTCATTATTAAAGTATCAGTTGCGTATCAGAAGTAGCTGTGTTTGGTTTCATTTTAAGTCGTAGGTGTTTTTATGTATTCGCGGTAAGTTTTTAATATATTTATTATCAGAGGAGAATATTTTACAGAGTGTTGATGTATAACTACTCGGTGATATTTCTAATATGTTCTTTAAATTGTCCCATCATGCAGCGGAATGATAAATTTACTCATGAAAGATTATACCGTGATTTTTATCTTATTTTTAGTGTTATCAGTAACCATTTCTTATTCCCAGGATCACCGCATTCTCTTCGATTTCGAAAACAACTTTAACCTGAACGCAGTAACCACAAACAACGCCCAACTCTCTTTAGATCAATGGGATAGTGATACGGCACTGGGCATTGTTTTTAGCAGGGACTCGATACCTTATATTTCTCTTGAAAAAGCCAGTGGATGGGATCTGTCCGGATTTGTCTTTGTTGCCATGGATGTTAAAAACACCGGAACCAACCGGGTGCAGGTTTTTGCCGGACTCAATGGCCGACGGCGGGCAAATGGGGCTCTTATACTGGAGCCTGGTGAGAGTGATACCCTGCTAATCTATTTGGGTCGTGAGTGGGACAGCCTTCCGCAGTATATCAGGGATTATTTCTGGCCGAAGTTCAAGGGATTGCCCGGTGGATTCAGGACCGGATACACCCCGGATCCGTCAAGAATAACCTCCATTGATATATACCTTGTTATGCCCTCTAAGGATAAACAAAGTGTGCTGGTTGATAATATCAGGGCGCAAGCCCAATATAAGCTTCCCACCCAGGCGGAGCTGGTAACGTTCAGCCCTTTTATTGACCAGTTTGGACAGTTCAAGCATAAAGAGTGGCCGGGAAAAACCAAATCACCTGCAGAGCTGGTTACCCAGTATCATATTGAGGCGACCGAGCTGAAGCAGAAACCGGGGCCGGATAACTGGACACGTTATGGTGGTTGGGCAGCAGGGCCGCGGTTCGATTCAACCGGCTCTTTTTATACATACAAATATAATGGCCTTTGGTGGTTGGTTGATCCGGACGGCTACCTTTTCTGGTCAAACGGGATTGATTGTATCAATTACGGCTGCGGTACCCTCATTAAGACACCCGATAAAGACCGCAGCGGGTATTTCGAAGTGCTTCCGGAGAAGATTGTGGGCAGTGGCGGATGGGAAAAGGGGTATTATTTCTACACGAATCTTAGAAAGAAGTATGCGCATCTTGGCACGGACTGGGGAGATTCCGCCATTGATATTGCACATAAACGGTTACGGAGCTGGGGAATTAATACCATCGGGGCATGGTCGGATTTTTCTATATATTTGCAACACCCCGTGAAAACGCCCTATGTTGTTATAATTCAATCGATTATTCCACATCATGTGAATCAGGAAGTGCTGGATTCGCCGGAGTGGCGGAATCTTGAGGATTCCCTCCGGGTGCAGCTCGGAAGGCAGAAAGCTACAACCGGCTGCGATCCGTGGTGTATCGGCTACTTTATCGACAATGAGATGAGCTGGGCCACGGTGTTTGATTCAGCTACCCTTGCCTATGCAGTGAATTACTACTTTAAAGCCTGCAGCGATGCGATGAAAGATTCCGTTCCGGAAAAACTCTATCTGGGTAACCGGAAGCACTATTTCACTCCGGATTTCATGTCCAGGCAGGAGCTTTATGCTGCTGCCAGATATTGTGATGTAATAAGTCTCAACCGGTATGCATTTACCATGCGGGATCTGCCGGTTCTTGATGCAATCGATCCGCTGCTGGATAAACCTGTTGTTATCGGTGAGTTTCATTTCGGAGCAGTGGATAGAGGGCTGCCCCAGGGAGGACTTCGCAATGCAAAGGATCAGAAACAGCGTGCGCGGGCATACCGGCAGTATGTTCAGGATGCTTTGCGGCACCCCAACCTGGTCGGGGTTCACTGGTTCCAGTATGTGGATCAGCCCTATACCGCACGGGACTACAGTGACGACGGTGAAAACTACCAGATTGGCTTTGTTGATATATGCGATAATCCCTATCCTGAGCTTATTGCAATGTGCCGTGAGGTGAATTATTCTCTGTATGAAGACCGGATGAACAGCACCGCCGTTATAGATAACGTGGAACCGTTGTTGGCGAAGAACGGTTGTCCAGTTGCTATTTACATTATAGCAAAGAAGCATGGCGTTCTTTTCCGTGTTAATACCGGACGGGAAGGCGACGTGTCATTAAAAGTCTATACAATCCTCGGCAGAGATGTGTGGCAAGTAAAAGAGCATAAATTGTCGGGCGGATCGCATGACTTTTTCTGGAAGCCGGATGTTGCTTCGGGGATGTATATTGCGGTGGTGACGTTTGAGAAGGTGAAGCGTTCGAGACAGTTCTGTGTTATGAAAAGATAATTTGGGAACCAAAATAATAACAGATTCTTTCGGTTAAAAAACACCTGTTTTCTGTCAGAAGCAAGCAGAAAATTATTGCACAACCACTTTGTCAGCCAGACGAACCACTCCACCGCCATTCCGCATAAGATTCAATTCAAAAAAGTAAACCCCCGTTGCCGTTTCACTGTACCAGTAAGCCTTGTCGCTTCCCTTTACTAAAGGCACCGTTTGCAGCAGACGGCCGAATGCATTATATACGGCAACAAATCCGCCGTCATGAGCGGTGTTGCTTATCGTAAAGCGCACGGTTCCTGAGCCGGTGCAGAGTGAAGTTACCCGCATACCGCTGTTATTGACTTTTATTGTTTCCTGCGAAACCGTCTGATCGCCGCTGGTAAACACCCCGACATCAGGGCAGCCATAGAGGAGCTGAGCCGTAAAGTTCTGCCAGGCACCGCCGTCGCTTGACGGAAGCTCATCCCGTGCCGCGCTTATTGCAGCACCGGCAGGCAGTTTCCTGTTAACCAGATTCCTGGCATATACATAGCCGTAGTCATTGGCCATGCCGCCGGAACCGTAATCGGTATTGAATGCCGAGTAGATACAGACTTCCGAATAGCCGATCGTTGAGACTGCAGCGTGTTTCAAAATGGCATAGGCAAGGTTGTCGCTCTGGGCAGGTTTGGCATTGTTGCAGCTTGTCTGATACCCGTGACCGGTTTTTTTCACCCCGAGATTTGCCGCGGTAGACGTGCTCATGATATCTTCAGCAAAGGTCGGCATACCGTGAGCCTGCCATACAAAGATACCGTAATCGAATTTGTTCCAGTTTTCCACCACTTTAGTATAGCTGGGTGGGAAATCCAGGCAGCCGAATACCGGCGCATCATACACCCGATGAGCGGTCCACCCCGCATTGGGGGTTACTACAGCCTCTTCAATCGCATGGCCGTACACATATCCGTTCTGGGCATCGCTGAATATATGCATGGCAAAATAGGCTTTTTTCCGCCATTCTATATCCGTCTCATTCTCATAGTCAATGATCTTGGTAAGAATATTATCCAGATTCTGAATGTTGCCATAATTGGGGATTCTCCCGACATGCACATCGGTATATTTATCCAGTCCCCCGGCTCCGAAATCCCCGTTAAACTCACCATATCTGCCGTTGCCGTTTCTGTCCGGATTACCTGAGAGGTCGCCGTATACAATGTCACTTAACGGGTCGTCATAGTCCGTGGTGTACCGTTGCATGGGGAGGTTGCCGGTGGGATTGCCGATTAAAAGAACATATTCGATACCCATTGAGAGATAATTACTTTTTAGCCACCCGCGTATTGCTTCCACACTGGTAGCGCCCCACTCATTTTCAGTGACCACCGTTACCGCATAGCCGTGATTTTTCTTTGAATCGACCAGCGCATTGAATATCGATGATGCCGACTTGATGGATGAGGGGATCATTATGGCATATCCGGTCTTCCTGCCTGCTGGCCGTGGTGTCGCAATACTGCGGTACTGCTCCTCAATTGCATCATTTTCTATAATATCCCTTAGCCGTTGCCTCACCGCCTCGGATTCACCGTAGATTGTTCCCACGTTGTTCAGCTTATCAAACTGCAGGTCGAGCCGACACCGGGTAATTTTCACCAGTGACCGGGTAACCGGATTATACTGATAGGGCGATATATGTATATCCACGATATTGTATTGACGCATTTTTCCGGTATAGTAATGTCGTATCGGGTTTTCCGGAAACCAGGCGTCTGTGCCATAGATATCACGGTCTTTTCCGTCAACAATGTTCCTGCCTCGTGGCCGGATAATTCGGTCCTCGGTGAAACAGGGTGGATTCGGTGGAATGGCAACGTGCCCGTTGATATGCTCTTTCCTGATGTCTCTGATTTGTACCGTGACGGTAAACAGGTCGGCATCGGGCGGTAGAAGCAGGGTGACTTTTTTTATAGGAATGTTCGGTTCACCACTCTGTCCTCTGAAATAGCCGAAACCGTAATCTGTCGCGATTCCGGAATCAGTCACACGGGTGTGATCAAAAATGACATCCCGGTACATGCCTGCGGCGGTAATACTGAACATAGTTAATATGAACCATACCGTGTTACACAGTTTTCCCTTCATGTTGCCTCCGATTATGTTTTAGAATACAGGTTTAGAGGGTAATGAACCTTCCTACGATCCCCAGGGTCCCGGTCTTATACATGGTAGCACCCATGGCTCCGCTGTCCCAGGTTACAGTGCGCGCTCCTTTTGTAAGGATTCCGTTCACTGGGGAGGTGACGGTTCTTTCCTTTATATCAAACAAAGCAATAGAGTAGTTGCCGGTGAATGGGACTGTCGCCCGGATAAGCTGCGGCGTAATTTTATTTATTGTCAAGTCGGCGTGCTGAGCGGCGAGTGGGACGTTTTGTATAGCCGTATTGCCAATCTCCCCGGCGCTGTAACATACTACTTCTTTAAGCTCAACCGTACCCTGCAATGATGTGTCAAGTAGCACCGGCGAGAATGTAATAGCGGTTACTTTTGAGAGGTCAAGATCGACCTCATCCGGGTTTGACGGACAGTTCCCCGGTTTTTTAAAGAAACATTCGTTGACTATCAGTTCTTTCGTGTTCCAGTCTGCACATGACGGCAGATCTTTTTTAAATGAGTTTCGTGTTGCCGCAAGGGGTTCCTGCGGCAGAGTCTGCGGATCCATGCTGTCCGGCGGTACCGTTGAGTAATCAACCCCATCCATTGGATATAGTGCGGTTATTACCAGGAGTAGAAACAACACAGACAGTATAGTACCGGTCCTGTACCTCATGCGGTCCCCTCACGTGTCGGTAGTCTTCAGATTTAAAGGTTTACAATTATATATTACGTATATATACATTAATATAAGCATAAATTGGTGCACACTTTCAGCAATTTTAAATAAAATGTACACGTTTTGTGTATGGTTTTTTAATACAGGAGTGTCGTATATTTATAGAGCAGTATTTACTATTCGGTACGATGTAAGAATGTATGAATGATACAGCGCGGGATTCCACTTTACAGTTTGTCACTGGTGTTCTGAAAAAGGGATACGGCGTAGCTTCCGGATGTGCAGCGGATTCACCGTACCCGAAAGGAAGCATTGCCTTGCAATCGCCTCATTTTCTTGAACGGGGGCTGGATATCCGCCGGTGCTATGCCGGAACCCTCAACGTATCCATTACACCGTATACCTTTACCGTGGCTAATCCCCAGTGGGTTTTTGAGCGGGTCCGGTGGTACAACGGGTATATCGAGACCTTTTCTTTTTCACGATGTAAAGTATTGTGCCGGGAAAAAGAGGTTGACGGTTATATCTATTATCCCCATCCGGAGACCAAGCCCGATCATTTCCAGGATGATTCGGTACTTGAGGTGCTGGCACCCCATCTGGGAGTGATACATGAGAATGAAAAGGTGACTCTGGGAATTAACCGGAGAGAGATTGTACTTACTCCCTGACGGTGACGGGTACTCTTATTGTTCCGCTGGTGCATCCCACGGAAAGATAATCCATCGCTCCTGTTCTACTTCAGTAACATAGCTGTGCACGAAGGGCTTGCCGACAGGTTTGGCATACACGACAGCATAGTGGGCGTGTGGGTACAGCTCTCGTACTGAACGGGCAGTTTCTCCTGTGTCAACAAGATCGTCAACGAAGAGAATCCGATCGTTATTGCTCAGGTCAATTTTTTTAAGGATGGTAAGGGGTTTCTGTTCCCGGCCCTTATAACTGGCGATACAGACAGTATCGATTATTCTTATAGAGAGCTCCCGTGCAATAATAGCGGTTGGAAACAGGCCGCCGCGGGTGACTGCTACAATCTTGGACCACGGCCCCAGGGGACGGAGTATTTCGGTAAGGGTTCCGGTGTCCCGGTGAAACTGTTCCCAGGAGACAATAAAATCATTATTGTTCATAAAGGTAATTACCTTGGGAGAAATGACACCTTTGTAATGAAAATACCGTTTGCAGTATTGTTTTACCAGGATTTTTATCGTTTATGCTGTTGCATATAGGGAAGGTGCTGTTGCAATAGAAACGGGGGAAAGTCCCCTATTTAAAAAATTTAATATCGATAAGTTCAGGCTTCTGAAAATGGATAATTGACACAACGCCGGTAAAAAGAAAACCCGTTGCATAGAGAGCCAGAAACGGTGTAACAAGAAAGTTTTTGTATCCCAGAAACATGGCAAAACTGGTCATGCAATAGGCACCGACAAGGATCTCAATAATACTGGTAAGATCTTTGAGTGGCTTATAGATACCGGGTTTTTTGCTGCCCTTTTTCGGCGTGCGCAGAAACGGTGAGGTTTTTCTCATTAACGCTTCCATGACCGCCTTACCGTTATTTACCGCAAGTCCGGTACCGGTAATCATCATGGCCGGGATAAGCATGATTGCTTTACGTTTCTTGTTGCCGATAAAATGCTGCGAGATGAGATACATAGTTGACGGACCGCCCGTTGCCAGGCCGATGGCGATAAGGAGTAACACAAAAAGCGGTACCGGCATGGATATATTGACAAATGTGAGTATCGGCATGGAGAGAATGGCCATCATAAGCATCAGCGGGTGTACCGAGTAGTGGGTCAGGTGCAGTATTGCCTGAATGTATTTGAACAGTGGAATCTCGCCTTTCACCATGCGGGGGGTGAGCAGGGGTATTATTTTAAGCGCGGTCTGGATTGATCCCTTGGCCCATCTGAACTGCTGATTCTTGAATGCGTTTATATCCTCAGGTATTTCAGCCGGGACTTCGAGATCCGGAACGTATTCGGTTTTCCAGCCGGCAAGCTGCATGCGGTAGGACAGATCCATGTCTTCAGTCAGCGTATCATGCTGCCAGCCCCCGGAATTCTCGATAGCAGCGCAACGGAACACCCCGGCCGTGCCGTTAAAATTCATATATAAATCGTTCCAGCTCCGTGCCGCCTGCTCAATCATGAAATGGCCGTCAATACCCATTGCCTGCGTACGGGTGATCATGGAGGCTTTTTTATTCAAATGAGTCCAGCGTCCCTGCACAAGACCGATTTCCGGTCTGTCAATAAAAAACGGAATAGCCTTTTTGAGAAAATCCGGATGAGGGACAAAATCTGCATCGAAAATAGCAACGAATTCTGCATCTGTCTTGGATAATCCATTCTGCAAGGCGCCTGCTTTGAAACCCGTGCGATCTTCACGGCGAATAACTGAAATGTTTTTCCCCTGTGCTTTAATTCGTGCAACAGTTTCATCAACTATGTCGCGGGTCTCGTCAGTACTGTCATCCAGTACCTGTATCTCGTGTCTGGATACCGGATAGTCCATTGCCGCAGCAGCTTCGATAATACGAATTGCCACGGTCTTTTCGTTAAACATGGGAAGCTGGGTTACCACAAACGGATATGCATGTTCCTCAGTTATGGTATCGAAAAAATGCATTCGTTCCCGTTGTGTCGAGACTTTCCTTTTCCGTGCCTTCACATACAGAAAGGTCAGGACATAACATTGGATCCCATATCCCAACAGCAGTGCAGAACATGTAATGTACATCACACAAAGTGCAATAAATCCAATCATACCTGATACTCGCGTTATTGGTTGTCGGCCATAATATTTAGGAATGTGCGGTGATCTGAATTATCCATAAAATAGTAAAAACCCCTGGTAAAACAGAAATATTATTATTTCCCCCTAATATTTTTAAATTTTGATTCCATAATATAGTAAAAGGGAAAATGGAAAAACTACAAAAATTGTAATGGAATGAAATTTAATCCGTTGCAAGGATACTATCAAGCTCCTCCTGAATTTCCCTGAATATATCTGCGTCTGCAATAATATCCGCTATTTTGAGGTCATCCCATCCATGCTGACGGAACCCGGCAACCTCACCCGGCCCCCGCAATGAGAGATCAAGGTCGGCGAGCGCAAAACCGTCATACAGACGACAGAATTTCTTCAGGCGTTCAATGGTCAGCTCATTTTCCGTGGAATTGGTCAAAAGAAAGGCATAGGCCTTTTTGTCGCCACGTCCCACCCGTCCCCGCAGCTGATGCAACTGTGAAAGCCCATACCTGTCTGCACTTTCGATGATCATGATTGTTGCATTGGGCACATCAATACCCACTTCGACTACGGTGGTGGCAATCAGAATCTTAATCTCTCCTTCAGAGAATGCCTGCATGGTATGTTCTTTTTCGACTGTATTGAGTTTACCGTGAATAACGGCTGTCGGGAGCCGGCCCAGTACCCCTTTCCGCAGCGCTTCATACACAGTATATACATCCTTGATAGTCTCGGAATCATTATCACTTTCTATACGGGGTACTATACAGAATGCCTGCGAATTGTTCTCTGTTAATTCCGTGAAGATAAACTGCTCCATATCCCGGCGCTTTCTTTCCGGAACAAGGTGGGTGCTGACCGGCTGCCTTCCCCGGGGAAGAGATCGGATGGTCACGATATCAAGATCCCCGTAAAGCGTTTTGGCAAGTGTCTGAGGGATTGGTGTTGCGGACATAAGGAGAAAATCTGATGCCGGATCCTTCTGCTGCAGGGTCAGACGCTGCTCCGTGCCGAATTTATGCTGCTCGTCAATGACTATCATTCCCAGGTGTGAGAATTTAACGGAAGGCTGAAGTAACGCGTGGGTGCCTACTACAAAGGTAAGATTCCCGGCGCTGAGGTTTCTAAGGAGTTCTCGCTTTTTCTTTGAGGAGATACCGCCTCGCAGCATATCGCAGGCGACGCCAAGGGGCGAAAGCCATTGCGACAGCAAGGTGAATGTCTGTCGGGCAAGAACTTCAGTGGGGGCCAGCCAGGCAACCTGAAGTCCTTCATTGAGGGCCGGGAGGCAGGCGAAGAAGGCGACAATGGTTTTACCTGAGCCGACATCTCCCTGCAGGAGGCGATGCATTCGTTTTGATGATGCCGCATCGCGGTACAGAGCTGAGATTGCTTTCCGCTGATCCTCAGTGAGTGTAAACGGGAGCAGCGATTTGACTTTTTCCGGCAGCACACCCGGTTGCATTTCCCGTCCGGGCAGGGCAAATTTTCGTTTACTCCAGCGAAGGGTCAGTGCTGTCTGATACACCTCCTCATACCGGAGGCGGGCATAGTACTTTTGTAAATCCTCCGGCGCGGCAGGGAGATGGATCTCACGCAGGCAGGTCGCCAGCGGCGGGAACTGCTTTTTCTGCTCGATTCTTTGCGGAAGGATCTGCGGATAATGTTTTACGTTTTTAAAAATCCAGCGGATTGCTTTAAAGAGTGCTTTCTGCCGCATATGGACATCACGCATAGCCTGTGTAAGGGGGTAGAGCGGCATATAAGGAACGTCTGCCGCCGAGGTGCCGGAACGGACTGTTTCAATATGCGGGTGGAGCATCTGATATTGCTGAAATTTTTTAACTCTTCCGTAAAGAAGAATCCGTTTACCTTTGTATAAACTCTTTCTGAAAAAAGAAATTCCCTGAAACCACAGAGCCTCAAAGGTGCCGGTGTCATCGGTGACCTGGATTCGCAGGCGCGGTTTTCGTCCCTGCTCTACCCGTGTCTGCGTAATCGTGCCGATAACCGCGCACTCGGTGTCAAGATGGTCGGCAAGATCTGCGATGGGGATAATGGCGGATCGATCCTGATACCGGCGGGGAAAATGATACAGCAAATCTCCCACCGTTTCAATACCGGCATCCCGTAATGCAGCTATACGTTTCGCACCGAAACCGGGGATGACCGAAACCGGCGACAGGAAATCGAGACGGGAATGTTGTTTTTTTACCGGCATAGACACGGTTATGTTGTCAAACTGTTTTTGTTAAGTGCATATCAGTATGCAGAGTTATTTTCGGAATATACTTTGTGTGGATTAATTACACCTAATTTTCGAACGGTTGCCGCGATAAAAAATGACCAGTGCTTTTCATACGGGTAAACCATGATTTAAAGTAGCCTGTTCAGGCCTGTAATAATTATATTATTACTTTTCTCCCGAAACGGTGCCGGTAACCTTATGAGTCTCAGCAGTTGCCTTCAATCGCAGGATATACTCAAAACGGTGTGTGGCAGCAGCCCTGCATACATCCGTGATTACTTTATTGAAAAAGGTATGACCTGGTTTCAGGAAAATCCCCAAGAGACGGGGGTTATAACGGCGAATCTCAGCCGGTTTGGTATCCGGTATTCAGCGGGTCTTGTTCATTCCATTAAACAGCATATAATTCTGCACTACTTTGAGAAAGTGCTGCCGGTCTGCATTCCTATTGAAAAGCACCATGCTTTTCTTTCTGAAAATGTAAAAATGGGTAATGCCCTTGAGCAGTTGGAAAATGCGAGGAGCGACGGTAAAGGAGTTCTTCTTGCAGTTGCCCATTTTGGCGGCGTTGAGTGTATCGTACCAACACTAGCGATGTTTCGGCTTCCGATTCATGCCGCGTTGCGTTATACCACAGAACATTTTTCAGAGATGGCTCATATGCAGGCGGCAAAGATGGAAGAGAGTGGTTTATATGGTCCGATTCACATTATTGAAATCGGTAAACCGGGGTCTGTTACGGCTCTTGAAATGGCTGCCGTGTTGCGAAAAAAGGAGATTATGGTAACGGTTTTTGATGAAAAGAACGAATACAGCAAGCCCGTAAAGTTATTGGGAAAAACGGTTTCAGGCGGATCCGGTCTGGATAAAATACTACGTTTTACCAATACACAGGTGGCGGTTTTTAATGCATTCATGGTTCGGGGAGAGAATCACACTTATCATCTCCGTCTAATGCCGGTTGATAGTGAGAGCCCTGACCTGATTCAGACAATGTACCATAACCTTGAGGCCGTTATCACTGAAAATATTGCGCAATGGTATTATCTCCATGAAGAGATTCCTTTTATTACACGTGAGGATTAACACCTCTTTAGCTTAGACATTGGTGGTGGTAAAATACCCGGCCGCAGGATTATACAGGATTATTATTGATGTAATTATACCAGGCATTACCATACAGAGATGATATAAAATCTTTTTTCACTGCAGAGAAGTATTAATAACAATGAAAAAGTGAGTGGCTGAGTGTCCGGCAAATACGATGCAATTATTATCGGTTCAGGTATAGGCGGATTAACCTGCGGCGCATTTCTTGCCCGTGCAGGCATGCGCGTGCTGGTACTTGAGCAGCATATAAAAATCGGCGGCTATGCACATAATTTCAAGCGCCGCAAATACGTTTTTGAATCGGGCATACATTCCGTTTCACTGAGTAAAGACGGTTTTATCATGTATCTGCTGAGGCTGCTCGGTATTGAAGACTGTATTGAAACCGTTGCATTTCCTGAAATGTTCAGTATCCGCAATCCTGAATATTCGCTGGTGATGCCGGCGGAGAAGGAAGCAATTTGTGAGTACCTGTATATGTCCTTTCCCCATCAGAAAGACAATATTAATAATTTTCTTAAACAGATAGAGTTGTTTAATTCAAATATTATCCAGCCGCAGTATGCTTATGAACAACAGTACATGCAGGAGAGAGTGGAGTTTGTCTCACAGTTTCATAATACCTCCTATCAAAAATTCATCAGCAGTATTTTTACCGATAATAAACTGTGTGATCTCTTTTACGGGCAGTGGCCCTATGTTGGCTCTTCACCGGAGTATGGGCCGGCACTGTTCTCTTTCATGATGTATGTGGTACATTTCCTTGAAGGGTCACACTTTTGCAGGAACGGTTTTTCCACTATTGCCGACGCCCTCGCATCCGTTATTATCCAACGGGGCGGGGCTATAAAAACAAAATGCCGTGTTACCTCGCTTGCGGTTGAAGGGAAAAAGGCATATAGCGTGTTTACCGAGACAGGTGAAGAAATTAATGCTGATATTTTTATTTCCAACTGTAGTCCCTATCTCCTGCACAATCATCTGATCGAAGAAAAGTATCGGGGAAAACGCTGGCAGAAACGACTCGCCGGTTTGCATCCTTCAACCTCATGTGTCATTGTCTACCTCGGCATGAAGCCCGGGTTCGATGCCTTACTGCCTCATTACATCACATTCTGGTACGATTCGCTGGATAATAAAAGAATATTTCAGAATGTGCTCGACAACAGAAAAGAGCAGATCGATCATCTTATTTTTTTAAGGACAGTTGACAAGCCGGAATACCCGACGCTTACCCTGATGAATTTCGTTCAGAAATCCTATAGCACAGACTGGAAGCATGAGAAAATGCGTATTGCAGAAAAAATGCTGGTCAAGGCAGAGAAGCTATATCCTGGTTTAAAAGAGTATATCGTTTGTATGGATGTCGGTTCACCCGGCACGTTTGAACGGTATACGCTTAATACTGAAGGGGCAATATATGGCTTTGAAAACACCCGAAACATGTATGGCGAGGCGAAAATGCCTTACACTACTCATATAAAGAATTTGTTCCAGACCGGTCACTGGGGTAAACCAGGCTGCGGTATATGGAATGTGATGTCCAATGCATATGCTGTTTCAAAAATAATACTTATGTCACAGAAGAGTATGTAGTAAACTCACTTTATGCAAAGAAGCGCGTTTTGTCGGCTTCACATATGATGTGATTATTATTGAATCAGGATTCGGCGGCCTGATGTGTGGGATCTTTTCCGGCATCGGGTATACCCCCAACTTTGAAAAAGGGAATTCGGACCGTATACCTGGGTGGACCTGGCTGCGGGGCAGGGAAGTCCTGTGTCCCGGCTACACCACTTCAAGGGTTATTATCAGAAGCAATTCCTGAATGCTTTTTATAAGCATGGGGCCTCTTTTTTTCATTCTTCCATACTCGTTTCCTTCGGTAGTGGACGGGCTACTGCCGGTAAGTGGACAGAAAATGCGCCAGCTTGTCAATGGCGTCTTCCAGTTCGTCAATACGAGGAAGAAATACGATTCTGAAATGATCGGGGCGGGGCCAGCTGAATGCGGTGCCCTGCACCAGGAGGAGCCGCTCCTGTTTGAGAAGATCGAGAATGAACTTTTGATCATCCCGGATAGAGAATTTTTTACAATCAATCCCGGGAAACAGGTAAAGGGCGGCACGTGGTTTGACACATGAAATACCGGGGATGGCGGTAATTCTATTATAGGCAAAGTCACGTTGCTCGCGCAAACGGCCGCCGGGCAATACAAGGTCGTTTATACTCTGGTAGCCGCCAAGGGCGGTCTGAATGGCAAACTGCGCAGGAACATTACTGCAGAGACGCATTGACGCGAGAATATCGAGACCTTCGATATAGCCGGCGGCACTGCTTTTATTACCACTGATAATCATCCAGCCGGCACGAAAACCTGCGGCACGGTACGCTTTGGAAAGGCCGTTAAAGGTAACAAAAAGGATATCATCGGCAAGTGATGCAATTGATACATGCTTCCGGTTGTCGTACACGATTTTATCGTAAATCTCATCGGCAAACACTATCAGGCCATGGTTTTGTGCAATTGAAACAATACGTTCAAGAATATCCTGTGAGTAAACCGAGCCGGTAGGGTTGTTGGGGTTGATAACCACGATACCCCGGGTTCTGGAAGTGATTTTTCGTTCAATATCCCTGATATCCGGGTACCAGTCCGCCTGTTCATCACACAGGTAGTGAACCGGTTTGCCCCCGGAAAGATTAACCGCCGCGGTCCAGAGGGGATAATCCGGAGCCGGAATCAGAATCTCGTTACCGGTATTCAGCAGTCCCTGCATTGCCATGACAATAAGCTCACTGACACCGTTGCCGATATACAGATCGTCAATAGTTACGCCGGGGATATTGCGCTGCTGTGTTTCCTGCATGATTGCTTTACGGGCTGCGAAAAGTCCTTTGGAATCACAATACCCCTGTGCGTTATTCAGGTTGACAATAACATCGTGAATAATTTCCTCGGGGGCATCAAATCCGAAGGCGCCGGGGTTGCCGATATTCAGTTTGTGAATGTGATACCCCTCTTCTTCAAGCCGCTTGGCTTCAACCATCACCGGACCGCGAATGTCATAACAGACATCATTCAGTTTATTTGATTTTTTAATCACGGCGTTTCCCACCTGTATGGAGTATTGGAATTATAATACCGACCGGGAAAAATATATTCCGCAAGGGAAGTATTGTTCGGAAATAAGTATTAACTATATAGTTGGCAACACTGCTTTGTAAAGGGATGAATGAGAAAAGGCGGGAGTGAAACATTTCATTAATACAATAGCGGCATTAATGTAATTTATATATTATATTTTTATTATATTTTAATGGTTGATGTGGCCTCACTCTTTGCGAGAAGGGTCCTATGGGCGTAAAGATAAAATTGACCTATCATAACGACGTTCCTGTTTTTGAACTTCACGGCAGAATTCGCGGCAGTGATGCTATCAAGTTGTCCAAGAAACTGGAAGCCTTCGTTACCAAACCCCACCCGAAGGTAGTACTGGATCTCAGCAGAATAGATTTTGTTGACAGTAACTGGCTGGGAGTGTTTATTTATTGTCTGCGCCTCTATATGGATAATGATAAAGAATTAATCTTCTATATTACCTCTGATTTTATTAAAGATCTTTTTGATAATGCCAGTATACAAACAATCGCCCGGATTGTTGATTCCCTGGATGCGGTGTAAGCTAAACGAGTAGTCTTATAAATGCAGTATACAGCAGTATACAATGGTGGAGGTGAGGGGAGTCGAACCCCTGTCCGCAAAGCAGTCAACACAGGCCGCTACATGTTTAGTCTGTCATTTGATCTTATCCTGCTGCACGCCGGCAGACAGGCTTACCGCAGGACCGGTACCAATTAATCTCGGCATACAGTCGATACACTCTGTATACCCAGCGTTCTGATTTAAGCTGGTATGCTGCGGAACGCCACACCGCATAACAGCCTGGCCGCACTAATTAGGCAGCCATTGCATAAGAATAATCTTCTGCACTTATTGTGTTACCGGATGATTAACGAGGCCAACCGGTATCCTCGACATGCTGCCTGAGTATCACACAATACGTCGAAAGCCAGTACACCCCCGACAATACAGTAGTATTATATATAATTTAGTTTAATATATCAAAAAATTGTGTTTTTTTCAAAGAACAACGGGCTAACCGAAGCACCGGAGTAATGTAAAAGAAAAAAACAGGTCTGTTTTTCACTACTCCAACACCCCGTTGCTCCAGGAATTACTTCACCGCTGCCATCCATCCATGCCGGTCCTCGATTTCACCGTGCTGTATTCCCAGGAGTTCCTTGTATAGTCTGGTCAGTGTTTTTCCGGCCTTGTCTTTACTGCCGAAAGTATATTCTTTGTCACCGCGGGTAATGGAGTATATCGGTGTTATAACCGCTGCGGTTCCACAGGCGCCAACTTCCACAAACTGATCGATCTCGGAGAATAGTATGGGGCGCTGCTCAACAGTGAATCCGAAATCTTTTGCCAGTACCTGCAGGCTTTTATTGGTGATACTTTCAAGAATCGACGTTGATTGCGGAGTGACATACCGTTTGTCTGCCGTGATTGCGATGAAGTTTGATGTGCTGAATTCATCAATATAAGTGTGCGTTGACGAGTCAAGATAGAGGGCGATGGGATACCCTCTCTTTTTCATTTCCATGTCTCCTTTCATTCCGGCGGCATAATTACCCGCCGCTTTGATATTGCCCACCCCTTTGGGTGCAGCGCGGTCATAGTCTTCATGAACACACGCTTTTATCGGGAAGAAGCCGTCTTTATAATAGGGGCCTACCGGCATGACAAGAACGTAGAAGTTATACTCTTCGCTCGGCTGCAATCCTACTCGAGGGGTTACACCGATAAGAAGCGGACGGATATAGAGACTTGCGCCGGTACCGTAGGGCGGTACATAATCGGTGTTTTCCTTAATGGCCCGATTGACCGCTTCAAGGAAAAGCTCCTCGGGCGGCGGGACCATAAGCAACCGGTGTGCGGTTCGTATCAGCCGTTTTGCGTTCTCGTCAGGCCGGAACGTTGCGATAGTGCCGTCTTTACGGGTAAATGCCTTCATCCCTTCGAAGCCGGACTGTCCGTAATGCAGACAGGTGGCTGCAATGTGCAGCGGAATATATTCATCGGTGCAGAGTTCGATATCCTGCCAGGACCCGTTTTTATATTCGGCTTTGACATATGAGTTTGTTTTCCGATACTGAAAGCCGATATTCTGCCAGTCGAAATTTTTACTCATGATAACCCACCCTTTTCATGATACACCCGGTTAATCGGTTAGTTCTTTCATCAGTTTATACTTTAAGCTGTCGATAAGTGCCAGCCATGAAGCCTCGATAATATTTGTAGACACGCCGATTGTACCCCATCGTTCCCTGCCGTCCGATGATTCAATGAGTACCCGTACCTGAGCTGCTGTTCCCTCCCGCTCGTCAAGAACACGGACTTTAAAGTCCTCCAGTTTCACCTCTTTCAGCGACGGGAAAAATTTAACCAGAGCTTTACGCAGTGCATTGTCCAGCGCGTTAACCGGACCGTCACCGTCAGCTGCCGTGTGTTCAATAATACCACCTTCTTCAACTTTAATGGTAGCTTCCGAGAATATCTCACCATTTTCACGCTTTTCTTCAATAACTCTGAATCCGTGTACTGAGAAGGGTTCGGATGTTTCTCCCAGGAAATTGTGTACAATAAGTTGAAAAGTACCGTCCGCCGCTTCAAACTGATAGCCGTCCGACTCCATCTTTTTTATTTTCTCCAGCAGTTTATTTACCAGCGGATCGTTTTTATCGAGTTCCGGACAGCAGTTTTTCAATTTTTCTAAAATAGTTCCTTTTCCTGCCTGATCGGAAAGAACAAAGTGTCTTTTATTACCAACCGCTTCAGGCGGAATATGTTCAAATGACTCACGAGCTTTTCGTACCCCGTCGGTATGAGATCCGGCTTTATGCGAGAAAGCGGATTCTCCGACATAGGGATAGCGTACATTATGAGATACATTGGCAATTTCACTGATAAAAATTGAGGTTTCCGTCAGTTTTTTCAGTTGTTCGTCGCTTACCAGTTCATACCCTCGTTTAAGCTGCAGTCCGGGAATGATAGTGCATAGATTTGCGTTCCCGCACCGTTCGCCGAACCCGTTTATGGTACCCTGTACCTGTACCGCACCTTCATCAACACCGATAAGCGAATTTGCCTCGGCACAGCCGCAGTCATTGTGCATATGCACCCCCAGAGGTGCAGATATCTGTTCCCGAACTTCCCTGAAAATACGAATAAAATCCGTTGGAAGGATTCCGCCGTTGGTATCACACAGCACCATCATGTCGGCACCGGCCTCCTGTGCGGCTTTTAAGGTTTTCAGGGAGTATGATTTGTTGGCGAGATACCCGTCGAAAAAATGTTCGGCGTCGTAGATGACTTCATCCATATGTTTTTTCAGGTAGGCGATGGATTCTGCTATCATATCAATATTCTCGCTGAGCGAGCAGCGAATGACTTTTTTTACATGGAGATCCCAGGATTTACCGAAAATGGTTGCCACCGGTGCTTCTGTTTTAACCAGCATTTTAAGAAATGCGTCCTGTCCTGCTTTGGTTCCGGGACTTTTAGTGCGGCCGAATACCGCAACTTTGGACTTCATTCTGCAGGTGGCAATTTCTTTATAGAATTCATTGTCCACCGTGTTGGTTGGATTTGGCCAGCCGCCTTCGATATAGTGGAGTCCGAGTTCGTTCAGCCGCATGGCGATTCGAATTTTATCAGCGAGAGAAAAGCCGATACCGATTGCCTGATTGCCGTCACGTAAAGTGGTATCGTAGATTGTTATGGCTTTTGATTTAGGCATACTGTTTTTTTACCTTTGAATCCGTTCTCGTCACCGTCGTCCTCTATAAAATCAGAATGCACAGTGCCGATGACACTTGTGTGCCTGAGGAGAAGGCACGGGCACGATTAATCTTTATTTCCGTTATGACACCAATGAGGCCACATAATCACCGACTTCAGTGGTACTCATTCCCATTTTCCCGGCGGACATGCTTTTGATTTTACCGGAAGCAAGGGTGTCATAAATCGCTTTGTCAATTGCTTTGGCGGCGTTATCCTCACCGAGCGTCTCAAGCATCATGCTGCCGGCAAATATCTGTGCCAGTGGATTGATACAGTTCCTGCCGGTATACTTGGGTGCACTGCCGCCGATCGGTTCGAACATGGATACTCCGTCGGGGTTGATATTGCCCCCTGCGGCAATACCCATACCACCCTGGATCATGGCGCCCAGATCGGTAATAATATCACCGAACAGGTTGGCCGTGACAATAACATCGTAGTATTCCGGCGTTTTCACCATCCACATGGTACATGCGTCAACATGGTTATAGTCCTGTTTTATATCAGGATATTCGGCGTCGCCGATTTCCTTGTGCGCCCGTACCCATAAATCGCCAACATGGGTCAGTACATTGCTTTTATGTACCAGGGTTAACATTTTTTTCCGGTTGCGTTTGCGGGCGTATTCATACGCATAGCGCAGACAGCGATCCACAATCGGGCGGGAGTATACCATAAGTTGTGAGGCGATTTCACCCGGGGAGCCAACCATGGCTGCGCCGCCCATGCCGGTATAGATTCCGCCGGTATTCTCTCGCACGACAATGAAATCGATATGTTCCGGCCCTTTATCTGCAAGCGGTGTCTCAACATTGGGATACAGCTTTACCGGACGGAGATTGATATATTGGTCAAGCCCGAACCGTGCCTTGAGAAGTATACCCAATTCAAGGATTCCCGGCTTGACGTCCGGATGACCGATAGCGCCGAGAAAAATGGAATCGAACTTTTTTAATTCCTCCAGACCGCTGTCGGGAAGTGTCTCGCCGGTGCGCAGATAGCGTTCGCCCCCGAAATCATATTCCGTGTAATTCAGCTTGATATTATATGCCGCGCACGCCGCATCAAGAACCTTTACTCCTTCGCGAAGTACCTCCGGTCCGGTCCCGTCACCGGGAAGCAGTGCAATATTGTACGATTTCATCAGGACCCTTTCTGTTGAATCATATTTGAGTTTATCTGTTATTTAATTAATTTCTGAATCTGTTTAAACTGTTCCGTCCCCGCCTCTTTCACCAGTTCAAAAAGGCACATTTCCGTAGTGGTCGGCACGGCTCCTGCTTGCTCCATTTTACGCAGTGCGGTTTCGTGGTCTGCCCTGTTCCGTGATGCCATGGTGTCAACAGCAATATGCACCGTATAGGAGCCCTGCAGCAGCCCGAGTACTGTCTGATTGACGCATACATGGCTCTCAATGCCGCAGACAACCAGGTTCTCTATACCTAGGGCCTGTATCTTTTCCATGAATCCCTTTGCCGCAGTACATGAAAAACAGGTCTTTTCGATAAGGTTCCACCGGGTACAGCTCCGGTGAACCCGTTCATCAGTTTTTCCCAGGCCTTTGGGATATTGCTCGGTTGCCAGTACCGGCAGACCCAGCAATGAGAATCCCCGGGCAAGAACCGCAGCATTATGTGCAACCCGTTCAAATTCCAGAACAGCCTTCCTGAATGCTTCCTGTATATCAATTATCAGTAATCCTGTGTTATCCGGTTGGCAACAAAGAGGGTGAAGGTGTATGGAATTCATAAAGTCCCCGATCTGCGTTTTTTGGTCTTTTTTCCGAATTTTTTCATACGGCTGATCTTATTGACTATATCCATATAGGCAAAAGCGGATGCTTCAACAATGTCGGTGCTGGCGCCGGTACCTGTAAAGCTGCCTTCATGTGCGGTTGCCACGATCTTGACTCTTCCGAGAGCTTCCCGGCCCTGGGTAATCGCATCGATATGAAAATCTTTTACGAGAATGTTATAGCCGACGACGCGGTCGATTGCTTTCGTGGTGGCATCGACGGCGCCATCACCGGTTGCCGCTTCCTGAAACGTCTCGCCGAAGGCAATGATTCGAACCGTCGCAGTTGCTACCGTGCCCGTGCCACTCGAGACATTGAGATAGTCAAGTTTGAAATTGTCTTTCATATCGTCAAAGCTCTTTGATTCCATCAGTGCTATAAGATCATCATCATATACCGTACCTTTTTTGTCTGCAAGTGTGATGAATCTCTCGTAAAACTCTTCCATGTTGATTTCATCCTCACTATACCCCAGGCTGAGCAACTGCGCTTTCACCATATGGCTGCCGGAGCGGCTCGTTAAATTCATCCGGTTCTCCTCAAGCCCTATGGATTTCGGTGTCATAATTTCATAGGTTTTCTTTGACTTGAGAATCCCGTCCTGATGAATGCCCGAAGAGTGTGAGAAGGCGTTGGCGCCGATAATTGCTTTGTTCGGCTGAATCGGTACTCCGCAGATATCACGCACAAGTCTGCTTGTTCGCATAATCTCTTTGGTATTAATATCGGTTTTAACCTTGAGAAAATCCTTGCGCAGCTTGATAGTCATAACCACCTCTTCAAGAGCGGCGTTACCGGCCCGTTCACCCAGTCCGTTCATTGCACATTCAACCTGACGAGCTCCGTGCTTTACTGCTGTAATGGAATTTGCCGTGGCCATGCCCAGATCATTGTGACAGTGTACGGAAATAATGGTTTTGTCAATGTTGGGAACGCGGTTAAACAGTTGTCGGATCATTTCACCGAATTGCTCCGGTATAGTATAGCCGACCGTATCAGGTATATTGACCGTTGTAGCGCCGCATGCAATTACCTGCTCCACAACCCTGCAGAGAAAATCGATGCCGGTCCGTCCAGCGTCTTCCGGAGAAAATTCAACATCGTCACATTTTCTGCGTGCGAGTTTTACACTGCGTGAGACAATGTCCAGAATCTCCTGTTCTGACTTGCGCAGCTTTTTTTGCGTGTGAATAGCGGAGGTGCCTATAAAGATATGGATACGGGGTCGCTCCGCCGGTTTGAGGGCTTTGGCGCAGGCAACTATATCCTTTTCAATAGTGCGCGCCAGGCCGCAGATTATCGGTCCTTTTACTTTCTGCGCTATTGTCTGAACCGAAATAAAATCTCCGGGAGACGATATGGGAAAACCGGCCTCAATGACATCGACCTTCAGACGAGCAAGCTGACGGGCAATGTGGAGTTTCTGCTCAACGGAGAGGCTTGCCGGCAGTGCCTGTTCACCGTCACGTAATGTTGTGTCGAAAATAAACACTTTATTATTCATAAGTTTTACCTCTTTTATGGCCCGGCTTATTGCTGAAGGAGCCTCCTGATACGTTCCCACAACCGGCATCAACAACCGGCCAATTAATTTTCTTTACGGCCGCCGATGCCTCTGGTCGCTTTGGTAATGGTCTTTGCCTTCTCTTTTGGCCTCAACGAGCGAACCGCGCTCCCGGCCCGCCACATCTCTGAATTACGCATAACAGACAATTCCTTATCCAGGCGTTGTTTGTAATCTTTTCTGCCGCATACTGAAATAACCCGCTTGGTTTCAACGCCGTCCTTAACCCGCTTGTACAGCTCATTGAACACCGGCAGGGCCGCCTTTTTGAATTTCGGTTTCCAGTCCAGTGCGCCCCGTTGTGCCGTTGCAGAGCAGTTGGAGTACATCCAGTCCATGCCGTTTTCGTCAACCAGACGAATCAGACTCCGGGTCAGTTCTTCCACGGTTTCATTGAATGCTTCACTGGGAGAGTGGCCATGTTTACGCAGCACGTCATATTGAGCCTCCATGATCCCGGCAAGGGCGCCCATCAGCACACCACGCTCGCCTGTCAGGTCGCTGAACACCTCTTTTTCAAAGGTCGTCGGAAACAGGTAGCCTGAACCAATGCCTATACCCACTGCAAGGCAGCGTTCCGTTGCCCTGCCTGTAGAGTTTTGATACACCGCATAACTGGAATTGATACCGGCGCCGGAAAGGAAATTACGACGCACGGAGGTCCCGCTTCCCTTTGGCGCAACCATAATGACATCAACGTCCTCCGGCGGGATCACTTTGGTCTGATTCTTGTAGACAATAGAGAAGCCGTGTGAGAAATAGAGTGCGTCGCCGGGATTGAGATGTTTCTTTACCAGGGGCCATATCTGCCGCTGGGCAGCATCGGTGACCAGCATCTTGATAATGGTACCCCGCTTTACAGCCTCCTCAATATCAAAGAGGGTCCTGCCCGGTTTCCAGCCGTCTTTTACCGCGCGGTTCCAATCGCTCTTGAACGCTTTCGCCTGACCGATAATAACCCGTATCCCGTTATCTTTCAGGTTCAAAGCCTGTGCCGGTCCCTGGACTCCATACCCAATGACTGCAATGGTTTCGTTCCTGAGTATTTTCCGTGCTTTCGCCAGAGAGAATTCTTTACGGGTTACTACCCGCTCCTTTACACCGCCAAAATCGATAACTGCCATGTGTCCGGCTCCTTTCCCGATTTACCTGTGTATATGAAAACGTTGTTAATTGGTTCTTGTTTACGATTAACAAACAAACATCATTCCGGTATTATTTCAGGTCAGTGTTTCGCCTGGGCAATTGCAATCTTTCCGGTTCGTACCAGTTCCTTAATCCCATAGGGTTGTACCAGGGCAATGAAATCATTTATCGTATTACTTGTACCGGTCAGCTCTATGGTTATTGAGGTCTGTGTGACTGCGATAATTTTACCGCCGAATATATTGACCAGGGTAATTATCTCGTGCCGATATGCTTTGGTGATATTGATTCTGATAAGGGTAAGCTCCCGATCGATGATCGGCTCGTTCTGAAAATCAATGACCTTAATTACGTCGATAAGACGGTTGAGTTGCTTGACAACCTGCTCGAGCACATCTTCATCACCGTCCACGACAATGGTCATACGTGATACACTCGGATCTTCCGTTTCAGCTACGGCCAGACTGGTGATATTGTACCCTCTGCTGGAGAACAGGCCGGCGATACGGGAAAGTGAACCGCTGTGGTTTTCAACAAACATGGAAATAGTGTGTGTTTTCATTTTTCCTCCATTATCTGATCGAGCGGCTGGCCTGCAGGTACCATGGGAAATACATTTTCCTCGCGGGAGACAATAAATTCCATGATTGCCGGCCCTTTCACCTTGAGTCCTTTTCTCAGGACCGGCAGTATCTCGGACGGTTTTTCGGCTCTGAATGCCGGAATACCGTAACTGTGTGCCAGAGCAATAAAGTCCGGGATGTATTTGCGTTTGCATTTCGTGGTATCTTTACAGCCGGCACAAACGGGATCCGCCATAAGACAACTTGAGCTGTATCGTTTATTATAAAAAAGTTCCTGCCATTGTCGTACCATGCCGAGGTACCCGTTGTTCAGAATGACTACTTTTACCGGAATATTGTTCAGTGCTATGGTGGCCAGTTCCTGGATGTTCATTTGAATGGATCCGTCACCGGCGATATCGATAACCGGATTTTTCACGGCAAGTGCCGCACCCATCGCGGCCGGCATGCCATAGCCCATGGTACCGAGCCCGCCTGAGCTTAACAAGGTTCTTGGTTTGTCAAATTTGTAGTAGTGGGCGGTCCACATCTGATTCTGACCCACCTCGGTGGTAATAACCGCGTTACCTCCGGTCTCCTTGTACACCGCTTCAACCACCGCCTGTGGTTTAATGACGGTTTTTGACGGTGTATATCTGAACATGCTTTTCCCTTTCCACTGCGTGATTTGTTTGTTCCAAGCGGTATAATCCCCGGGTTCCACCACTTTATTTAACTGTATAAGAATATTCTTTGCATCGCCGACCACCGGGATATCCACTTTAATGATTTTAGAGATTGCAGCCGGGTCAATATCCATATGTATAATTTTTGCATAGGGAGCAAATTTCTCAACACTGCCGGTAACCCGGTCATCAAAGCGGGCGCCGATAGAGAGAATGAGATCCGTATTCTGCAGGGAATAGTTGGCCGCTTTGGTGCCGTGCATACCGGGCATACCCAGAAAGAGCCTGTGGGTCCCGGGGAATCCGCCCAGGCCCATAAGCGTAGTGGTAACCGGTATATTTGTTTTTTCCACGAATTCACGCAGTTCACGGTGTGCACCTGCGATAATAATACCGCCGCCGGCATAGATAAGCGGCTTCTTCGCCGCTTTAATGGCAGCGGCAGCCTTTTTAATCTGCCGGGCGTGGCCAACAACATTGGGTTTATAGCTGCGGATAGAAACAACCTTTGGGTACTCATAGTTGTGAAGAATACTCCGGGAAACATCAACCGGAATGTCAATAAGTACCGGCCCCGGCCGTCCCGTCCGGGCAATATGAAAGGCCTGTTTAATGGTCACAGGCAATTCTTCAACGGTTTTAACCAGAAAGTTATGTTTCGTTACCGGCCGGGAAATTCCGACCATATCGGCTTCCTGAAACGCGTCGGTCCCGAGCATTGGGGTACTCACCTGGCCGGTGATTGCTACCAACGGAACGCTGTCAAGGTAGGCCGTGGCAATACCGGTGACCATGTTGGTGGCGCCGGGCCCAGAGGTGGACAGGCACACTCCCACCTTTCCCGTGGCCCTGGCATAACCGTCAGCCGCGTGCGCTGCAGCCTGCTCGTGACGGGTAAGAATGATTTTCAGCTTTTTCGCGTCGTATAATACATCAAAAATTGGAATAACCACACCGCCGGGATAGCCGAAGATAATATCCACATTCTCCTGGATTAATCCGTCAACGAGAACTTCCGCACCTGTTTTTTTCAACGTGTCCTCCCGTGATACGTGAAAAAGGATACTGAAAAATACCTACAATCTTTAACTTGAATCAAGTAAAGTATTTATACCTGGATTGAGCGAATGTTTTCATATATTTACTTTTTCAGTACATAATAACGACATGAATCGCTCAATTTCAGTTTATAATAAAAAAAGCCCGTTTCCTTCGGGAAACGGGCTTTATTTTTTTTCTTTACTGTGAGGTACTAGTAACCCGTCTCCCCTCTGTTTTTATCCAGGAGGATAATAATAATGTTTACCACGACTATTATTGATAAAACGGGTTGTAGTACTTTCATAGGCTTAAATATACAGTAAAAAATTTTTTTGTGCAATATTTTTATCGGTATTGTGCAATAGTTTCTGAAGAGTGAAAGTGGGCGGTTTACTTTTTATCAAATGAATTCCACCATCGAAGATCTTGACGAGACCATCTGAAATGTTTGTGGACACTCTATGATATTTCTTATTGTCTATCTCGCGCGATTGATTTCTCGGCGAGTGAATATAGTACCAGTCGACATTGAAATGTTTCGGCCGGTATCCTCCCCGACCAAAGTGAAGCTTTGTCCGGTGGCTGGCGTTGTTGTGAAGAAGCCCCCGTTTGAAGGGGACCGCATTAAATACAGTTGTTTTTATTCCGGGGTCAAATTAAAAAGAAATTTTACCTGAAACACATGAGAGAAGAACCGTTCTCTGTATTCGATACCTTCAAGCGGCATATCGCGGGCGTCTATTAATTCCACCGGTTTCCAGATACGATAGGAGTAAGTGAAACAGAATCCCATGCTTTTTACCGGTGTAATGTCAAGGCCGGCGCCGAATTGAACACAGGGACTCCATCGTTTTATATCCGCTCCTTTATAATCGGAAATGGAAATTTCCTCTTTTGGATCATCGGGACGCATGGTCTGCTCTTCAAGATGGAAGTATGTGAGACCACCCCCGGAGAGGACAAACAGATCCAGGGTGCCGCTTATTGGTCTCACCAGGTGCATATCGACCAGAAAATCGAAATTTTTATAGGAATATTTACGGGCAAAGTATGCACCATAATAGAGGGTATCTTCTATACTTCTGCCAAAGTTAAACAGGATGTCAAGTTGAAAGCGGAGCCACGGTGTTGTATAGTATCGTTTGCCCATATTAACACCGAAGAGTGAAAGTTTCGGTAGAACAATATTCTGCTGTTTGTTGAATGTTTCAAATACGTATGCACCGTCACGGCGGTTATATAGAAAATTACCACCGATAAAATACGCAGGCTTACTGATAGATTTCGACGGAGAGGTTTCTGTATGGCCGAAAGATATTATTACGGAAAACAGGGTAAGAGAAAGTGGTATGACATATTTTACACGGTAATATTTCATATATATATTGATAGCTGGTATAAGGTAACAAACAGAAATTGGAATTGTTAAATGAACGGTAAAACGTTTATATATTCGTTTAAAATACTATCGGTGCAATTAGTGCGCATACCGTATGCTCCATTTTTTTAACTAAGCAGACATGTTGATGAAATCGTTTCAGACCTATAAAAAGATGCTTGGCTTTATGAGGCCATATGGGCATCTCTTTGTTATATCGGTCGTCCTTTCTTTTATCATTGTCTCACTGGACGGTATGGCAATTTGGTTTCTGGGTACTCTTCCGCAGACGCTTTTCAACCCGGATGCTGCTGTTGCGGTAAAACCTGATCTGTCGATACAGCACCTTAACCAGTTTTTTAAATACATAACCTGTCAGACGGTGAGATCGGAGCGGTTTGGCAATCCCCTTGCTGTGGTCTGCCTGCTTATTGTCGTGACCTATACAATAAAAAATATCTTTTTTTATATCAACAGACTGCTGCTGAAAATCCTCAATCTTAATGTGATACGGGATATGCGCAATCTTTTATACGAGCATGTGCTTATGCTGCCGGTTACCTATTACGATCGGAATAAATCAGGAAAGATAGTTTCTCTTATAGTAAACGATATCACACAGATTAACCGATCAATGACCGACACCCTGAGCAAGTTAATTATGGAGCCGTTACGATTACTGTTCTTTGCCACCATGCTCTTTATAATAAATTTCAAGCTCACTGTTCTGGTGTTTATCATTTATCCGGTGTTGAGTGTGCTCATAATAAAAATCGGCAGGGCGGTGAAGCGGCGGAGCAAACGGGTGCTTAGGAATTTTTCCGGCATTCTTTCTGTGTTGACTGAGACAATACAGGGTGTCCGTGCGGTGAAAATGTTTAATATGAATACCGTGGAAACGGAGAAATTCAAGCAGGAGAATGAAAAGTATACAAGAAGCGCATTCAGATCGGAGAAAATACGGGCGTTGTTGATACCATTGACTGAAGCGCTGGCAATGTATTTTACCGCTGTGTTACTTTGGTACGGCGGAAATGCATCGATGGCAGGTTCACCTCAATTCACCCCGGAAGATTTTTTCAGATTTCTGATTTTCTTTTTCTCGTCATATCAACCGCTGAAAAAAATCGGCACCGTAAATAATATCATTCAGGCAGGCATTGCTGCGGCAGAGCGGGTGTTCGGGTTGTTAAACGTGCCAACTGAAGAGCTGGATACAAGCGTAGAAAAAAAGGCCCCGGCGTTTGAGCGTGAGATCTGTTTACAGGATGTATGGTTTACCTATCCGGGAACCAGGGAGTCGGTATTAAACGGGGTGACCGTAACGGTAAAAAAAGGCGAGGTCGTTGCCCTTGTCGGGTCGAGCGGCGCCGGAAAGACCACTGTTCTGGATCTGCTTCCCCGCTTTTATGAAATAAACCGGGGGGTAATTACTATCGACGGGAAAGATACTCGTGAGATGGATCTGGTTGCCCTGCGCAATCTGTTCGGCATCGTATCTCAGGAGACGTTTCTTTTTAATGATACAATAGAGAATAATATCAAGTACGGGTCCGGTGAAGCCTCCATGGATGAGGTGATTGCCGCGGCTACCGCGTCAAATGCCGTGGAATTTATTGAGAAACTTCCCGACGGATTTAGTACGGTTATCGGGGAGCAGGGGGTTATGCTGTCCGGGGGGCAACGGCAGCGACTGTCCATTGCACGGGCACTTCTGAAGAATCCCATATACTTATTCTTGATGAGGCGACCTCTGCGCTTGACACCGAATCGGAGCGCCTGGTACAAAAAGCAATTGATAACCTGATTCAGAACAGAACCGCCCTGGTGGTAGCCCATCGTTTGTCAACCATTCGCCATGCCGACAGGATTATCGTACTTGACGCAGGACGGATTATTGAGCAGGGTACCCACGATGAGCTTATCGCACTGAATAATCGGTACAAATATTTCTACGACATCCAGTTCTCCGCCGCAGGGTAACCAGTGTTTTCCGGATTTATGAAAAACAATTCGACCGGATATGATATTACTTTTATTTGTCAAAAGGGCAAGGATCATTTCGCCGAGCCGATTCTGAACGCACTCGAAAAAAAATATTCCATTCAATATCTGTTTCCGGTGCATAAGCGTGAATATTCACACCGGCAGGTGCAGGGACGGGTTGTCTGGGTGGAATGGGCGTTAAAATTCGCACGACTGGTTTCAAAAAAACGGTGGAACAATAAAAGGGTTGTGGTACGGCTCCATCGATGGGAAATCGATACGGAGTATATGAACGCGATACAATGGAACCACATTGATACAGTACTTTTTGTCAACAACCATTTCGAAAATTTATTCAGACGGAAAATTACTACTTTGGTGAGAACCGTGACCATTCCCAACGCGGTAAGCACGGATGACTATCCGTTAAACCCTCCTCATAATACGAAAAAGTTACTCGCATACAGTCTGACCTTCAATCCGATCAAAGGGTATGTTGAGCTGGTACGTTTTTTCTCAAAACTCGTTGCGCACAGTGATGCTTTCGAGTTGACTCTTATGGCCGGAAAGCCGAAGAAACAGAAGGAAATTGAATGTCTGGCAGAGATTAAAAAGAATATTCAACAGGTCGATATGGAGAAACATATACATATTGTTGAGAGAGAGAATATCGGTACACTCGCTGGTGACAGAAAAAATGTTCATGCCGCTCTCCGTCGCCATGATGCAATAATCAGTTTCAGTCAGTTGGAAAGCTTTCATTATGCTTTTGCGGAAGGCCTTCTCTGCGGACTCCAGGGTTTTTATAATGCCTGGAAAAATCCGTTGATTAAGGCGTTTTGGGATCCCTGGGGGTATGATTCCGAAGAGGCGATGATTGAAGGCATACTTGCCTGGAGCAGGCTTCCGCTGCAGGAAAGAGAGCGTATTGCCCGGAAGAACAGGGAGTATGTTATTGCAAGATTTGGTCCGGAAACAATTGGTGAGGCTTTTGAACGGGAGCTGTTCGGTTGATTCTGGTTAACCATTACCAATAATTAATTTATGTTAAAGGTTGACAGTTGCGACCCTCTAAGCCGGAGCGCAAGCTAACGCTTTGGCTTAGCACATTTCCAGTTTTCCCCGGGACATATAAACGTTAAGTGTTATGTGTGACATAAAGTATTTTATATGACTACTGAAGAACAGTAAGCGCGTTGTACTATACATATAAATTTTGATTTACAGTATTATAAGGAGTTGGCCATGGGATACTTTGAACACATAGCGGGAAAAGGGCATGAGCAGGTTGTTTTATGCCACGATAAAACTACCGGCCTTAGGGCGGTTATAGCAATTCACAGTACCGTACTGGGTCCCGCGTTGGGCGGATGCAGAATGTGGCCGTTTGAAACCGAGGAGGAGGCTGTGGAAGACGCTCTTCGTTTATCGCGGGGTATGACTTATAAAAATGCAGCAGCCGGTCTGAATATCGGCGGGGGCAAAGCCGTTATTATCGGGGATTCCCGGAAAGATAAATCCGAGGCTCTTTTCCGCGCATTCGGCCAGTACGTTGAAAGTCTCGGTGGACGATACATTACCGCTGAAGATGTGGGTACCTGTGTCGAGGATATGGAAGCGATAAAAATGGAGACTTCTTATGTTACCGGGCTTTCAAAGGAGGAAGGCGGCGCAGGGGATCCGTCCCCCTATACGGCACTCGGGGTGTTCGAAGGTATTAAAGCCTCAATCAGACACAAACTGCAAAAAGATGATCTCAAAGGAATCAAAATTGCCGTTCAGGGATGCGGCCATGTCGCCTATTATCTGTGTGAATACCTCCATGAAGCCGGTGCGGAACTTATTGTAACCGATATCTACCAGGATAAAGTTGATAAAATAGTAAACGCTTTTAATGCAACCGCTGTCAAACCGGAGGACATTTATAAGGTAGAGGCGGATATTTTCTCGCCCTGTGCCCTGGGCTCAATAATCAATGATGAAACCATTCCTCAGATGCAATTTAAAATCATTGCCGGTGCTGCAAACAATCAGCTCCGGGACGAAGAGAAACACAGTAGCATACTGGTGGAAAAGGGTATTCTCTATGCTCCCGATTATATCATAAATGCAGGTGGTGTGGTTGATGTTTACTTTGAAGCGATACATGAATATATGGAGTCCAAAGTTATTAAAAAAGTGAAAGAGATTTACGATACCATAGCAGAAGTATATACTATCGCTGAAAAAGAGAATATAACAACATCAAAGGCTGCGGAGCGGCTTGCGGAACGGAGAATTGAGAAGATTGCCGGTATTCATCGGAGATATATTCCCTAGACGGCAACGTGACATGAGCGTCCCCGAAATCCCTGCTTCGACCCTGCTCAACGCAACGCCGGAGAGGGACTTGCAGATATATCTTTGATTCAAAATAAGTACTTTTTCGGGGGATTGAAGGGTCGTTCCCGGCACTGAGCATATGAAAGATATTTCTTCAATTAAATCAATCCTTTTTGTTCAGGATTCTTCACCGTGTATACGAACGATAAAGTATGCGACTGCCCTGCAGTCAAGGGGATATTTGATTCATCTGTTACACCGCAATAAGACCCCTGATGAGGCGTACGGCTACGGCAACTCTTCCTTTGCGTCAATTACACGGCTGCCGGGACATCACTTTGGTGAAATAAAAAAAATCAGAGAGATCATCAAGCAGCAAGAGATTGAGATAATTCATTATCATAACCAGCCGGACAGGCTGGGTGCCCGGCTGATACAGGGCAGGCCTGGTGTTCCCGTCATTTATGATCAGCATGATTTCATGTCCTTTAAACATCATATTTCGGGGAGAGCTAAGAAGAATGAACGGATCTGCAATGAACGTGCCGATGGCGCCGTATATATTACCCGGTCCTATAAAAATGAAGTGGCCAGGTATTACTCGTTGGTAGAAAATGCGATCTGTTTTGCCAATTACTTTCCCGCGTCATCGGCATTGGAGCCTAAAGATTGCCTGTCCAAATTGTCGGCATCCGACGGCAGGCGCCATGTGGTATATCTGGGAAGAATTTCGGAGCGCACGTTTGATCATAGAAATATTATCAAAGCGTTGACCGGGTTGTCTGCGGAAGGCTTTTTTATCCACCTCTATCCCTCAAAAAACAAGGAATATTCCCGCTATCGGCAAATACCCAACTGTACGGTTCACAAAAAACTGCCATATCAGCAATTAATCAGAGAGATATCGCAGTATGATTTCGGGGTGACGGTGTTTAACGGCGCTGTCGCATCAAAGCTGCCGCATATCGTCTACGCACTGGGAAATAAAACGTTTGACTATTTATGCGCGGGAATTCCGGTTCTGGTTCAGGACTGCCTGGTTGAGGTAAAAAACATTGTGATAAAAAACGGATTTGGTTTTATTTTAGAACGGTATGAGGAGTATAAGAATATATCAACAGGAAGTTATCAAGGATTGGTTGAAACTATTCTTGACAACAGACGGGCATTTACCATGGAGAGCCAGATTCAGCGGATAATTGATTTTTATACATTCTCGGTGGAGAACTATCGTGCGAAAGCATAAGGTGTCGGCATTCATTCCGGTTCAGAATGTTGAAGATATTATAGAGGAGTGCCTAAGGAGCATTACCTGGGTGGATGAGATATTCATCGTGGATGCTTTCAGCACGGATCGTACGGTTGAGATTTGTAAAAAGTATCCTAAGGTAAAGGTTGTGCAACATGAATACATAAACTCCGGTCAACAGCGGACATGGGGAATGCCCCAGGTAGCGCACGAGTGGGTTTTTGTGATCGACTCGGATGAGCGTTGTACCCCGGAGCTGCAGAAAGAGATAGAAGCCATTCTGTCAATGGATGAAATTCCGTATGAGGCATATAAGCTGCGTATTAAAACCGAGTTTTACGGAAAATTACTGAACCATAAAGTCTATCTGGGATATCGTGGAAAACGGTTGGTTCGCCGTGAGCTATATAAAAAATTTGTTATGAAACGGGTTCATGCGGGCATGCGCATTACAAACTGGGCATGGGTTAACAAAAAGGCATTTCTTATCCATAATCCGGTCCGGGATTTTGCCTCACAGTGGCGGAAAATGATACGGTACGCCACCTGGGCCGCAGAAGACCTTTTTGAAAAGGGGAAAACTGTTCACTGGTACCATTTCACCCTGCGGCCTTTTTTCAAGTTTTTCCACTATTATATACTCAGAGAAGGGTTCTTGGACGGTATACGCGGTTTGATTGTATGTATTCTCGGTGCAGTGACTGTTTTTATGAAATATTACAAGCTGTTTGAACTTAGAAACAATGAAGAAAAAAATTCTCTTTGATCTTAAAAAAGAATATTACTACCACTCCTTCCTTTCCATTTTAAAAGCCTTTGAAGGTGATGAGCGGTTTGAAACTGCCTTTTATGTTGGCAAGAATGATGAACGCAGATGGGGGTTTATCCCGGTATACCACAGGAAACGCATTGAAGACTGGCTTCGCAGGAATGGGTATACCGTGGTGAATTCACCTGAAGGGTTTGATGCGGTGGTGGCAGCCGACGCCCTGAAGGACCCGGAAAGATATGGTACGGTAAAGCGCTTTGTCTCCGATCACGGCCCCGGTACAAAAACGCTGCGAATCCGCAACGTGATCAGGCAGAAAGGTGTCCGGTATACAGTTTTTACCGAGGGTCAGTACTGGATGGATATTATTCGTAAATTCGGATTTGAGAAGGATGCGGACTGGGTCATGACCGGCGTTCCCAAGCTGGACACCTTTTTCTGGGACGGTTACTATAACCGCGAGGCTATCCTGTCGCGACTGGGTCTCGATATAACTAAGAAGACCGTGCTGTATGCTCCGTCCTACAGGCCCTCATGCATTCCCTTTTTAAAAACATCCGTGCAGAAAATTGCCGGGGAGTGTAACCTGATTATTAAACTCCACCCATACAGTTGGGGCGGCAAATATGCTTCATCCGGACAGAGTAAAATGTATCAGTCGTTAGCAAAAAAGAATAGAAAGATCCGTCTAATCCCGAAAGAGGATTTTGATATTCATCCCTATATGTTTGCTTCCGATACCGTGATAAGTGATACGTCAAGCGCCCTGGCTCTATGCCTCTCTCTGGGGCGGGTGGGTATCATCGCCGATTTCCCATATCCCCGGATGAAACACTCAGACGGGATGCCTATTGTTGCTGAGGAGCCGGGCGAGTACCTTAAAGGAATATTTGTACATTTAAAGGATACTTCACAATTGATGGATGCTGTCAGGAAAGCTGTGTATCCTGAAGATACACAGATGCGGAAGCTGATGGAACATCGGGACTATTATTTCACCGGTCTTGACGGCAAAGCCGGGGAGAGAGCAAAGGATTGTATTGCTGAACAAGTCCTTGCCGGATAGCCGCATTCAAAGAATTATTTTTCCTGCCGGCATTGACCGTTGAGTGCCGGGGATTTTATTCATAGATGGCACGGTCATGAATACTTGCATCATAATTTTTAACCGGTGTACGCCAGTCACCGTACCGCTGCGTAAGGTAGCCGTCCACATCCGACGGTATTGAATAGGTTTTTCCGTTCCAGAACAGAGTGTCAAGGCTATCATGAAACCGTGCATCAACCCGTTTGGTAATATTACTGTCAATCCAGCAGTAATAATCGTTGATTTTGTACTTGAAGAAAATATCGAGGTGAAGCTCCTCTTTTTTAAAGAGAAAGGAGAGTTTTCCAAAGGTCCGTTTTACTTTGCATGATCGATATTTCCCCGGTATAACACCCGAGTTAAGCGGCCGCGTTACCAGCCGGTATTTCGGTAGAAATTGCTTTTTCAGTGCGATTACCCGGTCTATATAGATACTTGATACACTGATATCAATATCGTCGTCCCAGGGAATCAGGTCGTTGTCCCTGACAATTCCCAGAAGGGTGCCGGCATCCAGCCAGTAGGGGATATTATTCCGCTCCAGGATCGTGACGGTATCCTCGAGCATTTTTCCGGCAATTTTCAGATCCTTGCCCTTTAATCGCATCTTTACATCAAATTTGTCTTTTCTGTCCGAGGAGCGGGATTTTTTCGGAAGACGTTCAAGAATCTTCTTATCCACAATGGTATTATCGTCGGTATGGGTATTCCAAGTCGAGCGCCTGGTTTTATAATCACCGTACCGTTCTGTCAGGTACTTCTCGGTATCCTGCGGTACTGGAAATGAGACACCGTTGACAGTAACAGTATCTAATTTCTGATAGAAATGAGAAGAGACCGATTTGCAGGTTCGGGCGTTGCTGCATTCAACCCAGCGTGCCGAGCCATCGACTGTATACCGGGGAGTTATGTAGAGCGGCATGTTTTCCACAAAAAGTATTTTCCCCTTGATGTGAAAAAGCGGCTTGGTACAAAAACCGCTTTCATAGCCGTCAACCCAGGTATACCCGCTGCGGTCATTTATCCGTTTCAGACGATAGCCCGGTATGGAGCAGGGATGTATCTTTTTTACCGCTTCAATATATTGAGCCGGGATTCCTATATTGATGTTTGTAACCGGCGCTATGAAATCCCTGTCACGCACAAATCCCAGAAGGGTACCGGATTCAATCCAGTATGGTATGTTCTTCCTTTTCAGTAATTCAGTTGCACGTAACAGTAATTTCCATGCCCTTTTTTTTCTTTTTTCAACAGAAGCTTTTTCAGCCGTCACCCGTACCTCCGGGATAAATCAGATTCAAATACACGGCGAGAGTGTTACCGGTGTGAGAAACAGGTAAATATAAATCTATATTCTATTTGAAGAAAGTGCGCTTGTGATCTCTTCAAGATCGGCAAACGTGTCCAGTTCTTTACAAAAGAGTTCTTTATAAAAACAGGGCTGTAACGCAATTGTGTCGCTTATTTCATTAAAAGCATCTTCGGCATAACAGGAAACATTACCGGCCTCAACGAATTCAGTAATTTTATGCATCCATTTCTGAAATGAATCCTGTGATAATTTATATAACGGTGCAAGGAAAAAGGCGTTGTCGTCGAAAATATCAACCCCGATTTTTTGAACGCAGTTGTCAACGAGTAATCCCTTGAAGTCCTTTTCCGGTAGCGGTATCGTATTATTCATCAGCACCGCATTTGTATCCTGACTCAGGAGGCCGGTGAGCAGCTCCTTATCAAAAACCAGATCGCCATGCATCAACAGGAAATCATCATCTATAGAGGAACGGCACTTGTACATTGAATAGATATAATTCGTGGTATCAAAGCGCTCGTTGAAAATACAGGTGATGTGCATAGATGAGCAGTACTTTCTTATATACTTTTCAATTTTTTCACCGAGCATACCGGTGGTGATAATGATATCGGTGATATGTGAAGCCTGCAAAGCCTCAAGCTGAAGGCCGAGGGCGGTTTTCCCGTTAATGTCAATTAAACATTTCGGGGCGGTTGCGGTAAGCGGGAGCAGGCGGCTTCCCGTTCCTGATGCAAGAATCATAGCTTTCATAGCAGGTCCTGTAGTAGTCTTGACAGGTCGTTTCGGGTAATTTTTCTGGGATTGTTTTTCATCCTCTGGGGATTAAAACCGTTGTCAAGGATACAGGCAATTGCATCCTGGTCTGAAATGCCGTAAGCCGAGAGATGAGTATCCACCGAGAAGGCCGCCATGCGGAAGTAAAGCGTTTCCTTAGGGTCTTTACCGGACTCGGCAACCATTTCGGCCAGTGTTGCCATGGTGTCCCGGACATAGGCAACGCCGCGGATATCGGTACAATCTGATTCGGTAACCTCTTGATTGAAAGCGAAGATTGACGGAAGGGTCAGGAATACGGCCAGGCCATGGGGTATCCCGAAAAAAGAACTCATCGGATAGGAGATGGAATGTGAAGCAGTTGTCTGGGCGATGTTTATCGCTTTTCCCGCCAGGTTGGCCGCTTTCTGCATGGCATCCCGGGCCTGAAGGGAATTCTGCAGTACAGACTCCGAAAAGTACGTCTTAATAAGCGAGATCGCCTCCCGTGAATACTCTTTTGACTCATCGGTTGCGTTGATCGACCAGTAGGATTCGATAGCCTGAGCGAACGCATCAAAACCGGTATACGCCGCGGTGTTTCTCGGCATCGATAACGTCAATTCCGGATCAAGGATAACATAATCGGGAACAAGGTTGTCGTCCGCGATAGAGTATTTGGTCTTATCCCTGTATACTACCGCAAAATGTGTGGCCTCACTACCAGTTCCTGCAGTTGTAGGAATCGCGACGGCAGGAATGAGCGGCCGATTTGACCATGCACCGTGAATAAGGTCTGATGGTGTTATGTTGTATGACAATATCATATTCATCAGTTTTGCCGTGTCCATGACCGTCCCGCCGCCGAGCGCAATAATACATCCGGGGTGAGAACCGGCGAATTCAGTATAGATTGGCTCCAGAGACTCGACCGTCAGCAGTCCGGCGGTAACATCAATTCTTTTTACTAAGCAGGCAGTAAAGAGAGAAGACAGTTTTTCTGAAAGTGCATTTATTTTGTATACAACGGGATCGGTTACCAGGAGTACGGTACCGTCTGTCAGAGATTTGACTACCCGGGATAAATCGTTCAGTGTTATTGTTATTTGCTCTTTACCGGATCCTGCCATGTTATACTGATCCCAGCTTTTTCATAAAAGCGATTTTATTTTCCTCAGGAGTTGTTGTCGGCCTGCCCAAATCTTTGCGGGAGCCTTTCCTGCATTTGATTATCAATAATGAAAGCGCATCTGCAGCCTGCACCGCTTTAACGGAATCGCAGACGTCTTTTTCATTTTGCGCATAATAGATATAAGGGTACCCGCATGCCTTGCCTATGGCGCCGAAATCGACACTATCTGAGACTGTCGGTTGGCCCCCGGTTGACTCATGAGCGTTATTATCGATTATAATATGCATTAAGTTCTTCAGTTGATAATGACCAATAGTGGCCATTGATCCAAGCTGCATGAGTGCAGCGCCGTCGCCGTCAATAATGCAGATTCTTTTTTCAGGTTTATTGAGGGCAATACCAAAAGCGATTGCAGAGGCGCATCCCATTGAGCCGACAGTAAGGAAATCCCCGGCATGCCCCTGGTTGTTGCGTTCACGGATTTCAAACAGCTCCCGGGATGTCTTTCCGGTGGTGGATACGAAAAAGGTGTCTGCAGCAAGATGTTCGATGACGAGTTCCAGCATCTGTTCGCGCAACAGCAACGCTGAATCTTCCTGCCTGCCCGATGGAGGAAACGAGTCAAAAAGTCCTTTGGGTACGACTAAAACAGATGGGATTTCATTGGCACGTGATACACGGTATGTCTCGGATACCTGCTTTTTCCATTCGGATTCATTGAGAACGGTGCAGGGTATTTCCAGTGTGTTAAAAAGATTGAGCATGATCCTGCCCATGGTTTTGTGCTGCGGCTCGTCCTTTTCATCCGGTTTCCCCCGCCACCCTACGAGAAAAAGACCGGGGATACTATATATTTCGCGGGAATAAAGAGAAGTACAGGGATTGATTGTTTTACCAAAACCGGAGTTCTGCATATAGGTAAGCGCAGGTCGGTTGGTTGCCAGATAGTATCCCGCACTGACCGCGACAGCTTCACATTCATTACACGCAGTAATGTGATTGATTTTTTCCGTCGATTCAAAACAGGAGATAAGACCTTTAAAGGTGGAGTCTGGCACTCCGACAGCCGTATCTATGCCCAGGGCATTCAGGTGATCCACAAATTCACTGCAGGATATCATGATGCAATCTCTTCGGCAATGGTAAGATCTTTTTTGTCATGTATTTCAATCCATCCTTTATAGACATTAAAGAACTCGACTTTAATATTTCTGACGATTAATTCCTGAATCAGGTCGGTGAAACCGGCTTGAGCAAATGATTCCGCTTCATGAAAAGGGCCGTCTCCGGGAGTCGATTTGAGCTCGTTGTACACCTTGTCAAGTATATCCGCGCCTTTTTCCGAAAACCGGGCTATACCGGTAAATTCATAATCGGCATCTTCTTTGTTGACCTGTTTACCAATGCGGACGACTTCGCCATAATTAACGTTGAATTCACGGAACTGAGATCTCGATTCGGATCGTCTGCGGGATATTACCAGATCGAGCACCTTGTCGACCTGATGCTTATGATACGAATAGGTATTATCCACACAGAGGACGATATCCCCTTTGGTATTAAGGATATTGGTGATAATGTCTCTGTTGAAAATAATGTCTGAATTGATATAGAGAAAGCCGTTCTTCATTCTCTCACGGGCTTTAAAAAGGGACTCGATAATACCGGTGGTTTCATAGTTATCGTTATGGTAATAGGTAAGGTGCGGCGTATTGAAGGCCTCTTTTTTATACCCGCAGATAACATTTATATCCGTTATGCCAACTTCATTAAGCGCCTCTTTCTGCCGTTGAAGGATTGTTTTATTGTTGACTGTGAGCATCGCTTTCGGTATGTCGAACTCGGTGTCTTTCCCGGCAGCGGGAATGATAACAACCGGGGATTTGGGGCCGTACCGCTTATCCTTTTCTTTTATATCCAGAAAGCCGACATGAAAAAATATTTCCTTGGTTGTAGCACAGAGATCATCCACCTCGAAGCTTCGGTCGTGCAGAAGTATCTTTTCTGCAACCACTTTCATTGATTTATAGGCTGCGCGCAACAAATGATTTGCATGAATAACAACATTTACTCCCAGACCCTTCAATTCTGCGTCGGTTATAGTGTTATAGGTTGTCGGCACACAGACAAGGGGTTTCCTGAGTGCCGGCTCTGTGAATAACCGTTCATACTGACGGCAGAAAGCGGTAATTTCAAGGGCAGACTTTGATTTGGAATGGATCATGATACCGTCAGCGCCGGCCGTGAGATATGCTTTTGCCCGCTGAACAGCATCGTCAACGCCTCTTCCCGCAATAAGACTCTCGAGTCGGGCGATTATCATGAAATCATCGGTTTTGCAGATACTTTTTCCACGGGAGATTTTAGTAGCAAAAACACCGGGATCTTCCAGCGCCTGTTGTGTACCATCTTCAAGTGAGTTTCTTTTTGGATAAACCTTATCTTCGATGATTACTGCTGAGACACCGAGGTCCTCAAGGGTTTTAACGAGATATTCGAAACTGTTAGCATCTCTACCCGTGTCGCCATCGACAATGAGGGGTTTATTGGTAACTTCCAGAATCTGCCGGATATTATCACATCGTGATTCATACCCTACGATTTCAGCATCAGGCAAGCCCTTTGATGCGGTATCGGTAAGGCTGCTTTCCCAGATAGCGTCGAATTCTTTTCGGGCGTTGTTTACCTGCAAACAAGTGTCGTTGGCAATAAGGGCACTGAGACCATTATGCGCTTCCAGGGCGCGAATAAATCCTTTTTCCTTAATTACCCTTTTTAATAAAGGCCTTCTCTCCTCGGGGAGAATAGTATTTTTCATCGACATGGCGGAATTTCCATGGAATATGCATTGCGTATACCAAACGTTTATAAAATACATTGCTAACGGAAAAAAGAGTATTTTAATACCGTGATAACGGCCTGCAGGTGCGGGCTTTCCGGTCAACGCTGGAAAAATGGTTTATGAAAGGGGTGTAATGCGCGGAATAATCCTGGCAGCAGGGAGAGGCCGCCGGCTCGAGCCGGTTCTGCCTGAAAAGCCGAAGTGCCTTCTGACCTTCGGTGAGAAGTCGCTTATCCAGCGCCAGATTACAGCGCTGAAACAGGTAGGAATAGACCAAGTCGTTGTTGTTGTTGGTTTTGAGAAGCAGCAGATAATTGACCATCTGAAAAATGAACCATGTAGTATAACCTATACAGAGAACCCGCTATTCGGCGAGACGAATACCATATACTCGCTGTGGCTCGCGAGAGAATTCTTTGATGACAGCTTTATCTATTTCAATGCGGATGTCCTTTTTGATTACAGGATAGTAAAGAGGCTGTGCGAGGGAGAAGAGACAAGCAACCTTGCATGTATACCCGGCCCTTGCGGGGAAGAAGAGGTAAAGGTTGTTGTTGGGAACAACCGTATAGTGGGGATCGGGAAAACGATCCCGAAGGAGAAATGTTACGGAGAATTTATCGGTATTGCGAAGTTTGACAAGAAGGATAACAGGAGATTTGCAGAGATACTTGACGAGTGTATTAAAGATAAATCTACCTGGAATAGCTTTTTTGAATATGCCGTTGATTTTCTTGCAAAGGAAGCTGATTTAAAAGCCGTTGATATATCCGATCTGCCGGCCACGGAGATTGATTTTCCGGAGGATCTGGAGCGAGCAAGGTGGGAGGTATTTCCGAGGTTAGTTAATATAGAAGAGTCTGGGTATGAAGAATAGCTTTATAATTTTAGATTTACGATTTAAACTGATAACGGTTAACTGAAAAACGATAACTCCTTTTTTAATATATTCACAATTCTTTCACTCGCCTTACCATCACCATAAGGGTTTTTTCCCTGCTGCATTGAGCGGTATAGCTTCGGAGAGGTGAGTACTCGTTTTGCTGTTTTAACTATGCTATCCTTATCATTCCCCACCAGTTTGCAGCATCCAATCTGAATCCCTTCCGGCCTCTCGGTTTTATCGCGCATGACAAGAACAGGAATTTTCAGCGACGGCGCTTCCTCCTGTATTCCGCCTGAGTCCGTCAGTATCAGGTAGGATTTTGACATGAGGAAAAGCATCTGAGCGTAGTCAACCGGCTTGATCAGTTTTACATTGCTGATGTTACCCAGCAGTTTGTAAACAGGTTTTTGAACGTTCGGATTCAGGTGAACAGGGTAGACAAACAGGTGTGAGGGGAAGAGAGAGGAAAGCTTTTTTATTGCAGAGCAGATATTCTGAAACCCCTTACCGAAACTTTCCCGCCGGTGACCCGTAATAAGAATCAACTTTGATTCTTTTGCAATAACACTATTATCTTTGTCGATAGCGGTATTGAACCACTGTCCCAGTTTACGGCGCAACGATTTGTTGGTTTTTATAATACGTATGCCCAGTTTCATTGCATCGACAACGGTATTGCCTGTTTTGAAAATGCTCTTCTTATTAATACCTTCCGCAAGGAGGTCCTTAACCGCGGTACCGGTCGGTGCAAAGTTGTATTGTGCGATTCTTGATACGAACTGCCTGTTAAGCTCCTCAGGGAAAGGGGCGTAGATATCATGTGTGCGCAGCCCTGCTTCTACATGCCCCACCGGAACGTTCTGGTAGAATGCTGCGAGCGCGCTGATGAATGTCGTTGTGGTATCACCCTGTACAATAACCATACCGGGAGAGACCTTTCTGATTACCGGCGTAAACTTTGCAAACATGGTGGCGGTAAGCTCCTCAATCGACTGGTTCTGCCTCATTATATTTAGGTCGATATCCGGCGCTATACCGAAGAACGAAAGGACCTGGTCGAGCATCTGCCGGTGTTGTGCGGTTACACAAACAATCGTTTTAAATGCGTTCTCTTTCTTGAGGGCGAGAATAAGCGGTGCCAGCTTAATCGCTTCGGGCCGGGTACCGAAGATTATAAGGATTTTCTTTTTCATTATTTGATTTGCCACAAAGACACCAGGGCATAAAGTTGAAAATTTTGTTTAAAAAATACAAAATACTAAAAATATTTTACCATAGTTCTTTTCAATCCAAAATGATTAAATTGCCAATTCCATAAGATATTTCTCTGCTTTACGGAGCCGGATAGAGTCGTTAATTCTTTCTCTCTTCAGATTAAGGAACATGGCAGTTCCGGGTATGTGAAAATGCAAGAAAGTCAAGACTCATTTGCATTTGCGTGCAAGAAAGTCGTCTTTTCAGTTTGCGTCAAAAGGTTAATATAACCGGTTGATTTTTTTTCTTTCTATCATTCTCCCTGCATTACGGTATAACTGATAAAAATTTCGCAGCGGATATAATATAGATATCTTTATCAACTTTTTTAAAGATTCCGGGTCCGTATACAACCTGTAACAGGGGGATGTTCATTTTATAGCAAAAGTTAACTGCAGGTTTGCTTGTCTCGACCTTCGACAACTTCGATTCGATAAGCAGAAGCGGTTTACCGTCAAGGGTTATCAGAAAGTCTATTTCACCACCGTCGAAGTTACGGATATACCAGAGTTGTGCCGTACCATAGCCGCAGTCCGTCCAGAGGGTAACTGCCCTGAAAAGGTGCGTGGCAATGAGGTTTTCAAATTTCGCTCCTTCGTTTCCGGCATATATCCAATTGGTGAAGTATGATTTCACTTCCTTTTTAATGGTCCTGTTAAGTCGCTTACTCCACGGCCGTACCGAAAAAAGGAGCCATAACTTTTCAAGCTGTGTTATGCTGTTTTTTACCGTGTGGTAATTTGAGTCGATATCCTGAGCGAGCGAGTTTATCGAAAGGGGACTTCCTATCCGCTCCGGAAGAAGATCAATAAGTTGTTCCATCCTGTCAATAGCCCGGATGTTTGACAGCTCCCGCATATCTTCAGTTAACAAAAGCGAAATATAATCCTGTTTCCACTTCCTGAGGAATCTTTCGGAAGATCTTGTAAACGGTTCGGGAAATCCGCCAAAGTAAAAAAGGTGCTCCAGAATCTCCTGCTGCTCTGCGGATTTTTTATTCCCTTCTATTTTTTCAAAAAGAGACGGCATCGGCCGGGACAGGTCATCAGCACTACAAAGCCAGAGCCGTTTCAACGGTATGCCCATACCTTCGGAAAGTGAAACAGGGAGCATGTGGAAATGAGCATATCGCCCTACCAGAGAATCGCCTGATTTTCTAAACCACTCAAGGCGTGCACTTCCGGTCACCAGAAGTTGTATTTGCGGCTCAATAGAATCGTATATACCTTTGAGAATATCCTTCCATTTAATGCGTTTATGTATCTCATCAAAGATAACAAGATACGTGCCCCCGGCATATTCCTTAAGAAAGAAAAAGGGGTCTTCATTGTATTTCCTGCGGATAAGAGGATTGTCCCAGTTGCAATAAACACCTGCGTAACGACTATTGAGCAAGTGACTTGCATACGTGGTCTTCCCTATCTGACGGGGGCCGGAGATAAATATCATTTTTTTCTCTGTGAGCTCTTTATCAAAGATATACGAGTCTACCTGCCTGTTCTTCAATTCCATGGTATAAATATACTTTCTGAAGATGCCCGTGTCAATTGAATAAGCATTCAATATTCTCGCGTGAAATTGGAATGTTTATATGAATTTACCGCTCAGGAAAGAGGGATAGGAATGCAAAAAAGTCGAAAATAACAGAGGTTCACCACAGAGTACACAGAGATCGCAGAGAAAAAAAATAAAATTATAGTTAAAATAAAAGATTCAGCCACGGTCACTTTCGTCCTTTGAGGACTACGGCGTGCCAGCGAGATACGGAGAAATATTACGAGAGGGTAGCTGGAGATCCGAAGGTTTCGTATCGATTACCGGCACGATCGCCTGCCGTCGCACCGTGGCGCTTTGGCGAAGGCTGGCGAGCACGAATAAAAATGACTGTATCTATCCGAACATATTTTTTTGGAGCTCTTCAAAGGAAGGGCCGGTCATTTCGGGGATAAGTTCCCGGATATCCTGATAGAGAGCTTTTATATTGCCGAGCTCAACATTCGATTTCAGATCGTGTATGAATTTCTCAATAAGGGCGGGATCATAGTTCTCGTTTCTCTGCATGCGTATTTTATCAAAAGGTGTTTTTAACAGGTTTTCATCCGCAGTAAGCAGTTCCTCGTTTATCTTTTCCCCGGGCCGCATACCCGTAATTTTTATCTCAATATCTTCGTTCACCTTTAGGCCGGAAAGCTCAATAAGATTCTTTGCCAAATCAATTATTTTTATAGGTTCGCCCATCTCAAGCATGAATATAACATTCGACTCATTCAGAGTTGATGCTTGAAGGACCAGTTGTACTGCTTCCGGAATAGACATAAAAAACCGTTTAGTCTCAGCGCTTGTTACTGTAATAGGTCCGCCTTCCTTTATCTGCTGCTGAAATAACGGAATAACACTCCCGCTGGATCCCAGTACATTGCCGAACCGCACAACATTAAATTTTGTTGCTGAAGGGTGCCGCTCAAGGGCAATTCTCTCAGAGAGCCGTTTTGAAACACCCATCATTCCGCGTGGATTAACAGCCTTATCAGTCGATATCATAACAAATTGTTTTACACCATGCCGCTCTGCAGCAGCAGCTAAAATCGCAGTACCCAGTACATTGTTTTTAAGACTTGCTAACGGATTCCACTCCATGAGATGTACATGCTTATATGCAGCCGCATGGAAAATGAAGTCAACATTATATTCACGCATAAGCATATCCAGCACAGCAACATCAAGTATCGATCCGACAATAGTATGAATCGCGACATTCTTATATTTCCTCTTCAATACCTGGTCAATATTATATGCGTGCTCCTCACTGAGATCGATGAGAATTAATCTGGAGGGCTGGTAGACCGAAACCTGAAAGCAGAGCTCCGATCCGATTGATCCGCCGGCACCGGTAATCAGCACTGTCTTGCCGGCTATCTGTTTTCGCACATGGGCATCATCAAGGGTGATATTCGGCCTGCTGAGAAGATCGTTTATTGACACTTCCCTGATCTGATTAAGCTGATACTTTCCGCTCATAATGTCAATGAGTGACGGTACAATCTTGAACTTCACCTCCCATTCCGGTATTTTTGAACGGTCAATGATATCCCGTACCAGCTTATTGGATGCTTCTGGAATAGCAATAAAAAGTTCATGGATACGGTGTCTCTTGATATGCGTCCGAATAGAGGATAAATCCCCAAGAACCTTTATTCCCTGGAGCCTTTTACCATGGGTTGAAGGATCCTTGTCAATAAAACCGATAGGAATATATTTCTTGTGCTTAGCTGATTTCAGGGTTTTAACGATTTCATTCCCTGCTGTTCCCGCACCAATAATTAGAACATTTCGGGCATCCTCACTCATGGGGGCAAAGGATTCACGGAAGAGCCGGATGGTAAACCTAGTACCTCCGTTTAAAATTATAAAAAGAGTAAAATTTAAGACATAGATTGATCGTGGATATCCATTAAATTTCCCACTAAAGACAATTATAAACATGAAAACAAGCGAAGAGATGGCAGATGCTTTAACGATATCTTTAAGATCATCTACAGAAACGTAGCGCCATATCCCCTGAAACAGGTTAAAAATACCTGAGAAAATAATGAAAATGGTTACATTTATCGGTAAGGAAAGAAAGAAAAGCCTGGGATAAATAGTGTGGCCGAGTGTAAAATCAAATCTGAAAAGAAAAGAAAGCAGCAGACTGCCGGCAGAGAAGATAACATGCAAGAAGATGATTAGAATCAGCCGGTATCGAAAAACCGAATTAGGTATTTCTTTAATAATTTTCATGAAGGATATTTAAAATAATGATTATTTGGGAAAAAACAGTAATTTAATGTATTTATTATATGCTATTAACCTTTGTAATGCAATCTATAATTACATTTAGATCCTGGTCGGACAGGCCGGTACCAGAGGGGAGGCACATGCCTGTTTCAAACAGTCTTTCAGAAATGCCGTTTGTATAGGCAAGGTGCTTGTTATAAACCGGCTGAAGATGCATGGGTTTCCACAGGGGCCTGCTCTCTATATTTTCTTTTTCAAGGGCAAGGCGGATGTCTTCACGGGAAAACCCCGCAGCATCAGGGTCAACCGTTATACAGGTCAGCCAGTAGTTTGAACTGCTGAACTCAGGCTCTGGCATGAAGGATATGCCTTGAATATCGGCTAAAGTTTTTTTATACAAATCAAAAATTTCTTTTTTCCGTTTTACCCGTTCATCCAATACCTTAAGCTGACCACGTCCAATTGCTGCGACAATATTGCTCATCCGGTAATTGTAGCCGATGCGGGAATGCTCATAATGCACTTGGGGGTCCCGTGCCTGTGTTGAAAGAAAACGGGCCTGCTCTACCTGCTCTTTGTCAAGCCCGATAAGCATTCCTCCACCCGAAGTGGTAATGATCTTATTTCCGTTAAACGAAAAGACACCCCATTGTGCAACAGTACCTGTATGTTTGCCTCTGTATCTCGCTCCCATTGACTCTGCCGCATCCTCGATCAATACGATATCATATTTGCTGCAAATCTCCATTATCGCGTCCAGGTTGGCGGCAGTGCCGTACAGATGAACAACAATGCACGCTTTTGGCCTTTTTCCTTTTTTTTTCCTGTCTTTGATTGCCTCTTCCAGAAGTCCTGGATCCATGTTCCAGGACTTCTCTTCGCTGTCAATAAAAACAGGGGTTGCACCAACATAGGTAACGGGAAAAGCGCTGCCCGCGAAGGTAAAGGTTGAGCAGAGAACCTCGTCTCCCCGGCTTACACCCGAAACAATAAGCGCCAGGTGAATCGCGGCGGTGCCGCAGCTTAATGCTACCGCATGTTTTGCGCCGGTATAGCCGCATATCTCTTTTTCGAACGCATCTATATCCGGCCCCACAGGAGCGATCCAGTTGGAGGCAAAAGCTTCCTTAACAAGCTGCAGCTCGTGACCGGACATATGAGGAGGGGAGAGGTAAATTCGTTTTTTTTCTTTCATAATTGATAAATACTCTGTATCACTGAGACTCTGTGGCGATATTTTTTTTAAGCTATATCATCAAAACCTTTCATTAATTTAAAAACAGCATCCAGCTGGGGAACAATTGTAATCAAAATATATCCAATATCTTTCCAGAAACTCCAGTTGTCAAGATAGCGAAGGTTAATTTCAACTTTTTTCGGCCAGATAACCGTATCGTTATACTCTTTCGGATTTTCTACCTTTGCAAGCAGCTCCTCTTCGTTGCGAAAATAAATAGAAGCAGGTCCCGTAATCCCGGGACGCAACTCAAGAATTCGCCTTGCATCCCCTTCCAGTTTGTCCGCATATCCCTCAACATCCGGGCGGGGGCCGACAAAGGACATTTTCCCAATGAGAACATTCCAGAGCTGTGGTAATTCGTCAAGTTTGTATTTCCGCAGGTATTTTCCTGTCGGTGTAATTCTTGAATCTGAAGAAGTTGTGATAGAGCCATATTTTTCGGAATCGAGATACATTGTTCGAAATTTTATACACTTGAAAGACTTTCCAAAGCGACCGATACGTTTTTGAATATAAAAAACAGACTCTTTTAATGATATTTTAATTACTATAACAACTAACAACATTGGAGCAGCAAACAGGATTATTCCCAAAACAGAGGCAATAATATCAAAAATACGTTTAATTATTTTTTTATTAAATCTCATCTTAAGAAATGGTTTTTACATATTCATTTAAAATATTTCCATGATGGTTGAAGCTGCGGCTAAATTGAAAACCACATGATTTATAAAAGGCGTTTGATACAGGGTCTTTTGAATATGTAACTACCTTATAATGTGAAATGCTATTATCATAAAAAAAATCTTCAAGGGTTTTAACAAGTTCCCTCCCTATCCCTTTTCCCCGGGAAATTTTATTAACAGCTATTGTAAGCAGTTCGGCTTCTATATTGTTATTTGAATTTGAGGAATCCTTCTTTGTATAAAATAGGGTTTCAAAAATATTTTTTAATTTTTTGGGACATACAATAAATTTTATCAAGTGCGTTGAAAAAATAAGGAAATATCTTTTTAGTACCCACCTATACATTTGCGTTGTTGATGTAGTTCCTGCTATAAAACCTTCAACACCCTCTTTTTCGTCTATAGCTATAACTATGTATGAATCAGGATGTTTTGAAATTGCAACATATAAAGATTTTAAAAAATTAATGCTTAAATGCGATAAAAATCCGGTTGTAATAGAGGCAGAATGAAGATTAGCAATCTCTTCAGAATATTTTTTTTCGAATTGTATTATTTTCATCCACTATTTTTTAATAAACTCTCTATTGTTAAATAAAAATAAAAGTTCTTTATTAATTAATTCTGGATTATAATATTTTAGAACATGTTGTCTGGCCTTTTTACCAAGGTTACTTCGTAATAAGTTATCAGAACCTAATTTTATCATGGCGTCTGCTAATTTTTTAATATCCCCAAGAGGGACTATCAAACCTGTTTCTAAATTAACAACAGAGTCTCTACATCCTAATGCATCCGTTGTGATTGTTGGAATTTCCATTGCCGAAGCTTCAAGTACTACATTTGGAAACCCTTCCCTATATGAGGGGAATACAAAAATATCCATTGCTGCATAATAATTTTCAATATCATTTACTGGATCAAGCAATATCGTTGTATTGTTTCTCTTAATTGATGATAGTGTCTCATGAGAAATGGCGTCCCATGACTTTATAATCGGCCCAATTATCAATAAAACAGAATTTTTGATTTCTTTATTCACTAAAGCCCACGACTTAATGAGATCATTAATTCCTTTATCTCTTTCAATTCTACCTATAAAGCCATATAATATTCTGTTATTAATAGAAAGATCATACTTTTTTGTAGAGTTGATTTTTTGAGGGTTAAACCTGTTTATTGCATCTACTCCATGACTTGAACCGTTTCCAAGAATCCCTATTTTATATTTATTGAGAATCTGATTTTTTTTTAAAAATTCTAAGTTCGAGTAACTGTTGACAATAATTTTATGAGATAACAAGCAGCAAACAAAATCAATAATTTTTAAGGGGTAATATTTTATTTGTAATTTGTTTGTATATACAACGCCTCTATGTGAGTATATTCTAAAAGGAATAAAGCATAAGAATGCTGAGATAGATGCAATGAATGAAGCTTTTGGTGTTGAATAATATACTATATGAGGTTTTATTTTAATGATAAGGAAAAATAATTTGATAATGGAAATTAAATCATTGAACGGGGAGAAGTTACGTGACAAAGGAATTGTAAATACTGGACAATTTATTTTTTCCTTTAATTCTGAAACAGAGATCCAATTATCTTTTGATGTTACAAGATAAAATGAATATCCGTTTTTTTTTAAAAAATCAATTTGATTATACTGGAAGTAATATATTGTTGCGGGTATGGTTGAAACAGCTAAAACTCTCTTAAGATTTTTTTCCATTATCCATTTTCTTCACATTAGAATTTAAATGCCACTTTTGAAAGCAATATATACACCACAATTTAAATGTATGGTCTTGTCGTTCTTTTAAATGTTGATTTATAAGAAGCGTAACATTTTCTGGCGAAAAAATACCTTGATCATGCAATATATCCTTATCGCAAACATTTAAAAGGCAATTCTTCAATTTACTTCGAAACCAGTTCCCCACAGGCACTCCGAATCCTGATTTCGGGAAATTGAAATGACCTTTGGGAAGTAGGCTGGAAAAGGCATCTCTTAATATAACCTTTGTTTGTTTACCACGGATTTTATAATAAGGCGGTAAAGACATCATATACTGAACCAAGCGGTAATCAAGAAAAGGGTTGCGGCATTCTAAAGAGTTTTGCATACTGGTTCTGTCGACTTTTACTAACATATCGCCTTCAAGAGAAAAAGAAAAGTCAAGAAGTTGCGAAAGCGATATAGGATGAAGATTGGCTTTACTATTTAGAACATTCTTGGCATGTTCACGTAATGATGAATCGAAAAGCATTTCGTTTTTTAATAAACTTTTTCTTTCCCAATCCTTGAAAAATAGACACATTATATTAAATGCGGAGTCAAAAGTATCTTGTCCCAAAGCCGAGGCAGCTTTCTTCAATTTTGAAAGGAGGTTTACCCGATTGTCTTGTCTTTTAGGGAACCATGCAAGGAAAGGTAATATAAATTTTTCATGCACTTCTTTTGGGATAACTCGGAAATAATTCTTTGCATAATAATGTATAAGATATCTGTTATAACCACCAAAAACCTCATCTCCTCCATCGCCGGTGAGAGCCACAGTTACATATTGTCTTGCCATCCTGGATACGAACCATGTCGGAAGGGCTGATGAATCGGCAAAGGGTTCATCAAAATTTAATATTATATCATCTATATTCTCAAGGATATCATCTTCATCAAGAATGAAGGAGTAATGCTCAGTTTCAAGATGCTTTGAAACGGCAGAAGCTTTATATGATTCGTCAAAATTTTTATTACGAGAACCAATTGAAAATGTCTTAACAGGAATTTTGGAATGAGATGACATTATTGCAGTAACGATACCGGAGTCAATACCACCACTGAGAAATGCACCGAGAGGAACGTCCGAGATCATCCGTATCTTTACCGAATCGTATAATAATTCTCTTACATTGTTTAATGCATTTTTATATGTGTCAGCACTTGTTCCAATTGTTTTTTCTAATCCCCAGTATTTATGGCTTGTATAGGTAGCATCTTCGGTATTTATGATGAAAAGATGTCCCGGTGGAAGTTTGTAAAAATCTTCATAGATGGTTAAAGGAGAGGGAATACAACCCATAGAAAAGTAACTGTTTAATCCTTGAATAGAAATCCTTGGAGTAAATGGATAGGCGGCAGTAAGGCTTTTTAGTTCAGATGCCCAACAAAAGAGACCATTTTTATGGAAATAATATAGCGGTTTTTGTCCGAATCGATCTCTTGCTAATAATAAAGAACTCTTTTTTATATCAAGAATTGCGAAAGCAAACATACCATTCAGCTTATTAATAAAATTTGTACCAAAGTTTTCATACATTTTAAGAATGACTTCTGTATCAGATTTAGTCTTAAATGTTACACCAAGACTCTCAAGATTTTTGCGTAGTTCAAGGAAATTATAAATTTCTCCATTGAAGATTATTACTTTATTTTCATCATCGCTTATAATCGGCTGTTTACCTGAACGCAGGTCAATTATTGCGAGCCTGCGCATTCCAAGTGCAATCCGATTTTCGTAAATATACACTCCATCATCGTCAGGTCCACGGTGTTTTATCAGGTTATTCATTACGGATATTTTGGAATGAACATCGAAAGATTCAGCATTACTTTTTGACTGAATTATACCGTTTATACCACACATATTATGTCTTAATAACCAACTTTTCCATTTTTTCGAACAAACGTGCTTTCACATTTCTCCATTTATTTTCATCATCGGTATTGGAGGGTTTTGCTTTGTATTTTAATTTTACATCTTCAATTCCAAGAGAATGTATAAGAGCATCGTATATTAATTTTACCAAATGCAATAATATTCCCATCAGCGCCAGGTGTATTTTCGATTTCTTGCACCCCCACAGTAGCAGAATTTTTATCGAAGACCATCTGGATATTAAAATTTTTTTTAAAAATTTATTTTCCTGCCTATATGCTATAAGTATAGATGGAATGTTACCAAATTTACTTGTCTCGTAAGTTCTCATTAAAAGTTCAAGGTCTTGTGTTTTATTGAAATATGGATTGTACATATGTTTTTTTAGCCATTCGGTTCTAGCCATAAATGTAGGATGCGGTATTGGAATACCAAGCCAAGGCCTTTTGCAAATTAGATTATGCTCCTCTGGCGGAGTTCGTTTTCCTATTATTTTACCTTCCGAATCAATTACAAGCATCCCCGCACCTATTAAATCTATTGAGGGATTATTAATCAAATAACTCAATTGATTTTCTAAACGTTCAGGATAGGATATATCATCGCCATCCATTCGTGCAAAAAACTCTGTATCAGCTATTTTGATTATTTCATTTAGTCTTGCGGGCAAACCTTTTGTTTCTTTTCGTTGTAAAAAAATAATCCTGTCATCATTAAAGTTTGAAACAATCTCAGCAGTGTTATCAATGGAGCCGTCATCCACAATAATTAATTTCCAACAGTCAATAGTTTGGTTTATTACTGAGACAATAGCCTCTGCAATTGTTGCTTCGCAGTTTTTTACAGGCATTCCTATAGTTACTTTGAATATTCCCATTGTGCTATATTTTAATTCGGTTAATGCAATTTAACTTTTATTATACATCTAATGAAAAAATTAAATGGTTTTAAAAGAACAAGTTTATCGCAGGATGAAATTGAGCTAATAACCTTGCACATCAAGATATATTTCCCAATACCGTAAAAAACCAGTAGAAATAAAAGTTGAAATAAATATTATTTGTAAGATCATTTTTTGCTTTAATTCTGAAATTATTGAAAAAAGCAACAAGGGAATTTGAATAAATGTATATGCTGCTATCCGGTCAGAATGAGAAATGGTAGAAAAAGGAATAAATGCTAAATAAGCATATATGTATGAGGCTATTAAAATATTAAATTTTCTTTTCTTTTTCAGATATAAATATCCCGATATTAGTAAAGGCGCTGTGTTAAAAATGATAAAGTCAAAACGAATACCTTTTACTCCATATCTTTGTTTCGCTTCAGGCGTTGAATATTCAATCATTCTTGAATAGTATTCTTTCTCAAAGAAATTTTCTATATTTCCCCATAATAGCATTACAATAGATATAATAATTGCAGCAAAAGACAAATAAAGAGAAAGTTTTTTTCCGCCATACTTTTTTATAACAGAAAGATAGAGTATGATTATTCCGGGGACCATCAGGATGCTTGACCTGTGCAGTGATAGCATTAGTAAAAGAAAAACAAAGACCTTGATCCGCCCGTGTTTATAACCATGCCCGGCTTCATTTAACTCTCTTTCTTCATGGACTAAGCCGGATAATAGATAGAGAAAAACACACATTGAAACACCCTGACGAATTGCCGCCATAGTATATGCAAGAAAAAAAACATACCACAAATATGATATTATAATCATGTAAAATGGTTCAATCTTAATTTTTTTTGATGCGAGCCAAATAAGACACAAATTTATAAAAAATAATATCATCCTGTAAATATTATAATTGCTGGTAACTTTACTAATTAGCCACGTTATAAGGATAAATCCATTTTCCTGCAACGAACTCCTCAGAGCTGTGAGTAAACCGCTTGCGCGTATTATCTTAAATTGCTTTGCGTATAAAGAAGCATCCCCCACCTTTTCTTTAATTATGAAAATATTAAAAATGACATATGCTATTGTAATAAGGAGAGACAATCGCAGTAGAGTTCTTCCTTTCTTTTTTGCTCCAGAGTGGTAAGAAATAATTCCGGGAATGGCTAAAAATAAGGTAGAAAAAACTATAAAAATTCCCAGTAATTTCATTGTGTTAATTCAATATGGTAAAAAGATTAATAGATTATCAAAAAACGGATAATAAAAGCAGCCAATGTAACTACATTAATGTTTCCATTTAAAACGCTCGCAAAATTACTCTTTCTTTCTTGTAAAATTGTAATTGTTATGATTAAGCATTAAGCACAGAAGAGAAAATTTCTTTGTGTTTATTTATGAAGGATGAGATATTAAAATATTCAACTGCTCTTTTTCGAGAAAAAGTGGAATATTTATGTAAAGTTTTACACACATGTAATATAGCTTTGAACAGCTCTTTAGGATTGGGTGGGTCAATGTTTTCCCAATCACCGTCTGCTTTAATACCTAAACCGCATTCTTTACTCACAAGCTCAGGCACGCCTCCACTTGATGAATATACAACCGGTAAACCACATGCCATTGCTTCGATTACCAATCCGGGGCAAGGATCTCTCCATTTGGTATGAAGGAGTATGTCAGCACGATTATATATTTGGGGGGCATCTTTTTGGGAATAAGGGCCGGTAAATTCTACGGCATTTTTTAACCCGAGTCTATCAATAATTTCAACGGTTTGTTTTTGACATAAACCAGGTGTCTTATTTTCCCATTGAATAGTGCCGGTAATAATCATTCTTGCCTCTGGGATTGTTTTCTTCACTTCAGCAAGTGTATAAAGGGCTGTTTCAATGCGATATTTTTTATATTGATTACCGCCAAGTAGTAATGTTAAAGGGTGAGTCTTTTGATTTTTATTGTGTGGTTTGAAAAAATCAGTATCTACACAATTATACACTATTTCTGAGGGACCTTTGAATTTGCCAAGAAACTCATCTGAGCTCTTTTTACAGAACTCGCTCTGATATATAACGTAGTCAGCCTGATGTATTAATTGTTTAAAGACTTCATTTATCTGTTTCCATTTTTTAGGCATGCTTGCCGGGTAGGAAACGCCGTTCTGGTTCCATACAATTTTAACTCCTCGCCTTTTCGCGATTCTGATAAGCTTATCAGCGAAAAGTGGAAGTGAGCTACTTGCCAGATAAATAATGTTACATCTAGTTTTCGAAATTTCGAATTTATTTTTAAGGACTTGTAATTTAACGGCTCCGCCATGAACCAATCCCTCTGAAGAAGGAATTTTTTTTCCAAGATAAATAATCGGTTTTTTATATTGCGTTGTTTTACTGGCAATGTTTAACCATTTGAAATGCTGGAATTTTGATATGCACCAGAAAATACCAGGTAATGCTTGTAGTGATTTTGCGAAAGGCTTAAGAGAATTAAATAATTGCATTATTTTTTTTATATAAGTTCTGTTATATCAGAAGAGTTTTTCATTAAAATTTGAATGTATTATTAATGCATAAAAGGAGGGTGTATTATTATCCGATTTTAAATCTTTTAAAACCGCTTTTATTGATTTCGCTTTATATTCTTCTGCTTTTATTTCCCTGTAATCTTTTCTTTCAGTAAGGAATGGTTTTGTTATAAATTGAAAATGTAGTTTGTTGCAAGTTGGTCCGCCGAGTTTAAATAAAATCGAATATGAATTTATTTGGGTGAAGATCGAGACAATTTTTGATACAGTTCGTGGTGTGTATTGTCTTAGACCATGAAAAAGGTATAAAGTAAGGCAAGCTGCTGATGGGAAAAGGTGGATCTGTAAAATGTTTTTTGATGTGTTTTTAATATAGGTGTAGATATGTTGGAAAAATAGTAAATCAGATTCAAAATGTTCTATTGCCGATTGAGTTATGAATAAGTTAGTGTTTTCGGGAATAAATTTGAAAAAATTATCAGAGTTACACTCTCTAAATTTTATATAAGTATGTTTTTCTTGTACTTTCTCCCAGTTTGCACTAAAAGCATTATCAATACCATAATAACTTGATATAAGTCCATCAGAGAATTGTTGCAGTTTTATTCCATACTGACCGCTTCCACAACCTATATCTAAAATATTTATGTCTCCAAGTTCCCTCTTAATATCCCGCCAATTGATTTTTAACCAGAAGAGGTCACAAAGAATTCTGAGTAAAGAAGATTTAAGATCAAGCCTTGAAAAATCATTTTCATTTACTTCAGGGCAAAAATTGCGTATTTCAAAGCCACTAGAAAAGTTCGGGAATAAATAGTTGTTAATAATATTTGTTATAAGCCAAATGAACTTTTTTAAGGGCCCGATTTTCTTATCAGCATTTATCGTATGTATTGATGAACTTAAATATGTATTCATTAATAGACTTCTTATATATTTTTTTTGAAAACAAGTAACGCACAATGCCCGCAATATCGTGAAAATAAAATATCGGCTATTATTCTAACTATACGAACAGCTGAATTTGACGAGTTATAAAATTTTTGTAACATAGGTTTACTCCATAGCATACTGTCTTTAAATCCTTTTACGGCACCGAAAAGAGTGCATTTGCAAAGGTTAAAACCTAATAATGTAAAACGCCTTTTCACATCTTTCCAGTTCAATGCAAACTGATAAAATCCATCAGGTTCTTTACCGCCAGCATCGCTTTTAAGCAAAGGAAAGACTTTTTTGTAGATTAACCTTTTTCGTAGAGGGGAGATGGTAGGGAATGTCAAAAAAAGATATCCACCGGGTCGAAGAACACGCGCCATTTCTTTGGCAATAGATTCGTATCCCTCATAAAAATGCTCAATCACACCAATTGACCAATAGCCATCAAAGGTCTCCCGTTCAAACGCTAGGTTCCTGACATCCCCAACGCAAACATCCAATTCAGGCACGAGCTTTTTTATGGTTTCTACTGTTTTTTGTGTGTAATCGATGCCTATAGCCTTATAACCGGCTTTTGAAAGAGCATATACTTCATGACCTGTTCCGCAGCCACCCTCTAAAATAACGGAATTGGCAGGCAGATATTTTTTTGTAACTCTCACAACACGGGAGAAATAGGAAGTTGAAGTAATCGCTTTTTTATCGAGCATTTGGAGCCATTTTTTATCCCAAAAATCGTTTGTTGCTTTTTTATTGCAAAAGACAAGACGGTTATTTGAATTGTCGTAATATATCTTGGTTTTCATAAAAATTTGTCTTCCAGGTAATTGTTATTTTAACCGATATAGGTAACATTTTTACACATATTTATTGTAATGACGCTTCAATAATTTGATGAGCCCGTTTGGTGTAAGTATGGTTTTCAGCCCAATCATTTCCTGCTTTAATTAACGATTTTCGATGCTGTTTATCCGCGAGCAGTTTTTTTATTGCTGAAACCATATCATCCGGATTATCCGGTTTGATGAATTCTACTTCTTTATTGGTAAACCAGCGTTTCAATGCGGGTATAGAAGTCGCTATAACCGGCACGCCTGAAATTAGGTATTCTCCAGCCTTTACCGGGCTTGTCCATTTCGCCGTAGGGTGATTAGCAGAAGGGGGAAGTAATAAGATATCCGAATGCCATAAATACGGCGCCACTTCAGTATGAGGTTTTATTCCATTGAAAACAACGTTTTTTAATTTTAAATCAATAGCACGCACTCGCTGTCTGTGCAAATCCTCAGGAAGACCACCAACAAAATGGAATTCAACTTCAGGTAGTTTTACTGCAGCCTTTAAAATTGTCGGAATACCTTTATAGTCATATAAATGGCCACAATAGGTAACAATTTTTTTATCATGAGGATAGGGGGAATCTTGAAGTGTGTCAGGCCGTTTGAAAAGCTTGGTATCTACAGCATCAGCAAGAATTATAAACTTATCTGCCGCGCCCAGCCTTTTATATCCTTGCATTAAAACTTCATTGATTGTTATCCATACTTTAAAATTATCATTCCATGTTGTTCGAATAAATTGTTTAAACCAGAATGAATTGTTTTCCGGATGGGCATGTGACTCACCAGCTACAGCAACACCCTTTAAAGTATATAGCCAGGGACAGGCAAAGTTGCGAGTATAGACCAAGTCAGGCAAAAAAGATTTAATATGATTCCATGATAATAATGCAAATAATAAATTCTGACCAACATAGAAAGGTTGCCGCTTCCATAAAAGTTTTTCATCTAATCCATAAATAGAATCAAGGTTATTTTCTCGAATTCCCTTATCCAGGTCGCCGGTAATAAGCATAACCTCATGGCCAAGATTTAAAAAGCCTTCAGCCATTTTTACTACATTTACCGCATGCGCTTTTAAACTTCCAGCACGAAAAGCGCTTACTACGCCTATACGCATCCCAGATACCGAATAAATTTATTTGATAAATATGTAAATTGAAGTAAAGAAAATACAGGTCACTTTAAATAGTA
>CAZIYW010000006.1:0-88515 GCA_964543525.1 uncultured Fibrobacterota bacterium | reverse complement strand
CAGTTTACGTGCCTTGCACACTTACTGAATGAAGGATTTCTGGAGCGATGCTACCTTAGCCTTGGCAGGAACAAGGCAACGGGAGTAGACGGAGTCAGTTGGGCTATTCATAATGGATTATTTAAATGTACTGATGAGTAAATCAGAGCTCTACAGTTTACCGTTAACTACCCGACAGCCCTTCTTCTAAAATTGTAACAGTTTCCGTTGCAGGCTTGTCAAAGAATATACCGGTTGCAGAATTTTTATCCTCAGTCACTCCACGCAGAAAAATATAGAACACACCGCCAAAATGTTTTTGATATGAGTAGTTCGCTATCCGTGTCCTGAGATACTTGTGTAACGCAAGGGTATAGATATAGTATTGCAGGATATAGTTATGCGACACCATGGCAGCGGTAAGTTTTTCCGGCATATACTCCTGCGGATCATTGCCGAGATAGTTTGATTTCCAGTCAATCAGATAGTATTTGTTGTTGTAAGTAAGGAAAAGATCGATAAACCCGTGCATGTACCCCCGTGTCGGCTTGAAGGAAAGCGATTCCAGATGCTCAGGGAATTCGGAGGTTAAAGCATCGCATCCGGCTTTCCGGAAGAGGCTGCCGAGGGATTGCGGGGTAATTCTTTTCAGCGGGTAGTAGAACTCGAGTTCGCGGCAGGTGTCTTTTTCCGGTATTGCAGAGAGGCTGAACCGCTCGTTGCAGCCGACCAGGGGGTGTGCGAGCAGATTACTCACTGCATCGGTTATTGTATCACGCCACACGTGTTCAAAACAGAATTCGGTAAGTTTACGCCCGACAGTTTCTGCAATGAGAGTGCTGTTGTTTTCTGTAAAGTCAAGCTCTTCGAGAATGGCGTGGAGAAACAGCCCTGCAGTGGTGCCGCGAGGAAAGGTAAAAATGTTCATCTCTTCAGTGGCGGTTGCGGTATCTTCCGCAATGATCTCCTCGGTATACAGCGATTCCTCCTGTTCAGGTAATTCCGCATCTGCGGTATGGCGGGCGGTGATTGCACTGAAGCTGGAGAGGCGTCTGCCTTCCGGGACTGTACCTTTGAATTGCCTGCAGGCTGGAGCTGCGGTCTTCTCTACCGGCGTGGTATAGGCCGCCGGCGGTATATCGGTCAACTCAGTAACCTCAATAGAGCCGTCCGATCTGTCTGCGCACTGTTTCAGTGAGTCAAGCATGGCTGCATCGCCGAGCGAGCGGACATGTTTCGCAAGATCGGCTATGGAAGAGGTATCATTCCATTTCAAAGGTTTATGAAACAGATACGCAGGGGCCGAGGTTTCTGAGTTATTGAATCGTCCCCAAGCCAGGTAGCATTTGTATTTGGCCCGGGTAACGGCCACATAGAGCAGCCTCAGGTTTTCGGCAAGCATTTCCCTTTCCGAGCGCTGTTTGTGCTCCCCGGATTCGGGGCTTCCAAGATCATAGATACGGGTATGATTATCGTCGTGATAGATAAATTCTTGTGACTGGATTTCAGAGCCGCTCCAGTTGAATGGACAGAATACAATGGGATATTCCAACCCCTTTGCTTTATGCATGGTCAATATCTGCACGGCCTGTTCATCGCTTTCCAGCCGGAGCTCGTGTTCTTCAAGGCGCGGGGACTGCGGATTGAGCTGCTGCATATACCAGGCAAGCAACTCCTGCATGGACAGGCGGTTTTCCGCGCTCTGCTTTTGCAGCAAATCCATGATATGGAGCACATTGGTAAGCCGCCGCTCGCCGTCGGGAAAGGAGAGCAGTTTTTTCCGAATCTGTTGACTGTTCAGAAACGCGGTAAACATGCGGCTGAACCCGTACCGGTTCCAGAGATCGTGATACCTGCGGAACAGGTCGTAGTAGAGTTCAATGACGGCGTTTTTTTCAACGGCATCAAAAAGAGCATTACCGTTCATACCAAAGAATGATGAGCACAGTGCGGTACGGATATATCCGTGATTGTGGGGGAATACGATCGCATGCAGTATATGGCTGATCTCGCGTGCATCTGGAGTGTCAAAGATATTTCCCGCTTTATGGAGAACTGCCGGTATATGAACATGGGACAGTGCGCGCTTGACATCGCGCGCCTGTGAGCCTTTCCTTACCAGCACCGCGATATCACCGGCTCTTATTCGTCGCTGTCCGTTGTCATCCTCAAGTGTTCCGTGGGTCAGAAGCAGGCTGATTTCCCGCGCAATTGCATTGCAGAGCAGTTGTGTGGCCCTGCCGACTGGAATGGTTGCGAAAGAGCCGTCCTTTTTAACGCGCGAGAAACGGCTGCTTGAGCAGTACCACAGGACAAAAGGCGCTTCCGGTGTTTCTTTACAGGATACTCCGTGAGAAGGAGTATCGGGCGGTTCTTTTACCCGCACATATTTTATGGCGGTATACACAAATGGATCGTCTGTATTAGTAAAGAGTGTATTGTATGCCTGTATGAGTGTAGCCACAGAGCGGCGGTTTATCCGGAGCGTGTGGCGATTTTTCGGGTCTGTTTTGTCAACAGCATCGATAAAGGTAAAAATATCCGCACCGCGAAAACTGTATATTGCCTGCTTGGGGTCGCCGATAAGAAAGAGCGGGGTGTCCTCTGTATCCGCAAATAAGGGTTTGAAAATGGCATATTGAACAGGATCGGTATCCTGAAACTCGTCAATAAGTGCCGCGCGGTACTGCCGGCGTACCGATTCGACAAGTGCGCTCCCGGTATCCTTCCTTAACGCATGATAAACATTGGTCAGCAGGTCGTCGAATGTATGGATATTGTAGCGCTGTTTCTTTTTGTCAATGGTAGCGTGTACATGGCGGAACAGATCGTATTTCAGTGCAATCAGTTTTTGTTCAAAAAGTGAACAAAGCCGCGCGGACTCCTCCTGCAGCCTGTCACAGAGACTGAAAAACGGATGTGAGGGTGGTGTGCCGCCCTTTTTGGTATATGCGGTTAACTCTTTTGTGGTAACCTTTTTAAACGCCTCAAAAAGCTGCGGGGCCATGCGGCCATAGATTATAAAGGTATCAAAATCGGCTGCAAGGGAGGAAATGGCATTTTCCGCATAACGCAGTTTGTGGAGATTGCTCTGCAGCAACAGTTCCTGTATTTCATCACTGACAGCAGGCCATGCTTCGGCAACGGCCTGAAACGCATTGTCGAAAGAGAGCTCCGCTGCTGTCGTCTCAGGCTGAGGAGCCGAAGGAATAACCCGAAGTGTCGGTTGGGCGATGTGGTGACTGATTAGCTCGGTGAATTTTTCCGGCGCCCATCCGCTTTCCAGGAGATATCGGGCAAAAAGGGGTGATGCACCATAGATATGGGTTCGCCAGAAATCCTCGACTGTTTCCTGTAGCAGGGTATCGCGATCTGTAACCAGCTCCGTATCAAAACGCATGCTGCTTTCAAAGGCATTGTCCTTCAGCACACGTTGACAAAAGCTGTGTATGGTGCAGATCGATGCTTCGTCAAAGGAGGTGAGTGCCCGGTAGAGAAGCGCTCTGGTCAGCTTTACGGAAATTTTCTTACTGTGCGCGGAAACAATGGCGGTGCAGGTTTCATCGGCAGGTTCTCCGTCCAGATACCGAAGTGCACTAACGATTAATTTACGTATCCTGTCACGCAGCTCTGCCGTGGCTGCATCGGTGAAGGTTACCACGAGGATGGAGTCAACGGGAATCTCTTTCTCAAGAAGCAGCCTGAGAAATAGATGCGCAATGGCGTATGTCTTGCCGGTTCCCGCACCGGAAGAGATACAGTGCGTTCCCGAAAGGGGACAGGTGATGCAATTAAAATCCTTCATAACTGCTTCGGCTGCTCGTGTGAAAAAATCGGACTGAAAATAGTCATGGCACATTCACGGAATTTATCGGTAAAGGGATCCAGGTCGCCGGGAAAAAAAGCGTACCGGTCATCGCGGCTTTCTCCGGGGGCGTACTCATTGCCATGCCAGGCCTCTTCCGCTTTCCGAAGGGCATATTCTTCCGGTTTTCCACTGTAAACCGCGTATGCATAGGCATATGATGAGGCAGGGAAAAACGGCAGCGGTGAAGTAAGCCCCTTGGTATAGCAGTTAAGCATGGTAGTAAGTATTGTTTCGGCCTCCTTGACTGGGGAAAACCGATAAGCCTTGAAACGGTTTCTTTCGTCCCTGCCGGCCAGCAGGGTCGTATCAGGTAATGTATCATTATGCGTCAGGTTGAGGATGAGGTGATTAATCCATGCCCGCAGACGGTCTTCGGGTTTTATTCTTGCCGCGCGGTACTGCACAAGGGAGTCCTTTGTAATCAGGCCGATATGACCGGTCAGGGTAAAGCCGGCCAGGGAGATATCAACGGCAACCCGGGGCTCCTCTGACGGGTGAGACAGCAGTCGTGTTAAGGGCGCGGTAAACTGTTCAATTCGTTCACACACAGTGAAAAAAATGCTGAGTCCCGGAGCGCCGTGGGGGAGAATCCCAGTCGCCCGGGCTTTATGATACTGCTCCCGGATATTTTGCCCTGACAGTTTTTTGTCAAGAAGCTGTTGCTCCAGCAGGTAGGTATCAAGCGAATCCAGAGCAAAGGGCTCGGTATCATCGACAATTCCGCTGACAGGTGCGGGAACAATCCCGAGGCGGTTTTCGAGAAAAGCGGCGACCGGGCGCAGCCAGAACCGGACGAACTGCTCAATTGTCAGAGTACGCCACTCGGTATCGTCGGGAAACGGTAATGGTTTGGTAATAAACGGCGCAGGCTCTTTGGGATGCGCCGCAGCAGCGGCGGCATTTTCCCGGGAATAACTGAAATACCTGGTGTGCGGATTGTTCGAATCGGAAAAGTATATCGGATTGCATGCGTTCAGCCGGTGATGGGTGGTGATATGCTCGATAAGGGATTCCGTACCTTTTCCGGCCAGCGTATAGGCCTGAGAAAGATAGTCGGTGAGTTCGCTGACAAGAACCGACGGTGGTATGGCGCTGTTATCGTTTATATCATGGCCGGTATAGCTGATATACAGTTTTTGACGGGCTGAGAGCAGGCATTCGAGAAAGCAGTAACGATCCTCTTTTCGTACCGAACGGTCGCCGGGTCGCTGATGCGTGGCTACGAGATCGAAGGAGGGAGCGGTGTCTCTGCGCGGGAAGGCCCCGTTATTCATACCGACCAGGCAAAGGACCGGGAAAGGAACGCTACGCATGGGCAGTAGGGTGCAGAAGGTTACACCGCCGGCCATAAAACCCCTGCCGTATTCTTTTTCGGTAAGGACCGATTCGAGGTAAGTGCGAATAACGGCAAACGGTACCGGGTCACTGCATCCGGATTTTTCTCCCAATGTCGACAGGTCGGTAACGGTACGGCGCAGTATCTCGAAGGAATCTTTCGTGGCATCGTCCGGAGTGAGAAAGTTTCTGATTAGGGTAACCAGAAAGTCGGACCATTCCTGCAAGGTGCGTTCCTGTTCCAGGTCGCGTACAGTAGAAAACAGTCTCTCCAGAAAAGCGGCAACCTTTCCCAGCAGGGCGGCGTCGTTGCTGTCTAACGTATCGCCGGGTGCAGTGCTGTTGAACAGGGCGTCCTCGTGAGCTGCAAGGGCATACCCGAGAAATAGTCGATCCAGGCCGGCTGCCCAGGTGTTTTCGGAGACGCCCGGTAAACCGAGGCGTTCGCGGTCCTCCTTGTCAATACCCCAGCGGATACGGGTCTCTTCGACCCATTGGCGAATGCGGTCAGTGTCTTCTTCGTCAAGGCCCGCAGCAGCAGTGATCGCCTCCGATGATAATATTGTCAGCACACTGCTCGCCGGGAAACGATTTTTTCCACAATCAAGGATAGTAAAAAAATCCGTAATAATACGATGATTCTTTCCTGTAGACAGATCCGCAATGGTGTAGGGTATCGGCGGGATTGTTTCCGATGCGGCGTCAAATACCGTCTGTATAAATGGAACATAGGTCTCAATGTCGGGTATCATCACAATAATGTCATCGGGCATTAATGAAGGGTTCTGCTCAAAACAGGCGAGAAGGTTGTCGTGAAGAACTTCAATCTCCCGCAAAGGACTGTGGCATATCTGGATCGTTATTGAGCGGTCGCGCCTGGAAATCGGTAAGAGAGTATCATGGGAGCGCAGGTGCAGCAGATCCGTCTGCAGCATACCAAGTAGCGAAGTATCCGGCGGATCGATGAAGGTGCTTGATTCTTCACACCCGAGTTCGTGCAGAAGCGAAAGGAACTCGCGCCCGTAAGAACCGAGTGACGCCAGCAGGGAATTGCCGGTCTCATAGTGCAGGAGCTCGCTGTCCAGTCCCTCCCGCAGTGAATCCACTGATTTCTGTGCCTTATACTTTTCGGATACAATATCGTCCCAGAACCGGCTGCACGGGTTGAGCATAAAGCAGTGAATATCAATATGGTGAGATAGAGCCTGCACTATTTCAGCATGAAAGCCGGGCAGATAGGATATACCGAAAAACAGAACACGTTCCGGAAGCTTTACTTTCGCATTTTTATCATTTTTCAGAATTCTTAAGAAATCGTTTCTCAGCGCTGCCCAGTGTTTTTCGGGGATATCCTGAACGCAGACACGCCAGAGTTCTGCCTGCCACTGCTCATGAACGGAGTCTGTTTTTCCACCGGATTCCCATTTGAGAAGCATTGCAGGCCGGTATATTGTGTAGTGGTCGAAAATCAGGGCGATGGCGCTGCTGAGTTGAAAGAGTTTTACCGGATCGGACTCATCACCGATATAGTGTTTGATCTGTGCAAATGCCTTTTTGTGAAGTAATGATGGCAGGACTTCTTTAATGCGCCAGGCAAGTATTTCCGGACTGAAAAATGAGCGGGTCGGGATATCCGGGAGAACTCTGCGAAAAATATCATGGATAAAAGCGTTGGGAAAGGGGAATTCAATGTTGGCGCATACCATCTGGTTATTCGCCAAAGTGAATGCGATAAACCGCTCCATACCGCTGCTGGGTATGACAATAATCTCGGGGGTCATGGGTGGTAGTGGATCACGAGCGATTATTTCGGTTACTTTTTCCGCGCACCATTCTATGCGGTTGCTGGTATGTAAATAAAAGCCGGCCATGTTATATTGTAACGGTTTTGGTTAACAGTTGACGGGAGCGCCTCCTCAATACGGGATTGATACACTCCTTCTGGATTCTAAGGATACAGTCCGCTTGCCTGACATATCATTTTCACCTCTTGCTGTATTGAGCCGGGCGGTAAAAAAGATACATGCGGTATTCCTGAGTATTCTATAACAAAATGAATTATGGAACAGCTCTATTGAATATAAATATAAAAAGTAAAATCCATAAGGGTTGGCAAATATTGTTTTTAAATGGATGACAAAGAGACTATATTTTTAAAGGCTAAGGCTACTGAAGAAAGTTTTTTGTCCAAAGAAGGCGTTATGGAAGAGCAATCTGGAAAAAGAGGGAAGTCCGTTTCCGGGATTATCAGCAAAATTACTCCGTCATCGACGAGTAAAAAGCAGATTAAGCGGGCACTTGCGGTCAGCGAAGAAAAGTATCGAAGCGCCTTTGAGTATACCGGCACCGGCATGATGATTCTTGATGAGGATATGACCATTTTCCTGGTCAATCAACAGGTGTGCGGGATGACTGGGTATACCCATGAAGAGGTTGAAGGGAAGCGGCTATGGCCGGAGCTGGTTGCGGAACATGACCGTGAGCGGATGATGTATTATCACCGGGAGCGGAGGAAGAATCCCGCTGTCATACCCACCGAGTATGAATTTCAGTATAAGCATAAGAGCGGTTCATTGCACGACGCACTCGTAACGATAAGTATGATACCAGGCACGAAGCAGTCACTGGTTTCCATGATTGATATCACTGACCGTAAAGCTACCGAAAAGGATCTGATTGAGAGTCGCCGCCGGTTTAAAGAGACTGCCGAGCTGCTGCCGACTATTATCTGTGAGATAAATACCGATATGCGTTTCGTGTATGTCAACAAGATAGGGCTGGCCATGTTCGGCTATTCGCAGGAAGAGTTTGAGAAGGGTATTGACCTGGCGCAGTTGATTCACAAGGACGATCTGGAACGGGCACGGTCTAATATTGCACATATTCTGCAGGGAGAAACGCTCATTCCACAGGAATACCGGCTGGTACATAAAAACGGCACGGTCAGGGATTATCTCGTTACCTCATCGCGTATCACGAAAGATGGGGAGGTGGTGGGTATTCGCAGCAGTATTCTGGATATCAGCGAGCGTAAACAGATGGAGCGGCAGCTTCGGGAAAGTGAAGAGCGGCTGCGCAGTATTTATTCCGCCTCACCCATTGGTATCGCCCTGTTTAATGAGGAAGGCGGCATTCTTGATTTTAACCGATCGTTTCAAAAGATGTTCGGGCTTCCGGATGATGTAGCGTATGACAGCATTGCCTTTTCTCTGTTTAAGGATGTAATTAAGCTTAAGGATGGGAAGGAGAAAGTAATTAAGAAGGGTGGTATGACCTTTGAGTCCGAAAGTGATTTCAAATTTGCAAGAGGAAACGAGGGATATGAGGTTGTCCCCATGTCCAGACGCTGTCTTAACTGGTGCATTACCAAGCTGGGTGGGGATTCAGGCAGTGCACCCCAGTTTCTTGCACAGGTACAGGATACGACGGAGCGGAAGAGAGCGGAGGAAAAGAAACTCTCTCAGGTGCAGCGGCGGGCCGATGAGGCGCATCGGATTGTTGAAGGGCTTCGTAAGGAGGTCTATCGAAATGCCCGGTTTCACAATATGGTAAGCCGAAGTCCGGCAATGCAGGAGATATTCAATGTGCTGCCGGAAATTGCGCAGACGGTAACCACGGTACTGATTACGGGAGAGAGCGGCACGGGCAAGGAGCTGGTTGCCAGCTCGATCCATGCCCTGAGTCCCCGAAAGGATAGGCCGTTTGTTGCTATTAATTGCGGCGCGCTGCCCGATAATCTGCTGGAGTCGGAGCTGTTCGGTTACAAAGCCGGTGCGTTTACTGATGCAAAAAAGGACAAACCAGGCAAATTCGCCCTTGCCGAAGGCGGAACGATTTTTCTCGATGAAATCGGCGATATTTCTGCTGCAATGCAGGTAAAATTACTGCGGGTAATTCAGGAAAAGGTGTTTGAGCCGCTCGGCGCTACACAACCGGTGAAAGCCGATGTAAGGATTATTGCAGCGACGAACCGACATCTCCCGGATATGGTGAAAAACGGTGCGTTCCGGGAAGATCTCTACTACAGGATTAAAGTGCTTAACCTGGCACTGCCTCCTTTACGGGAACGGAAAAGTGATATACCGCTTTTATGTGACCATTTCATCAGTCTGTTCAATGTGCGTTTCAAAAAGAATATTACAGATCTCTCCCATGAAGCGCTGGATATCCTTCTCGCGCATGACTACCCCGGTAATATCAGGGAACTCGAGAATATTCTCGAGCACGCTTTTATTTTTTGTAAAGAGGAAATTATCGAGCCGGCACATCTGCCGCGGGAAATTGTCTCGGCGCAGAAAAGTGCGGGAAAGCAAAACGGAATGTTTGAAGGTGTTACCCGTTTTGAAGAGCTGGAAAAGGTATTTATCGAGCACATTCTCAGTGAAACCGGCGGCAGCAGAATAAAGGCCGCGCAGCGGCTCGGTATCCATAAGGCAACTCTGTTCAGAAAGATGAAACGCCTGGGAATTACCGAGGTATAACACCCGCCGGTTATGGTTGCAAAATGGTTCATGCCTGCGTTCGATGGCGCAGGCATGATTTATTTCTGTTATATAAACCGGATGAGTGTTAAAAAAACACGATGTAAATGTACAATTGACACGATAATAACTTCTTCAATACACCTTCCTTCTCCAAAAACCGATCCTGATGAATTGCGAGTCCTTTTTATTGATAATATGACTTTTATTCAGGCGCGTTCATGAAATCCATTAAAAAATCAGTACCGGATCACGATAATAATGTGATATATTTAAAACAGAAACAATGAAATTTCTTAATCGTTTCAGAGGTACTTATGAAAAATTTATATCGTATAACCGATCCGGATAAAAAGAAGGCTGCCGGAATATGTGCCGGTATCGGGGAGATTTATAATCTTGATCCGAATCTGGTCAGAATTGTCGCCGTGTTTTTATGCATATTAACTCAGGTAGCGCCACTGGTTATTGCCTATCTCGCAGGCTGGTATCTTATTCCTGAAAAAAGGACGGAAGTGTCTGAAAAGGAAGAAAACGTAACCTGATTGCTCTGTTCGGCAATACTGTTACGGGCTGAAGAGTTTCTCATTTAAAGAAATTATATTTCTATTGTCAGCAGTACCACAGTTACAGAATTTTCCTACAGCAGTACCTTATCTGTCTGCTCTAACACTTTAGCATGTAATATAATAAAGTGTTCGGTTAAGCTATTGTGTAATTTTGCCTGAATTGCGAAATAAAGTACACTTATGTCAATTATTTCCTAATCAATTTCTAATGGATATTTTAAAAAAAGTACTTTGAATTTCAGAATAATAAGTTATATTGTTGGTATACTTATTGCTTCATATTATTATAAAAGGTAAATCTAGAGTTATTTAAAGCAGGACAGCATGAAAGAAAGAAATTTGATGGATGAATTACATCTTATGCTTGAAAAAGCCATGAGGGAAGAGTACAAGAAGCTCCTGACCGGCCGACCTGCACGTGAACGTGAAATTAATAAGGAAGATATTCTTAATCTCAAGATTGCGCTCAACAGTTGTACCTCGCTTGAAGAGTTTCTCAGACAGGTGTAAGCCCGCTATATTTCCGATCCAATCATTTCATAATGCAGGTTTCTGGTTTTTTCCGGAAGGTGGAGGAATGTATTTATTTCGTGAAGCATTCTCTCCCTGTCATCCGGCAAGGTGCCTCTGACCTGGAAATAGTTGTTCGAGTGATCACATACAACGGTACTGTGAATACCGTTCAGGCGCTCTATGAGTCTTTGCAACTCCAGCACAGTACCCTCGGGTGTCTGTGGCTTGAAGCTCCCGTTTTTAATATCGTGCCACAAGGGGCTTTCAATATTAGGCAGTCCGATATCTCCCCTGTATATCCACAACCGTCTGAGTCGGATAAAATCGGGATCGGTTTGATTGAGGATAGCAGCGGTGGCGTCAATGTGCTCTTTCCACCTGTCAATGCCGCCGAGTCCGAGAAGCACGTAGTATGAGAGTTCCAGACCGGCTTTTTTTATCCACAGCCCTGTACGGAGGAGTAGCTTTGGCGACTGTCCTTTTTTATGGAATTTCAACAGTTCTGCGCTGCCGGTCTCAAGACCGGTATGTATTCTGTCAAGACCGGCTTCTCTGAGCAGGCACAGCTTTTCTTCCCCGAGCTTGAATATGGTGGAGGAGCGCGCATAGATAGTAACCCGTTTCAGTGCCGGTATTTGATCGCGAAGGTATTTGATAATTTCGACACTCTCTTCAAACGGCCGGCTCAACGGATCGGCATCACCGATAAAAGCGGTGGTAAGACCGCGCATGTTGCCGGCAAACCAGTCAATGTCCTGTTTCACATCTTCGACCGGCCGGATAGAGTATTCGGGCTCGCCGAGGGCGGTATATATGCCGCAGAATTTACAGCGGTTCCAGTTACATCCGCGTGTGGAGCGGATAAGCATGCTGCGCCATTCACTCGGCGGGCGGATTATCAATGGTTCTGGTCTGTTTCGCATGTTAATAATATATCTAATTAGTTCTTGTTAAATATATACAAATTTATGCTTCGCATTGCGTTGCGTCCCCTGAATCCCCCGAAGGGAAGGCAAAGCGACAGCTTACGCTATGCCTTGTAAGGTGTTGATTTTGTTATAATATTACTACTTTAAAAGTCCCCCTCCGGGGCATTTAGTAGGAACAACTGTCAAGTAATAACAAGAATTAATTGTTCCCATTACAATAATTCGTGCAGCGCCGTTAAAAGATTTTGAACCTCGGAATGGGTATTATAACTTTGTATGGTAAGACGGAGCAGGTGTCGGCTATTCCATGAAATAACCGGTATTTCAATTCGGTATTTCCGATAAAGTGCATTTTTTAAAGTAGCCGGATCATCGATACGCGGCAAACCGGTAACTGCCATCTGACGGTAAAAGGAGTCATCGATATACATTGATTCGCAGGAGGTTGTTTTTTCAATAGACTGCAGGGCACTGCGAAGCAGTTCATGACATTCGTCACGTACCTCGGAAGGATTATACTCCCTTTGGAATTGAATCGCCGCCGGTACACTGAGATAGGCGGCATAGTCATTGGTACCGGTCCACTGATAATAATCGAGGAAATCCGATCCGGTGGAGAACTGTCGCTCCTTACCCCATCCCCAGCTTACGATAAGAGGTTCGATTACATGCTGCATCTCTTTTCGTGTATATAAAAATGCCGCTCCTTTTGGCGCGCAAAGCCATTTGTGGGCATTGCCGGTGTAGAAGTCGGCCCCGATATCTTCCAGGTCAAGAGAAATCTGGCCCGGTGCATGTGCACCGTCAATGACAGTAATAATTCCGGCTTTACGGGCACGCGCACAAATCTTCTTTACGGGCAAAAGGTATGCTGTCGATGAAGTAATATGACTGAGGAAAATGACTTTGGTACGATCCGTTACTCCGCTCCAGAACTGCTCAATACACTCTTCGTTTGATGCAAGCGGAATCTGAATGGGACATTTTATATACAGTGCGCCGGTCTTATTGCAGATAAACTGCCAGGTTTTATCACAGGCGCCATACTCGTGATTCGTGCTGAGTATTTCATCACCCCGGCTGAGCGGAAGTGAGCGGGCCACTGCATTTACCCCGAACGTGGTGTTGGGGATAAAGACAAGGGAATCTTCGGAAGCATGTATATAGTCTGCCAGTTTTTTACGTGCGTTGTGCAATGCCGGCATTAACAGCTCGTTGAAGAAATAAATGGGTTGCAGTTCCATTTTCCGCTGCCAGTGCTGATACTCTTCAAACACCCTTTTCGGACAGGCACCAAAGGAGCCGTGGTTGAGAAAGATGATTTCCGGATCTAGCAGAAATAATTGTTTTAAATTGCTCATGGCGACCTGTTTGTTCTATAGTGACAGACAGCTTTTACATAGTGATGTGCACCGGCGTATTTTTTCCGTGCTATACGACAGGTACGTTTTTACTAGCGGCACTGTGACAATTCTTTCAATACATACGAGATATAATATACTGTTATCACCTGTGCCCAGGGTATAAGAATCGTCCCGGAACGGAGTATCACCGCTGAACTCTTTTTACCCTATCAGCCTTTCTTACGGTATGTTTGTGTTTTCGGTTCTGTACCGGTCCAATGAGCACCTGCACCGGTTCGGCCTGTTTCCCGTCGCCTGCTTCCGGTGCATCAGGAGAAGCTTTTGAATATGTACGCAGCATCCGGTAAAAGGATCGCTCCTTGACACGGGTACAGAGTATACATGCTCGTATAATGAGCGCCATACCGATACGTTTTATAGCAGCCATAGGGCCGAAAATTTTCAACATGCTCAACGAGGATGTAAATGTGTAGAATCGGTGAAGCGCAGTAAAAAATTCCTTTTGTAATTGCACGGGGGACATATTTTTTGGATGGAATACCACATGCATCATATCATAGTAATCCCAGTTTTTTGTGATAATCCTTTTCTCTTTTTCCAGCCTGTCAAACAGGGGCGTGCCCGGTAATGGCGTGAGGGGAGGCGGCTGGAGCGAGTATGCATGTGTTTTTCGGCAATAATTCACAGTTTGATGTATATCTTCAGTTGTATCACAGTCGGTACCGAGTACAAGACTGGCACTTAATTTCATGTTATACTTCGCTAACTTTTTAACACAACGTTCTATCTGCTCGACGCTCTGCTTTTTGTTAATAGAATCCAGGGATTTTTGATTGAGTGATTCGATACCTACCAGGACGATGGAAAAGCCGGCTTCTTTGAGAAGTACCAGCAGTTCTTCATCGTTGGCAATATCAGTTCTGCCGAAAAAGAAACCGTTTTTGTAAATGAGATTATGGGCAACCATTTTCCGGAGAATTTCCTTAGCCCGTTTTTTATTGGCGGTGAAGTTGTTATCCTGGAAATTGATATTGCGGTACCCCTGGTGCCGATATCTGAGAAGCCCTGCAATGACATTATCGGGAGTTCTCTCACGATAGGGGTTGAAGAAACGGGAAGAGGTACAGAACTCACACTGAAAAGGACAACCGCGGCTGGTGGTAATGTTTATTGTTTTAACCGGTGTCTTAATAAGGGAGTAGTCGGGGAATGGTATTGTATCGATATTGTTAATTTTCGGTGCATGAACAATCGGATCACTGATTGTTCCCTCGATCACGTCGGTGATAACGCTTTCCGCCTCACCGACCACCACCTGATCGCAATGTTTGAGTGATTCCCGGGGTAGCGCCGACGCATGCAGGCCCCCCATGATTACCCGCTTTCCCTTTGCCCTGAAATAATCGGCTATGGTATATGCGCGGGGTGCGGTCGCAGTCATCGTGGATATACCGATGACGTCTGCATCATCAAACAGGTTAAAATCAAGATGTGCGTATAATTCTTCGTATACCGCTACCTCATGACCGGCGTCACAAAGAATTTTACCAAGAATAAGAGGACCGGGAATGGAATTCGCACTTTCATATATTAGATGCCCGATACGGTAAAAAAAATTACGGCGCAAATCCGATGCAGGAGTAATGAACACTACCTTCATAGCACCTCCTTGATAGAACAATTCAGCAGATCTTGCTCCGCAACACCCCATCTTCATGCCGGTAGTTCCCATGGGTATCAGGGGCGCTTCTGTAAAGTCTTAACAAAAAATAATCAGACATAATATAATAATTATTACAGGGTTCAGAAAAGCAAATTACCGGGAAATCGTATTGGAGAACAGAGTATTTCCACCGGTGGTTTATATAAAGGGATTCTTACGCTACTTATTAAAAGCCGTCTTCTAACCGACGGATAACATACTGGAGTTGTTGCATAATTTAAAACACGGGAAGTCACGGCTGTTTTATGTGTTTACTTCGATATATGTTTTTTACCGCTTGTCGCCTGTATCGAGACAAGCGGTGGAAAAGATACTCGGTACGAACGTGGTATATTTGTGCATCTTATGATGAAATGAATTATGTAACAATCCTGTTACCTATATACAGGAAGTTTTATCTGCATCCCTGGACGGATTTATTGCTTCCAAAATCGTGTAAAATAATTTAGATTAAGAATCTATACTTTTACTATTATCATTACATGCAAAAGGGGGCCACTATGAAAAAAATACTCGGAACAGTACCGGTTCTTATTTTAATCGCTGTTTGTTTTTCCGTCAATGCTGAGCAGGAAACCGATCGGAGTGCTGAACAGGCTGCGGAACAAAATACGGAGGTAGCTGCGGAACAAAAAGCAGAACCGGCTGCCGAGCAGACCGGGAAGGAGCAAACAGTAGAGGTTCCGGAGCCCGCTGCCGGAAAGGTTATTATAGCAACCTGGAATATGAATGACATGTTAACGCACAGTGAGGTTACCAGGCGTAAAGATTCCCTGAAAGCTTTCGCAGAAAAAGTCAGGCCTGATATACTCTGTGTTCAGGAGGTGGTATCGTATGGGATACTCAAAAACATAGCCGTAACCATGGGGTTTAAAGATTATCATGTTGCCTGTTCCGACTTTTTTCAGAGTGACGGTGCTCACCGGGGGGCTTTCGAGGTTGGTGTTATCAGCAAATACCCTTTCGGCCAGGTCATTGAATATGATCCGTCACCGGACAACAAGAACAAGGAAGGAGAACCGATTGAATCGGTTATACGGCCGATGCTTAAGCTCGGGGTGAAAAAAGTTGAATGTAAACGGGGATATCTATGGGTATCCATACCTGCGGTAAGATTGACAATCTCCGTGGTGCATTTGAAATCATCTTTCGGACGGACGGCGCGCGCCGACAGTATCAACGCCGCTAAACGGGAATTTGTCACCGGTGCGGTTGCGCTGGGTGTTATTGAAGATGTGCATTTTTTCCCTGGTTATTCATACGTTGTCGCGGGAGATTTTAATGTCGGGCATTCCGATGCTTCGAAAAACGGTTCGGACCTGAAGAGTGATTGTTATGCAGATTGCGGCGGTGCCGATTTATATGACGACACCCATGCCATTTTATATGCGGGTATAGCAGGCGGATTATCCATGACAAACCTGACCGGTCACATAACGGAATCAACAACCTCAACGATTTCCGGCAGCCCGGTAGACAATATTTACGTGTATGGCGGCTATGAGGATCATTTTACCGGCGCCCGGAAGATAAACAAGACCTACGGCTCCGATCATGTGCCGGTGTGGACTGTGTATAGTGTACCATAAAAACAGAAAAGTATTATAACTCTATCTGCATACCTTCCCTGGCAAAATCAATCATGAAGCCCTTTCCTTCAGCGCGCTTTTTCATATCGGCTTCATACCCGGCGAGTTTTTCATCGGAGTTCATGGGTTCGTGGTGAGTAAGAATTATATGTTTAATACCGGCCTTTTCAGCCAGTTCGAGGTCTGCGCTGAATGAGCTGTGGCCCCAGCCTTTTTTCGCTTCATATTCTTCATCGGTATACTGACCGTCCCAGGAGACCACATCGGCGTTTTTACAGAACTCCATGATTTTTTTATTCTGTTCTTCGGCATTCTGATCGAGTTCTTTCAGGAAATCCTCATCCATGTCTGCCCCGGCATCGGAGTCGCGGTAGATATTTCTGAAGGGTTCGTGATCGCCCCCATAGATAAAAATATTTCCGTTATACACTACTTTATAGGCCAGGCAGGCGACCGGATGATTTATCCGGCAGGTATACATCTCCAGTCCGTCAACATCAACCTTCCCCTCCTTGCAGTCAACATAGTTGATGGTTGCGCCGAGTTGGGAGAGGCTGATAGGGAAGTATTCATAACTGGTCTGGAATTCCATAATCTGTTTGAGGCTCTGATTCTGTACATCCGACGGCGGACCGTAGAGAGTAAAGGTATTGCCCGGAATATAGGCCGGTACAAAGAAAGGAAATCCCTGAATATGATCCCAATGGGTATGGGAAATGAAAATCGAGCCGGTAATGCTATCCCCTTTGGAAAGCAGATAGTTACCACAGACACGAATACCGGTCCCTGCATCAAAAATAAGAATCGTATCGTCCAGTTCAACCGATACGCAGGCGGTATTACCGCCGTAAACAACCGTGTCCCTGCCCGGTGTGGCAATGGATCCTCTGACACCCCAGTATTGTATTTTCATACTTTAAGAAACTCCGCAGCTTTGATAATTTCATCTTCAAGAACTTCGAGAATTTCGCTTTCGATTGATGCATCGATACCGAGCTTTTCATACACCTTCGGGTCCACTTCGACAGGCGGTTTGTCCAGCACCAGTCCCACAGCATTATTTTTGCAGATACTATTTGCCAGATACACGCTCAGGGTTACTGACGACGGTTCTGCCTGATCAAAGGGGGCATGGTGCCCGAGCATCACATTTTTCAACTCCTCCGAGAGCGTCCATTTATCCGCAAGTACCTTTCCGATACTACAATGGGTCAGTCCTTCGAGTATAACTTCCTCGGCATCATAGACACTGATACTTTCGATGGAGAGAAGAATGCGCTGAAACTCCTCCGGATAAATCTTGGCCTCGACCAGAATCCCGAGATCATGGAGCAGGCCGGCAATGAAATAATCCTCGATAACCTTTTTGTCAATTCCCCGTTTTTGCGCTATTAGTTTGGCCGTAACTCCCACGGCGAGGGAATGTTTCCAGAAACCGTCGGCGTCAAAATTGTCGGGAAGCGATTTTGCCTTCATCTGCGCCAGCGTTGCGGCACTGAGCGCGAGGTTTTTTATCGTATTCAGTCCCAGCATGATGACCGCTTTTTCAAGCGAAACGATCTGATTCGGCAGGGCAAAATAGGAGGAATTAACCAGTTTCAGCACCTTGGCAGACAGTACCGGATCCAGCTTGATAACCTTTGTCAATTCCGGCGGCGGCGTGTTGATGTTGTTGGCCAACTGCATTACCTTTGACGCGGTAGGCGACAGAGACGGCATGTTGTCGTCAAGCAGTTTTGCAACTGATTCAAGATCGTAGGGCATGACAGAAGCTCCTTGCAGAAAACGGTAACATTCTCTCATTGTTCGAGTTATTGATATTATTAATGGTACATTTCAGGACTTAAACAATCAATCATAAATTAATAGAATAATTTTTTCTGTTTTTAACCCGATGTATTATTATTTTCAGGGCTGGAAAGCGTAATTGATGTCGATGCCGGTTTTAATAAGGGAACGGTTCAGTGTCGTCGGTACAGGGCTGGAGCCTCAGTACCTGGGAGGATGAGATAAGCATGTGTACCGGCTGGTTGATAAAGCCGAAGCCGGATACCTCGTCGATGCCGTACTGGGAAGCAAATATGCCTGATGAATGGAAAAAACACGGCGCGGAAATACCGGAAGAAAACATCATCGGTTTCCGCACACCCTTTCAGGCTTACAGTGACTATACATTTCAGGCACTGCTGAATCAGGAATTTGTGTATGATTGCAGTATTGAGGAAGGGGTGCAGAGTAATCAGGACGGGTCTAATTATTACTGGCCCTATACCCTTGACAATGGGAGTCCGGCTGCGCCCAATATCGGTAATCATCCCGGATTGTGGGAGATGGGGTGTCACCTGGTGGTGAAACCCGACGGAAGCAAGATGACCGGCCTCGATTATAACATGTGGGTTGACGCAAAGATGTCGAAAACCGAGTTTGTCAACACTCTGAAACACACCCTTGACCTTCGTTTGCAGGGAAACCGGTGTCCGTTTCTGTTCGGGGCACACAGTGATGAGTATTCAAGTAAATGGACCGGGCAATGCGTTGCAAACATACAGGAGCGCCGTGAAGCACTCGTCGAGTTCTTTGAATATGCATTGACTAAACCGGATGTGCGTATTGTCAGCTATGATAAAGTACTTGCGTGGATACGGGAACCGGCGCCGCTGGACGGAACCGGAATGTATATGACAAAAGAGAATGCAGTGAAACCCATTGTCGGGATTTACCACAATACGGTTTTTATCAACGATCTTAATGAGGGAACGCTGGAATTTGATCTCTATACGTTGCAGGGTAGTCGTGTTGTCGCGGAAACTGTTGGAGTCGAAACAAATCGGGTGGAAGTAAACCTTACCTCGGTGCCTTCCGGGGTGTATGTGATCCGTTTTAAGGGAATGCCGAAAATGTTGAAACGGATTACTATTGCGCATTAATATAATACACACATTACTCAACGATCACAAGGGGATACATCTTTTCTCCTGTCCCCTGTGCAACATGCACAAAATAAGTACCCTGTGCAGGCTGTAAAGAATGTACCGGAAGCGCAAGTTGCGTTTGAGCGTTACCTTCATAGAGTACTGCAGCCATTTTCCCGCAGAGTGTAAATAGTGTGACTTTTAGTTGTTTATTAAACATGGCTTCTGAATTGTTTAGTACAATAGTTCCGGTTATCCGATTATATTTACAAATAATATTTTCCATACCGTACAGCGGGATTGTTTTGTCATTATCCTGCATGACGGTGGCAACGGTCAGATCATAAGGCCGTCCCTTATCGAATGCCACCATCTGATCATAGAAGTAGCCGTTGTCATAGGTACCGTTATCCTTTGTACAGACCGTACCCACCCCCCCGATCCCCGGCGCCGAGCATGAGGCCGATAAAACCTGCCTGGATAAAGTCATCGACGTGTTTGAAAAAGTAGGGGAAGAAGGTATCCTTGTAGCGGTTTGCGGTGTTGGGTAGTGTGGGATAGCCTGATTCATTATAATATCCGGCGCTGATCTGCCAGCCGAGCAGCGAGAGATCGAGCGCCTTTGCCATTTTTGTGGACCAGTTGAGCCAGTTTGCATGCTGCGCATCATTCCAGTACCACTTGGTGGTGCCCTGCGCCACTTCATACCAGCCTGCAGCAGCACCGTTTTTCTCAACGCCTATGAAATCACCTTTATATGTATCGCCCAACAGTTTACCGAGAAATTCGGCACACTTTTCAGCGGCTGTGTTAATCTGATCCGGTGTAAAGTCCACCAACTCGCCCCATCCGGTGGGATTATATCCCCAGTGAGCCATGAGTATCCCCGCGTATGCCTCAGGGTCACGTGTTTTTATGGTCTTGATAACCGCCTTGGGTAGGTCGCGTATCTTGTTTTCAAATTCTGAGAGCCAGTTAAACCCCAGGTCGTTAATATGACAGGTACTGTTAAGATTTGCTTCTCCTAGCGTGGTTTCAAATCCCTGCAGGCAGTATCCCCAGACATCGGGCTCAATGACATAGATGGGCAGGGTGCCTTTTGCACTGTCGAGCATAACCAGTAAAGCTTCAAAGTATTCCTGCATGAAGGACTGATCAGCAGCGCCGTTTTTCACCGCTTCAAGGCCGTCCTGGCCGCGCTGCAGCATGTACACGGTAAAGCAGGGGCGCACGCCTTTGTCATAGAAACCCGACTCGGTGGCATAATTGCGCCACGACGTGAACAAAAACGCATTGGCACCGTCTGGAAAGATTTCTTCAGGGGAATTGGCATAGACATACCGGCGATCCAGCTTTTTACCGGCAGCAAGTGCGCTCTTCATCTCTGTTGCAGAAGGTGCGCCGGGGCGGCTGTTTAGTCCTATCTGAAAATCTCCCCAGTTTTCAGGGGGCATGCCCCATTGACCCAAAAGTGTTCCTGCGATGAGAGTAATTAACAGTATCATTGTTCGCCAAATCATCAGCATCTCCTCAGTTAATGATAAATGATAGTTATTACCCCCGTCCTCTCTTTAAATTGTTATTATGCGAATTGCTATCCTATATCTCGATAATATATAACAATACTTTTTCATCTGTACGTTTAATCACGGAAAACAGTACCGGATTTGTGGGACTTCAATGTGCATTTTAATTATAGTCATGCAATTATTCCTGTGACATCGTTGTTTATACCATCGGCTCCAACCCGAAAAACATACATTCTACACGAAAATCCCACTTTTTATAGTAATTATAGCCATTTATTCGTATATTATATAGCAGGGATGTACGAGGGAAGGGGCCATATTTTCATAACTTCCATAAATACAATCAGATATACATGTTCTCATTCACTGAATATGGGGTCAGTGTGATGAGAACCATTTTCTATGGCTGTTTCTCCGGCGTTTTATTTTACAGTGGAGATGGTTAAATTATATAATTTGTTTTACCTGTTTTTTTTGTCGAGGAGGAGGTACCTGATGAGTATGAATCGTATTCTATTCGGTGTAATTGCATTTATATTTTCAGCGTTGTCTGTTTTATATGCTCAAGAAAAAACAGTAGAGGAATTGTCGGTTCTTCCGCATGGTGTCTTTAAGCCGACTATGTACCAAAAAGTTTATAGAGACAGAGTTTATTCGCAAAATGGACAATTCCGCTGTCAGTTTTCTGAGCGTCTCGGCAAAAATAGTCGACGTGAAATTACCAATCTCAAATTTTATAACAATGATAGGCTTGTTTTCACATTGCCTACCGTTCCTGGTCCTGATATTTCAATTTCAAATTCCGGATATATAATCATATCTGTATTGCAGTATAAAGAAGGAGGGGATTTAACCAGTTGGTTTTATTCACCGAAAGGGAAATTCCTTTATCGAAAAGTTTTTAAAAAAGCTTCACTTTTCGGTTTTTCTCCGGCGGGAAAAAAGTATGGTATAGGTTTCCCCGATAGATTTGAGGTAATCACACTTGAAAACGGAAATGTTGAAACTTACCCGCCAACAAATCAGTTTGCGATTTCAAATGATGAAAACTGTGTTGCTATAGCTAAAAAAAATGGTATTGCAGTGTATAGGAATGAAAAACTTATTGGTTCAATTAAAGAGGATATTTTTTATAATTACATATATAAAATCACTTTCTCACCGGATGACAAAAATGTTGCATTTATCGGAAGAAGGAAACTGGTTGTATGCGACGTTGAAAAATGCACCAAGCATTTTGTAGATAAGGTTTCCGGGTATAAATCCTTTATGGATGTACAAATGAATAATACCACTATCTGGGTTGGTATTCACGAAAAAAACACCAGGACAAAAATGTCACATGGACTTATCCGTACATATAATTTACAGAAAAGATGCGTTACTTCGGAAAAAGAATGTTCCAAAGAGAAATATCTACTTGATACCAGCAAGATACGATATAACTACAATACTGACGGGAGCAGATATGAAATTCCATGGCCATTTGATCCGCCTGATGAGCCGCAGTATCACTGGAACAGTTATTGCCAGCCGGTATCATCGTATACCGGGGTAAGTGGCGCTTATATGCATCAGGGACTGGATATGGATGTATATGAAAATCAGGAATGTTTTGCGGTTGAAGCGGGTATTTGCAAATGTTATCAGACTATGAATAATAGCGCAAAACATTGGAGAACAGCAGTGTGTACTGTAAATGTGTCTGAAGCATCAAATGGATGGCTCTATGCACATCTTAATCAAAGCAGTATCACAGTGAGACCGGGGCAAGATGTAGAAAAATATCAAAAGCTCGGAACCATTGTACCGTGGAGTAGTTCACTTGTAAAAGGGTCTCATCTTCACTTTTCACATATTCGTGATGTTGGTATGGAATGGAGTGTTAACGATGGTAACGAATGGGATAATGTGTGCAATCCGGAAACATACCTCAGGCCTATTGCAGACGATTCTCCTCCTACTATTCTAAAAGCTTTCAGTTATTCAAAACTGGGATTTGGCACTAACGATAATTCCACTGTAACCTGGCTGAAGCCCGATGAACTGGAAGGTGAAATAGATATTTATGTTCATATTTCGGATGTTATCGGCCAATCACCATGGACACAACCGGCTTACTCAATTTATTATTGGATACGCTTTGTTGAAACTAATAAAATTGTAAAGGATAGAACCCTTGGATTTGTACGTAATCAATATATGAGGAAATACAACAGCAAGCCATACACTGATTATGTCCTATTACTTCCGGTAATGTACAGATTAGACCAGAGTTTTCCTGCTATTGGCTGGTTCGATAGAGATCGGCACCATCTGCATAACATTACCAACAGCGGAGGAGACTCAACCATACAGCTAAATGATAAGGATAATGCCCTGAATACAGCATTGTATGGTGATGGCGATTATTGGATATGCGTAGAGGCTGCTGACATGAAAGGTAATAAAACACTTGACAGCGTTAAGGTAACTTTTAACAATGGGATAACCGGGTCTCATTCAGGCGGAAATAAAGTAGTAACAGATTTTACTTTACATGTACCGCAATTCAAAAAATCTTTATCAACGGCTGATATATCATTTGAAGTACCGATCACATCCTTTATCAGTATAAAAGTATTTAACGCTGCCGGTGAAGAATTGAAAACATTGGTATCAAAAAAGTTTTCACCTGGTTCTTATGTCTCCAGGTGGGAGGGCCTTCATTCGACCCCGCCTGGTCTCTATATAATAAAAATGAATGCACAAAATTTTACAATCGGTAAGAAATGCATGTTTGTTAAATAACAATAAAAATAATAGGGAGCCTGTACATTCTGGTTCCCTTTACAAATTATTATTTTAATCACAATCCTGACTATCTATCCAATTCTCCCAGAATAATCCCTGCTCTACCCAGTAGTCAAGCCATTGTGCCCATTCAGTATCTGTATCGCATAACTTAGTACTTGTAATGTTTAATTGTTCCAATGGTGTGTCTTTTAAGTCATCTCCGCGCCAAGGCAATTCAGAAATGTGGCCTCCAAAAATAGAAATACGTTTAATTTTTTTACATTTCCGAATACCTTCCGATATGGCATATAATGAAATGGGAGCTTCACCGGCAAATGTAAAATATTCCAACTCCGTTAAATTTTGAACATGATCAGTTACGTTGGTGATTTCTTCACCTTCAGTTGCAAATGGGTCCATATAAATACCATTAATTCGACCATCATTATTTTTACCAAAAATTATGTTAAAATATTTTTCATTTACCGTATTCTGTGATAAAATTTGTTTGGCTGACCATTCGTCAAGAGCATAAGAACCAGTAAGGCTGATAGTTTTTAATACCTGCCCTGTTAAATTTCCATTATCAGTAATTTCTGCTTTAATAGTATATTCTCCAAGAACACCGGCTTGTGGTATTATTTCCCAAACATAAGAAATATCAGAATTACTTGTAGGAGTGGTAGATAGTTTTTGTAAACCATTTACATACAATCGTATATTCTTCACTTCCTCGTATCCTTCAACGTTATTAAAATGCATAACAAATTGTATTTTATTATCACTGGGGTAAGGGTATTCATTCTGTATCGCTACAAAACTGATAGATGGTGCATCATTGACAGGTAAAACATCTATTGTCATTGTTTTCGCGTTTGATTCATCTGTTCCATCATTTACCTTAACCGGGACATTCAGTGAGCCGAAATAATTGTTGAAAGGTGTTACCTTTGATTCATCAACTGTATAGTTAATGCCATTCTCAATGGACAGTGAAAGCTCCGCCTGAGAATTGTCGACATCCGTTGCGGTAACCATGTCCATTGTAATAGTAATGGGTGTGTCTTCATCAGTGGTCTGGGAAGTAACTGCATTTAAAACAGGTGCGTCATTCACCGGATTTATTGTAATGGTCATATTTTTTAAATTCGATTCATCTTCACCGTCAAAAACTTTTAATGGAACAATAAGGTCATTATCATAATCTTTTTCAGGTACTATTTGATTGCCGTTCACAGTGTAATGTGACCCATCAACAATAATAAGCGAAAGTTCATCCTGCTCGTTGTCAACGTCTGTGGCCGTCACCATACTCATAGTTAGTAAAATATTGGAATCCTCGTTTATTGTCTGATTGCTTACTGAGACAAGTACGGGTGGATCATTAATAAATACCGTTGTAAAACTTGTCACATTACTTGAAATACTGTCTTCCGGAAAGGTAGCTGAATAGGCTGTAACTTTCCAGTAATATTTTATCGATTCAGTAAGTGCGCTTGAAACAGCAACCGATTTATCTGTTCCTGCGTCAATTGATTTATCAAAGTTGTTTGATGATGTTCCATAATAGACGATATAGGTAACAGTATCGCCGTCAGCGTCTTCACCGCCGGTCCATTGCAATGTCGGATTGAGAGAGACACCCGATTCTCCGTTCGTCGGTGCACTGTTGGTTACGGCAGTGATTGATGTGTTGTAGATCACTGTAATGCTTGTGGAATCCTGATTCTGATTGGTGGAGTTATCTTTAGCTCCTATTGTAATGGTTCTTTCACCATACGTGGTTCCCAGGTTTACAGAGCATTCATAAATATCGCCGCTGATATGGGGCATATCCTCTTTTACGCCGTCAAGCGTATACCATGCGGCTGCCACATCATTATCATCAGAGATGGAAAATTGAATGGTATGTTCAGCCGATGTTACCCGATCGCCATTGACGGGTCCGTTTGTCTGGGTCATCGCAGGTGGCTCCTTGTCCTCAATTGTGGGATCATATTTTATCTTGACCTGTATTGTTTCACTATTGGTTGCGGAGTCCTCTGCGGTAATATCGATAGTGTTGAAAATATCCGCCTGCAATCCGGTAATGTCGGCATACCAGGTGGAGTCATTTTGTTTGGTTGACGTAAAGTTATTGGTACCCATTGAAAATGTAACTGTGGAAATGCCGAAATTATCCCTGGCAATAACATGCACCCGTTTCGAGCTGCTGCCGATAGCTGAATTATTTATCGACGGGTCAAGGAGCTTTACTGCAGGCTTCTGATTATCATAGATTATTTTTATGATAAGAGAATCTTTATTCTTATTTGATGAATTATCTCCTGCCATAACAACAATTGAATTGATTCCTGGAGACAGATCAACGGTATGCTTATAATTTTCCCGTGAAGGCTTGACCGTATCACCGTCAATGGTTACCCAGGCCACATCGCTGAAATCATCATCGACGTCGACATCTATATCTATTGATGGATTATTCGTCTGTGTCCCCTGTGTAGGGGCATTTAGAGTTATTGCAGGCGGGATTGTATCAACAAAGTTTGGATTATAAGTCACACTGAATGTGAGGATTGCCGTATTACCGGTATTATCAACGGCCTTCACTGTTATGGAGTTTTCCCCTTCATTGAGCTTGATAGCAGCGGTATACATGGTGTCGGAGGATATCACCGTACAATCATTCACGGTTACCTCCGATAATCCACCTTTATCTGTGACTGAAAATTGCACATCAATTAAAGAATCATTCAACACTGCACCGTCCTGCGGTGATATAAGAGATATAAGGGGCTTTACCGTATCAACGAACGTAGAGTCATATATATAAGTGAGATGAAGTGTATCGCTGTTTGTATTGTTACTCTTGTCAATGGCAATTATAGTGACCGTATTGGTGTCCTCTTCCAGCTTGATCGTATCGGTATACATGCTGTCGGGTGAAGTAATTGTGTCATTATTCACTGTGACCAACGCTATACCGCTTGAATCAGTGACTTTAAAATTGAGGGGTAAAGATTTATCGGACATCACAGAACTGTCCTGCGGTGAAATCAGTTGAATATCAGGTTTGATAGTATCATCAATCTCTGTAATGACTGATAATATGAAAATATTCGATGTGTCTGTGCCAATTTCATTTTTAGCAATGCAACGATATTTTCCGCTATCCGTCAGTTTCAAGGGCTCAAAATAGAGACTGTCAATTGTATCTTCCGGCATTATTGAATCGTTTTTAAGCCATTGATATGAGACTGGCTCATCCCCCTGATCAAGATGTATATATAAAATGAAATAGGAACCTTCCTCACTTTTACCAATGGATTTTATGGAGTTATCGGTTATTTCCGGTTTATAGGTGAAATCGGGTTTGATCGGGTCACCACAGAAAATATGAATCATAAAAAAGCACATAATCAGAACGACAGATAAAGTTATTATTTTACTACCGGTCATGACAAACATCTTTCCTTGTTAATTCAATAAACATTAAGCAGTTAAGAAGTAAAAACGAATCTATTCAACAGGTTTTGCTGGATAATCTCTTCATTTTTTCTGGGACTATACAAATCATCACGGATCAAATGTAAAATAGTTTTTAAACCTCTTTTGGCGGTTATAATTCCTCCATTTAAAGCATTGTTACTGTATCACCATTAATAGTAAATATATATACCGTATTCTTCCTTGTCTGTGACTGTGATCACATTTTATAAAATTATTTTTTCCATTCAATAAGTATAATAAGGATTTTCAGAAACACATGAGATATCTCCAGCCCTGATTGTTCATAGCCACGAAAACCATTGCGAGAGATATGGAGATTGCATGTATTAAGGTTTCAATATCCTGTAATGTACCGGGAACGCTTACCAAGATTAAAATTACGGGGAGTCCCTGAATTTTTAGTGACTACGTTTGCATAACAAATGAGATGGACAGGGTATTGAGATTGTTTCCAAGTAGTCCGGAAAGTCAGCCAAGAAGAAAACGGGTAAGAATGCTGTTATCCTTACCGAAAAAACAGGGAAGTATTCGACAGATTCCGCTCAGTCCAGAACCGGCAATATTTTATGGAGATTCACCGTTTCCAGCTGCTCATAGCAGCTGTCTGAGACATTAATAAAGTAGAGGGAGCAGTTCTTTTTTTCAAGAATTCCCCGAATACGCATAATGAGGCCGATAGCGAAACTGCTGATGCTCACCACATTCTGCAGATCCATGACAACCCGGTCGATAGAGTTGTCGAGTTTATGCTCGATACTGTCCTGGATCTGTTCCTGATTCTCTGAGTCAATAAATCGCGGCATCAGGGTCCACAGACAGCCGTTTTTAACCTCAATCTGCACATCGTTCATTAAAGCCATAAATCCAACCTTTCAGTTGGATGGGGTATTCTATTTAATTATACGCGTTTATGCAATATTTTTCAAGGCGTAAAGTTTTTTCTGTATAATATGTTTTATATCAATTGGTTAGTGCCACGGAGTAATAGCGCTGCCTGTATTTTTTCCGGTTAGTTTTAAATGGCGGGCAGTGTAAAAAGAGAATGATGATTGACGATTGGCGAATAGCGGAGTACGAAGTACAAAGTTGACGTAATAGGTTCAACCGTTAGATTGGTATTTTTTAAGCTTAGGAATGATTAATGATAATGTCTAATTTCGAAGAGCGTTCTCTAAGTCCCTCTCCGGTAACTTAGGGGACGCTTCTGGTAACAAAACCGTTTAGCGCATCACATAAAACCGAGTATACAGGGTATTGGTTACTCCTTTTTCATCGGTCAGCTCAATCTGTGCGATATATTTATCCTTTGCGACTCTCTGACCGGCGTTATTAACTATATCCCATGAAAAAGTGTTGTCCCCGGTAACAGTAAAAGGTTGCTCATACACCAGTCGTCCGTGAATGGTAACCACTCTTAACACTGCGCAATGCGCATTACGGGGCGTAAATTTAAAGATGATGTCGCTGCCCGTTGTAAGGGGTGATACATAGAACTGCGGCGTGGCATGAAAGATTTTGCTCCCCTTGTTTATTTTTGTGGCATCGCAGACAACCGACAGGGTAGTAATGCCGCTAGAAATAGTCACTTCGGTTTGCGTGCAGGTATACTCTTTTACTTCTCCGCCGGTATAGTCCAGAACCGGGAAACTGTTGATCCTGCCGCTGCCGCCGCCGTCGGAAAAGGTTTCTCTGTATGTATATGTTTTTGATGGTGTGGTAGCGCTGATATTGGTGGAAAAACCCCGGATTATTTCAATATCGTTTCTGTCGCTGCGGGTTATTGTCGCTTTATACGTTAAAAGGGGTTTGAATTCCTTATGGATGATGATACCGTGTACATTGCTGCTTTTCATGGACCCATTAAGAAACAGTTCATACGGGATATAGGCCCGTCCCTCGGTACCGTAACTGGTTCCATAGGAATTGACCATGAGGAATCCACCCTTTTCCTGCTGCTTAATGGTACCGTTCAGGTTTAAATCAAAAGAAGATTTCGTCATGGTAGCCCACCAGAGTCATACAGTGGCCGCCGCTGGTGCCGAATTTTTCGATATAGGTATGTCCCGCTTCAGGAGAGCCTGACGGCAGGGTACCCTTTGTCTGGCCGGACCGGGCAAGAAAACATAACACGCCACCGATTTCAGAACCGTCGGCATGATCAAAGAGCCACTGTTTCATTGTTTCAATACTGCTATTGCTTTCACAGTTGATTTTGTCGGATGTAATATACCGGTTATGCATTGCATTATAGTATTTCTCATACCCGTCCATCCAGCTTGTCTGACTTGCCATACCCTGCAGCGATGCATCCCTGTCAACGAGGTTGGGAAGGCCCGGCTCATCAGACAGACGCCAGCCGTCAAAATAGCCGGAATAGGTACCGGCACTGCCTTTATTAATAAAGTTGCAGGAGAAACCATAGAGGTAAATATTTTCATCCGGTGCGGTATCGACATCCCTTATACGGCATATTTCATAGTTGAATGCGTATGATACGCCGCTTGCCTGGCAGCAGCTCGCACTCTTTTACGAAAAGATAGGCGGATAAAGAGAGTGGAGGGATATGGGCAAAATTCTATTTAATTAGAAACATCTTTCTTTTCTCAGTCAGTATACCCTTTAGGGTTTCAGCAGTCAGCACCGCATAATAGATACCGCTTGACAATAACCTCCCGGTATTATCAGTACCGTGCCAGATTTTTGTATATGTTCCGGGAGCATGTTTTTGTTCTGCAAAGGAATATACCTTCCTTCCGCGCGCATTGAATATGGCAAGAGATACTGCACTGTTTTTTGTAACCGTGTAACTAACAGTCGTATGCGACAAAAAGGGATTGGGATAATTATCCAACCGGAACGGTGTATTCTCAAGAGCTGGAATGTCTTCTATTCCTGTCGGCATCGTATCAATAATATAGCCTTTAAGACAGAAATTCTGCGAGCCCTGGCAATCTACTGACTGGCCGTTGGCTTTAATGGTTTCTTCGTACTCATACAGATCTGTCCACGCTGAGGTCGGGCTTGTCCGGTAATAGCTCTGGTCCGGTTCTGATTTCGACGGTATTACCGCATCAACCCTGACATCCTTGCCTTCCGGATTAAACGGAGAGCTTGTTCTGTCGTAAGCAAGACCGCCGTTTTTCACTTTCAAATAAATATAGAAATCATCGTTACTTTTTAAGGTGACAAAATTGCTCAGTTTTGCTGTATGATACCCGATGTGGTCATTATAACCGGAAACTGAGGCGAGTTCATCCTGGAGTTCACCATTTGTAAAATTATCGTATATCTTGATTTCCCACTCTTCATGGTCAGTCGTGGTAAAGTAACTGACATCAATAAGCCATTCACCGGAGGTCTCTTTGGCGATATACTTATTAAAGCACTCTTTTGCATTGTTAAAAGTACCGCGCCAGCCGTGGTAATCGTGATAATATACGCCGGTATACGGTAACGGCTGCACATTATGGAATGATACACAACTCTCATCGATTTGCCGGCAGCAGTGCTTATCATAGTAGGAAATCCAGAAATAGGGCTCGTTATTCGTTCCCCAGGAGTTTTTAAGGAGCCATGCGCCTTTCTGGGAGGCTTTGGTCACGCATTCATCATCCCAACCGATAATTCCGACATTGTGATTCGAACCGGCGGAGTTGGATTGAGGCTGATAATAGGTGGAGAGTCCGTTCCAGGAACCGGTTGAGGAGCTGATACAGTTGTAGTTGGTTGCAGTGACCCCGTTTCTCATGACAACGTTCTTAATGGTATCTATATTTTTAAGGCTCCCAAAGGGGCCGTCACCATCAATATAGTACCAGCAAATATCGGTAATGTACCATCGGTGATAGGACTCTTTGTATAAAGGGATTGTGGTCTGGCTGGGTATATTGCCTGCGTTGTCGCCTGGCGCATCTACTTCACGAATCGGCCCCTCCAGTCGCGACATATAGGCACAGAACATTTTAAAATCCCCCCAGCTGTGAATATTGAGTCCGGTTGAATTACCGCCTTCGAAATCACCGTTCCAGGCTTTATTAAATCCAAACCACCAGTCATAGTGATACTCCGCGATATTGGGTTCACCCGTTTCGCCCGCATTTTTCCAGTTTTCGGTGACCAGAAGATTACCTTCAATACTGGAGGCGGTGGCATGAGCCCAGCAGGTGGACTGCTTCTGTGCTTTGACCGAAGTTACCAGATTGAGATCCCGTAAATCATAATTGCTCGGTGGCTGAGATGACAGGTGTGTGACGAAGAGTGCCAGAACAGTGGTTATAGCAAAGAGTGTTTTTTTGCGCATGATACCCCCAAGGTTTGTAGTTATTTAGTGCTTGTCCGGAAACGTCATTGTCATTATTCATTGTCACATTCGTTCTCAAGGGTAAGGTAAAAGTTGCTTTCAGCAACAGTCTGTTTTTGTCTCTTCCCCTTTCTCGAATGCTTTTAGCGGGAATCCAGGCTTTCTTTTGCACCCCAAATCTCGATTCCGGCTTAAAGCCGTACTGGAATGCCGATAAACAGTTTATTTTCGGACAGACACCATTTTTAAAAATACATGATAGTAATAGTTGTTTTTCCGTTTCACATCTACCAGATTATTGGTGTTTTAATCGTCCTGTTTTCCTTTCCACTTACTACTCTAAAAATATATGTTCCATTCCCACAGAAAATGCCATTTTTATCAATTCCGGACCAGGAAAAAGAGTGTAGTTTTCTCGGGTGTGCTGTTTCCTGAGCAAGAGAGATTATTTCCTTTCCAGAAAGGGTATATATAGTCACACGATACTTTCCCTCGGAAACAGGTACCAGCAAAGTAACTCCTCTTTGTCCAGCCAGGGCAGATAAAATTTTTGGCTCTCCCGTTTTAGGAACAATGTCAGAGATGTCGGGTTGCACAGTTGTCGGATTTTTTACAGAATATATACCAACCTCTGGATCTCCATACAGATTAAAAGAAAAAATATTACCCCAATGCTCCAAATCAGAATCAGCAACTCCCTGGATAAGGGCGTCACCCATTGAAAGGGAATCCCCGATCATTCCTTTACCTGTCATAAAAATCATTCCCTGTATTGCGGTATTTCCTTCCCAGGAGCCATTGTAGCTGTCATACCAGGTCATTCGTGTCGCGCCTATCGCACCGACAGCATGATGTGTCAACATGGTATAGGTGAGGTTATTTTCTGTTTCAATTTTTCCATTCGAACAACTTCCCATATGCACAAAAGAGGGATATTGATCATCAAAATTCTCTGCAGTACCGACTGACATGATACCTGAGGCGGAAGTAGGCATGCCATGAGTATGCCAGAGTATCAGTCCATACGGATTAGCTTTCCACGCGGCTTTAACCGCTGATTCGTTACAGCTTGATTCATCTGGATCACCCTCATTATCATCGTAAATGCGATAGCATTCCCATTCTGAGGGATCGACATACTTCTCTTTAATTTCCTCAAACAATTTTGATCCTTTTGCGGTATTATCAAAAGGCTTTGCTGCAAAAAGAGCATTCTTTCTCCATACTGTTTCTGCTACCGGCTGGTTTTCGTATGTGGTAGTTCTCTCTAAAATTTTATCGAGAGTTTCTATTCCACTCTCATCGTATACAGGGATTCTTCCAACGCTGACTTCCGCGAAACCATCCTTATCGGGCCAGGTGTTTGATAAATCCTTATAATAATAATCTGTTGGCGAGGCTCTGTTATCTTGTCTCATTGGAACAGCACCATTACTGGGTATGGGATCGCCAATCAACAGAACATATGCAATCCCCATTTCTTTATAATTATCCTTTAGCCACTTACGTATATTTTCTGATGCTTTTTCCCCTGAACCGCCACCCCAGTCGGATTCTGTTATGACCTTAACATTAAGGCCTCTTTTCTCTTTGGATGCAACAAAATCTGCCAGTTTTGTGGAAGATTCTTTAATATTCTCTTCGACCATAATTGCGTATGTTGCCGTATCGGTAAATCGAGCTATCGATATATACTCCCGTATGGCATCTGAATAGTTAACGACCAGTCTTTCGGTAAATTTTTTCATCTTTTTAGGAACCGGGTACACAATAGGAGGGTGGTTTTTATTGCGGGACACGGAGATGCTGATCGTTCCTTTTTTAACGGCACGGATTATCCCCTGCACCGGATTATAAGTGCACAGATGCACGCGAACCTGCACGAGCTTGAAACAATGCAGCATTCCTTTGCCAGTAATGTTTACCGGTGAGTTTGGATAAAATTGATTGTTTTCATAGACCTCGACAGCTTTGCCATTTACAATTGTTCTGTCCTCAGGCCACATACGTTCATTGTTATAAACAGGTGGTGATGCTGGTTCTATGGGAGATGGTACCTTGTATATCTGCTCTTCCAATCCATCGATACGGTATGTAACGGTTGACAGGTCAGCATCCGGTGGCAGCAGGAATGTATATACCACAATCGGCAGTTGTGGATACCCGGGATTATTGTCGAGTGTGTGGCCGATAAATTTTACCTGGCCGTTTTGTTGAGCGATATTCAGCTCAGGAAAAGAAATTTCAGAAGTAAACTCCGCAAAAGTAACGAGATGAAAAACTGATACAATAACAATAGAGAAAAATAATTTTTTCATCATACCCCTCCGTATTAGATATGATAGTAATTTTTTAAAACCGCCACCCTTGATCCCTCTGTTTGCGGTAGAAGTAAATAAAGGTGGGAACAGATAATATAGAAAGAAACCTGCAACATTAATATACCCAAACCCGTATCATATCGCATGTTTCAGTGGTATAACGGTGGAATTTTTGTTTACTCGTGTAAACAGCTGTAACACTCACCCTTTCTAATTTACGGGTTTTGCAAAGTAATTCTCTCAAAGAAGCGGAGGAGGGATATTGAAGGATTATTATAGCTTAAGCACTTATTTGGGGTTTGGCAGAGTGATTCTTTGTGAAAAGTGGGACAAAAGTGGGACGGTGGAAGTTTATCAGTTTAAAATGTATGTTTAACTTATTCCACGCAAAGCACGGATAATAGTACCGGGAGCAATTCACCATATCATGTCCCGGGGAAATGAGGGTAAGAAGATTTTTCTGATTGATGATGGTCGTAATTTTTTCTTAAATACTGTAGAACAGCAACTTCAGAAATCGGGATATCTTCTCTATGCGTGGTGTTTAATGGACAATCATTACCATTTATTACTGCGGGTTGAGGAAGAAACAATGTACAATCCGAGGTGCGTAAAGTATTTGCCTTTATGGCGAATCGTCATTATGAATTTCCCGTATGTGAAATAGCGCGGTATTTGGATATAAGCTCTCAGTCGGTATCAAATTTGATACGGGAAGGTGAGAGAGTCATGACCGGTACTGAATCGTAGACTGTTAAACTTCCATTGTTCCCTTTTTGTCCAGAGCGTTTCGGGAAGAATTCAAACCACCGCGATTTATTGTCGTTTCACTTGATCCGGCCCCCCCGTAAAACTGAAGATGATATTGAAATTTTACCCTGGAAAATATTTCTCGAGCAGTTGTGGGGTGGTGATATTGTAGAATAAAACAGGTGTGTTTATTTAAAAACTTTGTATTTCCAGGTATTCCGGGACTGTGTTAATTATTACATTATACGACAGTATACGCCAGGCAAAAAGCAAAAAAAGTATTTTTTTAAAGTCAATTCTCTTATTGGTATAATTTGCATTTTTTATCTTTTCTCAATTAGTTGTAAGGTGTTGTGTTTGTTTCATTGCCTCACTTTCCCTTGGACGAGTGTGGAGCGCGGTGATTTTAATTAACCTGTTCTCTGATAAATTCTATGTATTTTAGCAAAGTAATATTCAGATTACCTTTCTTACTCCATTTGGCGCATGCAATATGCCTGAGTCGAGGTGCCGCAAGCATCAGCGCCGGTTGACCGCTATTCTTATTAATTATAGGTTTAATCCGTTTCAACGGTTTTCCCAATTCCTAAAGATTGGTTTTAGCCCATATATGTTTTTAAAAAAACAAGAACCGTCAGGGGCATCCCCTGAATAATTATGGCAACAAATTAAAGTACCCAATTAAAAACTTATTAATTGTGTTATTATTCGCTTAAAAATCATTATTTCTTCCACATTTGAAAATTATAATGTATAATTTATATATAGAAGACCTGAATAAGAAAGCTTTCGGGGACTTATTTATTATCCTTAAAGTGTTAAGCGCTTAAGTATTAGGGTTTCTATAAAATTATTTATCTATTGAATTTCTATAATTATAAACACGACAATTTAGTGTAATCATTATATACCATCCATTCCGTGCAAAAATTACTGCTACATGTGAGAGAGGGAAATTCACTGTTTTTCAGTGACTGATTTTAATTCAAGATGGGAGAAGGTATAAGAATGCAGATTTTAAAATCTACATCTTTTATCGTACTGCTATGTGGTGCGTTATGTAACATTTTTGCCGATGCCGGTGTCAGAATTGATGCGGGAGCCATACCCAACCCCCATTTTTTTAATACGACCAATCGTCCATGGCAACTCGGTGGATTCCGAATATGGACCGATACGTATCATTGGGCAAACGTGAATATGCTCGGCGCTACCGTAGTCATGAGTGAGCGGACACTCAACGGTAAAATAGAAACTGAGGGGCGATTTCACAGGAACAACCAGCAGTCGGTTATTAAACTGACAGTCACCAATGACTGGGCACCTATCTCATTTCAATGGGTAAGTAATGGAGAGGCTGCCCTTACTGACCCGCCGTATGAGCCATATATCCTTCTTAAAACAGGTAGCTCCGGTGACCCTGACGATCCTGATGATGAAGATCCGATTACTGTGGATCAGATAGACAGCCTTCTTGCTTTGCCCAATTTTTATAATCCCGACTATCGCTGGCTTGATTTTCTCAATCAGCCCTATTATGACAGTCTTGGAGTGAATGGTGGCAAATACTCCGGCGGTTTTATGGATACCTACCTGGGTGAAACACAGATACTGCTCCCTCTTGACAGCACCGAGTTCAGTGTAAATATGACACCGGTGATTTTTGATCCATACGGCTCAAATGCCTCACTTATTTATATGATGACTCTTGCTATGGGCCAGGAGTATTTCCATGTTGATATGCAGTGGCAGCTGGGATTTGGTGCGAAAGAGACATTCACCGGTGTTACCGGTGGCGGCGCCAATTATATCGGGGTAAATACCGATGGTGCATATGGCTGTTTTGAGGTTGAATCGCCTACCGGTGTTGACCGGGCTATTGCCTATCCAAAGTTTTACCCACGGTACGCCGCTCAGCTTGCGAGTGCGCAGGACGTTGCTTCGAGCGGTATAAATACCACCTCTTTTATGGGGTATTACTGCGGCGTCAGCTCAACGCCCATCAACTCCGCTTTTGTAGTAAACTCATTCGTTATTTCTGCTATGGTACAGTATGCCAATTATGATTTCTATGCCTATGCAGAGGATCTCTGCTGGAAAGAGACCCTGGCTGATTGTATTGACCCTTATGTCGGTATCGGGGCAATGGCGCCGACCTATAACATTGGCATTTATGTTGGCGGGGCACAGTGTGCCGCCCTTCTTGATGTAAATAACTATCAGTCACTCCTGAACGATCCCCTGGCGCGTGATCGTTTCCCTGAAGGAAATAACAACTACCGGCCTCATATCCTTGAAGTTATTCAGACGTTGATTGACGCCGCGCGTCGTAGTATGACCGATCTCTCTATTGCAATGTATGATGAGCAGATTTCACAGGATGAACTGATACGGTTCTTTTTTGGAGACGGAGGTTCTGTAGCAACACAAGGTGACGGTGGTCTGCTTCTCCATTTTTACCCGGATGATCAGACACAGACACGGCAGGAGATTTATAACACGCTCTTAGCTGCATTTGACAAATTGAAAGGGAAGGCGCCGTCAACTGCCGGTACTGAGAATATCAGCTTCAGATATGATTTCCTTACAGTATTGCGAACCGTCAAGGGGTATTTTGACTGCAGCCGCGATCGGCCCGGCGGAGGTGATGTGGTAACCCAGATAAACAATTATTCCAAGGTGGGAGGGTGTTCTCAAAGCGGTCTTGACGAGAACTATCCATACATGGCATTCGGTACCGGGACCATGAACGGCAACGATTTTGTCCTGCCGGTTAATGCTACGGACAATAAAAATGTCGGTATAGTAAAATGGACTACCGATTTTAACTGGATATGGTGGAAAGAGGGTACCTATTTGGGCGGTACCAATACCAATCAGAACTATGAGATAAGAGTACCTGATGCCACGGCAGGTGACGATTTATGGATCAGTGTCACGGACAGTTCCGGCAATACCATCGTGCGTAAAACACATGTAACCGGCGGACCTGATTACCCGACACTCGACTCTGCCATTATCGAGGATACCCACGGCAACGGCTGGGGGGATAAGATAACGATTTGTCTCACCAAAGGCACCGGCGATGCCCCCGATGAGTTATCAGAGTATCAGAACCTTAAATACTCCTGGCCCACCCAGACCAATCTGATTGACGCCGATATCGCCAATGTGACGGTAGGGAATTACAGTCTTGCTATTGCCGACAATACGATAACCGATGGCGCCGGACTGGGTAAGGTCGCCTTTGACTATCCCTCAGCAACGAGCAGCTATGCCGGAGATATGCTTGACAGAATAGGCCCTGCTATCGATTCCAGTAACGGAGTCGGTGCAGTGTACAATATTCCCGGTGTCAGCGGTGTTCCCGATACACTTTATATCACCTTTACTGAAAAGATAAAGGAGAACCTGAGTGCAAATACCGCATACCTGAATTTTAAGATTGGTAATAACACCCCGGTGGCAACGGTGTCGACTGAGGCGAGTCTTATCAGCGGAACTCGGTGGATGTTTATTTTTCCTGCCGGTACGGTGGGTGACAAGGATTCGGTGAATATAGTCCATACCAGTGGTGTGGTTGATACAGTTAATAATCCGCCGCTGAGTATTAACCAGTTTGTGCCGCTTAAAAAGATTGGTAACAAGGAACCGCGGTGGGGTATCGGCTATATCAGGGATACCCGGGGCGACGGGATGGGTGATAAAATAACCATTACCATACAGACAGGAACCTCCGATTCGGCATATCAGCCGGGCGACTGCGAGGAAATACGCTATTCCTGGCCCCAGAAGGGCAATTTTACTACTGCGACTGTTGCGGATCCAAATGTTGCCATTTTCAGCAAGAGTTTTATCATTGATGATAATACAACTTCCGGTGAGGGTGAAGGCAACGCCGAGCTTGATTTTCCGGAGAGCATCATGATTAAGGGTGATATTATCGACAGTGTCGGCCCGGCTCTGATTAACGCGGTACTCCTTGAAAAAGAGAACACCGGAGATCCCGACACGCTGGTAGTCACTTTTACCGAGCCGGTTGCAGAGAATCTGGCTGCCAATCATCAGTACCTGAATGTCAATGGCACGGCTGTGACCTCACTCACAGCCGATAAGGAGGATAATGCCTCCATGGTCTGGCGCTTCTCTTTTGCTGCCAATACGGTTAAGGAGGGTGACAAGGTTAACCTTATCCACAACAGCGGACTTATAGATCAGGCATTTTATCCTGCCGATGACAAGCATAACCCGCCACTGTCCAATAATCAGGAGGTTGTTGTAATTTTACTGAAAGGCACTTATAAAGTGGTTGACGGTAAATACCTTGATGTTGACGGTGAGGGAACCATGGACAGTATTGTCATGACCATGAACAAGAGTGTCAAGCAGGTGGATCTTGATACCATGACCTTTACTTTTACGTGGCTTGCGAGTAACGGCTCACCGGTTACAATGACTGTAGACGGCTCTGCTTTCAACATTTTTGAAGGTGTCAAAATCGGCTGGAAAGTAACGGGGTATACATTAAAACAATATGTGACTTCCAAAGGTGCGGCCTGGGGACAGGCAACGATTACCCAGCCTAACGAGAAGACCGGTACGATGGAGACATCGGATATTACCATTTCGGACGGGATGGGAGCGGTGATCTACGAGGCTGACTATTACAGCTTTAATTCTATAAGTGTCAGTGATACACTCATTGTGTATTTCTCTGAAGACATGAGCGGTATTTCGGAGAAACACCCATTTAAGTTCTGGACATCGGCTGATCCGGAGTATCTTGTCGAGGTCTCCGAAGTGCTTAATGACAGCAACAAGGTGACATTTTATGTGGTGAATTTTACTGATAATATAACACCCTCTTCAGGAGATTCAATTTGGATTTATGCAGGTAATAATGTCAATGACGCACAGGGCGTAGAACAGAGTGTCGTAAATAATATCAAACGTCCACTCAGTGTATATAATGCATACAGCATCGTTTCAGCAGTGTATCTGGAAACTGACGCCCGGCCAGATGGTTTTATCGACCTTATCAGGGTGAGGATGAATGCAGTGCCGGATGCTTTTATCTTTACCGATCTTGCGGCTAACATTGCTTTGCCGGGCCATCGTTCCTTTGCAGCACTTACTGCGGCAAGCTTTACAGCCACAGCTGATGGATTTGAGGTCCGTGTATCCCAGTCAGGTGTGGATCCCAACACCGCTGTTGATGATAATGATATTTTCAAGGTAACGCAGGGAACAAAAATCGGTAACAGTGTGATTGTTCTTGCCGGTGAAGTACCCATAGCCGACAGTCTGGCGCCGGTTGCGACACGAGGCCTGTTCCGGCCTGCGCTCATCGGTCCGGATAATGTCGATGATGATGTACCTGATACACTTGAAGTGACCTTTTCCGAGAAAATCGAGGTACCGTCAACCAGCTCGTCAGCGTGGCCGGAGCCATTCCTGTTTCATACGGTAATCAGTGAGCAGTTCAGTATGGAAATGGAGTCGCAGCTCATTACCCAGGCTGCAGGTAAAGTGATGGTGTTTAAGGTTGATACGGTGCTTAAAGATTCGAGACAGTACTTTCCGATAACCGGCGATTCCCTCTGGGTTCAGGCGCAGACCGGAATCAAGGATATGAATCCGGTGACGCAATCATTGGCTACGCGGCCGGTACCGTTAATTGTCATGCCCTACGAATATGTTTTTGATATAGTTGTCTATCCCAACCCGTTCGGCGCCGGTGAGAAAATGGTTGAAAAAGCACAGGTGTGGAACAGCTCCGACGGATATAATATTTCAGCGACGCTTGAGGACGCTGGTGCACCTGCAGAAAATGATATGGCAGTCCTGCTGATACCGTTCGGCTATGTCAATAATCCCGATTCAATATCCGCTGAGATGTCAGTATTTGACGCCGTGGGAAATCTTTTACTGGAACAGGTGCCGCTGAATTACAACAAGCATGAATCAAAGCAGGCATGGTGTGCGGTGTGGGATACCAGAAACAAATACGGACGGTTTGTCGGACAGGGGACCTATCTGTGTATCGTAACGGTACGCAATGGTATCGGTGTGAAACCGAAAAAATATAAGACAGTGATTGGGATTAAGAACAATAAATAGAAAAAGCACTATCTTTTCAACACACACTTCTGATAGAGATTTTTAAACATCCCCCGTTTGTCATACTTCTCCTTCAGCGTGAAGTATGCCTCTTTATTGTAGAGTTCCCAGAATTTCTCCTCGGGGTAATATGATTCTGAGTAGAGTGACTTTCTCCCCCGGAGCGTTTCAACCTTCTCTTCAATCAGTTTGTTAAAGTATCCCGCAGGATGGGTCGATTTGATTATCTGCCAGAAACCGAAATTGATATACAGGCTTTCCGGTTTGGTGATATATAAATCGAATTGTTGTGCGGTCGATTGCATGGGGCATATCCATACCGGTGTGACCGGGATTACTTTTAGCTGAAAACGCAGATAATCGGCAGCATGCTCTATCGGTACCTCAACGTCCTGGATAATCGATTCGGTTTGTATACGGAACAGTTTTTTTATCGTTGAAAGAAATTGCAACCGTTTATTAATCCGTCCCAGTTTCATGTAAAATCGGGAGTTCAGAATACGTTTGCCGAAAAGAGCTCTGATGAGAGGATGCTGCACGCCGAATACCCGTGAGCACCAGAACCAGTCGGAATCCCAGCGCCAGATATAATCACGGGTTGAGAGATAATCGGTATCGCGGGTGCGGATCGATTTATAGTAAATCTGCATTGCCGTATAGTCGCTTGTATATGGCGCCGAATCGGTAAACTGTCCGAGAGTAAGGTAAAGCTCCTTTTCCGCAAAAACAACGCCATCTATGAAATCGTATGATTCACGGCAGCGTGATTTAACGGTGTTGAAATATTCCTCGATATCGTTAAAGCGAATATGGGTCAGCTTTACGAATGGCTTTACCGGTATCAGCCTGATTACGGCGCTGAGAATATAACCAAGAGTGCCGTATGAGTTGGGAAAACCGAAAAAAAGATCATGGTATTCATTTGTCTTTGTAGCGGTGACAACTCTGCCGTCACTGAGCAGAATATCCATTGTTTCCACGGTTTCATGCACGAATCCGTATTTAAAGGAAGACGATTCAATGCCCACGCCGCTTATCGCGCCGCCGACCGTGATTGACTTGAGCTCGGGTACCACGCAGGGCATAAGACCATGGGGAAGAGCGGCATCTACCACCGCGTCATACGGCGTCATACCTTCAACCCGGGCGAGCTGATTCTCAGTATCAATGGCGATTACCCGATTCAGATCTCGTACGTCAAGGCGGGTATGTTTCCGCCGGTGGCGTTCACGGAAGAGATTTGAATCACGTTTATTAAGGCCCACTGCACCGTCGGCCTGTTTCAGCTGCGCTGCAAGCGCCTCCTTTTTCCGTTCATACTGTGCTACCGAATCGATCGATACCCTCCTTCAACACCACCGCGGGAAAAAACAATCTGCCAGAGCTGGGTTTTACGGGCACGGAACAGCCCGGCGCACATGAGCAGGTAGTAGGACCACATCCGGAAAAAGCGTTTGCCGTAGGTGCTTTCAAACTGCGGCCAGTGCGCGATAAAATTGTCGTACCATGCCATGAGGGTACGGTCATAATCCGTACCGAAATTATGCAAGTCTTCCATGATCAGATACGGTTCGCCCGCTTCGGCAATCTGGCGGATTGAAGGGCATTTTGAGCCGGGGAAAATGTATTTGTCCAGCCAGGGATCCTGTGAAACCGATGAGGTATTGTTGCCAATTGAGTGAATCAGCGCAATACTGCCCGGTTTCAGACAATTAAACACATGTTTCGTAAAAGCTTCGTAATTTTTATACCCCACATGCTCAAGCATACCGATACTGACAACCTTGTCATACTGTCCTTTGACATCACGGTAATCGCTGTGAACGATTTTCACCGGGAGGCCTTTACAGAATGTGCGTGCATAGGCAACCTGCTCTTTTGAAATGTTAACGGCCGTGACATGGCAACCGTAGTGTTCAGCCGCAAATCGGGCAAAGCCGCCCCAGCCGCAACCCATTTCGAGCACCTTTTCTTTTGGCTGTAAATGCAATTTTCTGCAGACAAGATCGAGTTTGTCCCGCTGCGCATCGCTGAGGGTATCAGCATGTGCCCAGTATCCGCAGGTATACTGCATATAGGGATCGAGCATTGTACGGTAAAAATCGTTGCCGAGATCATAGTGAATTTCCGCTACCTTTTTCGACCGGGACCTGGTCTGCAGGTTAACCAGTTTCCCTGCAATATCCATAAGGATTTTATCGAGTCGTATTGTTTGTGAATCGACCGAGGACTTAACAAGACGGCAGAACATGGAATCGAGCTGCTCACAATCCCATAATCCCTCCATGTAGGACTCGCCAAATCCCAGCGATCCCAGAAGTAACCTGGAATAAAAGGAATCATTGTGCACAGTAATATCCCAGGGACGTTTTCCATTGATCTTGATATCCGCCGGTTTCAGCAGTTTCTCGAATTTCTTTTTCAGCATACACCGTTTCCTTTACACCCGCGTTCTAAACCTCATTCTCATAATCACGATCGTAATCCTAATCCTGATCTTAATCATAAATCTCAATCGAAATAAACAGTTGTGAAATAGTTATGTAAATAAGAAACTAATAAATATACAATATATGGTTCCATGTTTTATCTTCAAAACATATTACTTTTATCAAATATCCCTGTTTATTGAGAGAATATGACTGATATTACGGAAAAAAGTGAAGAGAGCACGCTGATCTACTCCGAGATCGAACAGATTCAGACGCTCATAAAAAAAGCCCTCCTTGAAATTAACCGTGCCGGTATTATGGTTTATCTCAAGCAGATGATACCATACGGTACCCAGCTGCTGCTTGAGGGACAGGGGGAGAACGGCCTGATTACTATCTATTATTCCAGAAAAAAGGGTTTTTCCTTTGTAGATAATTCCGGTAATGATACTTCAAAGAAGGCGATTGTACTATTGCGCGAAAACAGCATCGACATACCCGGTATAACGAAAGAGAAAATAGATCCACGGGAAACGGCAATGAAGCGGTGGATAGGTACCGATGAATCCGGTAAAGGTGATTTCTTCGGCCCATTGGTCATAGCCGGCTTTTACATTACCAGGGAGATTGAGAAAGATATCATACATCTCGGTGTGACCGACAGTAAGAAGTTATCGTCGCGACAAGTGAAGAGTATTGCCGATTCATTGCATAAGAACTATGCAAAGCACATTTCAATTGTTGCGCCGTCAAACCGTAAATATAATGAACTGTATGAGAAATTTAAAAATCTCAATCGATTTCTCGCCTGGGGACATGCACGGGTAATTGAGAATCTTATTGACGTATGGGGTTCTGAAAAGGACGATACGCCTGATGGAGCGGTTTCAGACCAGTTTGGCAATGAAACGTATATTAGAAACGCGTTATCATCGATGAAGCATTTCAATCTTATTCAGCGACCCCGGGCTGAGTCAAATACCGCCGTAGCCGCAGCATCAATACTTGCCCGTGATACCTTTGAAAAAAAAATAGACAGTCTGCAGGAACGGTATACTATCAAGCTACCATTCGGTGCGGGCCCGCAGGTCGTTTCAGCGGCAAAAAAGTTTACGCAAAGGTATGGAAAAGAAAGAATAGCGGAAATTGCAAAAGTGCATTTCAAAACAATACGGCAGATTTAGTGCTCGACCGGTAACGACACCTCTCCCGGGAGTAACCCTTGATACTCGGATAGAGCAATGATATACTGAGGGTATAGGTAGAACCGGTTGTTTACCGGAAAACGTCATTAGGTTCTCGTGTAACATCATAGTATATTGAATAAAAACATTGTTTACGCCACTCGTAACGGTGAAGAGTGTATGAATAAACTATTCCTCACTTTTTATCTCGTAATAAGTTGTCTCTTTAACCCCGTTTTTCCTTCAGAATCGTCGGAAGAAATTAAAGCTGTTATTGAAAAATATTTTACGAAGGTTGATTTTCTGTTCGAGACAATAATGGAGGAGCCTGAAATCAGCATGAAAGAGGTTCCTCCAACGGACCGCCTCTTTGAAATTCTTATAAAAAAGCACTCCTACTTTTACCGGCTTATCAGAACCAATTCGAAAGGGATCCTGGTAAACGAAACTGTTTCTGAAGGTGAACCGGGACAACGATATCGGGATGTTTCTCAGAAAGAGTGGTATACGGTTCCCGCAAGGACAAAAAAATCATTTTACGGCGCGCTTGAAACGGTAAATAAAAAAACGCTTCTTACCTGGAGCAAACCAATCCGTATTGAGAAGAGCAGCGGCGGCACACGATTTGGCGGTGTGGTAGTATTACAGCTTGATGTCATGGAATTTCTAAATAAAATCGCCAAACGTTACAGCGGTTCTGCACAATGTATTCACAGGGACAGGGCCTTTTTCCAGTTTTTCTGGCGAAAGACTGAACAATATAAGGAATACCCCGTTGAAATTAACGGGCGGGAAATATTTACCGTCAGGGTGCCGGTAAGTAAAGAAAGTGATTCAGCTGCAGCGCCGGTGGTTACTGCCGCGGAAAAGGACAGTGCTGACCTGAAGGATACTATAAAGCGGAAAACAGGCGCTGTTCGGACTGATACTCGGTCACGGGAAAAAATTGATATCCCGCTGAAGACGAAAAAGATTATAGCAATTGCAGGAGGTATCCTGTTTGCTTTGATTATTATTTTCTTCCTGTTTTTTCATCCGCACCGTCGGGACGATTTCGAACTGGATAAAGATGATATACCCGCGGCGAGCCGGGAGACCCCTGAGCAGAACGCAATCCCTGTGGCTGATGAGGAACTTAGTCATGGTGAAGCAATTACTGGGACTGAAGGGGAAGGGGGCGAAGATGAAGGAATTGTTGTTTTTGAAGCGAAAGAACGGGAGCACATTGCAGAACAGGAGAAAGATAAAATACGTGAGGTGGTGCTCGATGAAATCAAGGAAGAAGTACGAAACGGCATTTTAGAAAATGAATCTGAAGAGATAGAAAAACAAGTCAGAGAGCAGATACGAAAAGAGATATATACCTCAATAAAAAAGAACGAGGGTGATTCCATACGAGCATCGGTCAGGAACCAGATGCGGGAATTCTTTACTGAAAAATTGGAAACGCAGATTCGGGAGCAGGTTGAGAAAGAGCACGCCGGTGATTATGAACAGGAAGTACGGGAACAGTTAAAACAGAGAATCAAAGATCGGTTACAGGCCGATGAATCCGAGCGCCTTGAAGAGGAGGTAACCCGACAATATATCGAAGAGATCGGCAACCGTATAAATGGGGAACTTCGGCAGGAGCTTGAAGAGAATGCACGACGGGAACTCAAAGAGCGGATTGAAAAGAAGGTAACGGAGGAGAGAACCGAATCCCTGACTCGTGAACTTGAGGAGGAGTTAAAGGATCGTCTGGTGAGGGAATTGGAACGCGATCAAAAAGACATAATACGTGCCGGACTCCGAAAAGAAATGGTTGAAGAGATTCGAAAGACACTGCACGACACTGAGTATGATGCGCTCTATACGCAGGTACGGAAAATGGTTGAAGAGGAAGCAGGGGAAGAGATAAAACAGAAAGAGTATGAGCGGATAGTATCTGAGGAACGGGAGAAAATTACTGTTCAGGTGCGTGAAGAGTTGCTTGCGACACAGCAAGAGGATATTCTGAAGAGTGAACGTGAACGTATCAGGCAGGATGCTGTTGCGATAATTAAAAATAATGAATTTAACGATCTGCTTGAGGAGGAACGGAATAAGGCTCGAGAGTCTATTGCGAAAAGGTTGGCTGAGCAGGATACGGTTGCTATTGAGCAGGAAGAGCATGATAAGCTGGTTGAAGAGATTCGGGGGAAAATCCGCGAGGAGGAATTGGAGACTATTACCGATGCAATGCGAAATGAGCTGTCTGAGTTGATTCGAAAAGAGCTTGAAGAGAAGGAAAAAGACACTCTGTATACCCTCGTAAGAGAGAAAATCGTGCAACAGCTTCAACAACGGGTAACGCCTGAGGAAATAGAGGTTATTAAGGAAGAGGTGTATTATTCAATAAGAGATAAAGAGAAAAAACGTATTCAGGAAGAAGAATTGGAGCATATAAGAGCGCAGCAGAAGAAACTGATTACTGAACAGGAGTATGAGACACTGCGTAAGGAGGCATTGAAAAATATTGCCCGGAATGAAATGCCTGCCGTTATAGAGCAGGTGAAGAAAGATATATATAAGGAAACAGTGGAAGAAATTACCGGCAGAGTGGAGGCGTCATTTAGCGAAAAGATGCGTGAAAACCTGAAGCGGGCAAAGGAAGAACAAAAGGAGGAATTCCGTAAAGAGCTGCAGGAAGAGTATCGTTATCTGATTGGTATCCTTGGCAACATGGATCATACGCTTAAAAATGTGGAGGCATTGGGTTCCCTGAAACATACCGTTACCCGGTTGATGGAGGAGAAAGATAAATATAAATTCTTCAATTTGAATGCTTCACAAACAGAGAGTCTCATTGAATACCTTCAGCGGCTGCAGGGTAACTTCGATACCTTTTTTGACACCCTTGACAATACGTTATATTCGGTAAAAGTCAAGGTGAACAGTATCCTGAACAGTCTGGGCGACGAAAAGGTTATTCCGGAATAACGATTCATTGTTATTCCGGTGGCGCTACGCACCGTAACATATTTTATACTGTATGATTAAAACAGCACTTGGTCAGGATTCACATCGTTTTGAATCCGTCCCTTCAACAAAACCGCTGCTCCTCGGCGGCGTAGTCATTCCCGGTTGTCCGGGGCTTGCAGGTAACAGTGATGCCGATGTCCTGCTGCATGCGCTCACCAATGCGGTATCCGGCATCAGCGGGGTGAATATTCTCGGGGCAGTCAGTGATGCATTATGCCTCGGACAGGGGATTACCGACAGTCGTGTGTACCTGCACAAGGCGCTGGAAACGCTCGGCGATTATACGATAACTCATGTGTCAATCTCTGTTGAAGGAAAACGACCGGCATTGGCACCGCATATTGATACCATAAAAGAATCATTGGCTGCTTTGCTGTCACTCTCTCCTTCAGACATTGGGTTGACGGCAACGACCGGTGAAGGATTAACCGCGTGCGGGAGCGGTGACGGTATACAGGTACTGGTGATTGTGACTGCATGCAAAAATGACGGGCAATAGAATTAATTTCCCCGCAGCCTACTTTACCTTCATCGATGTGGATTGTGCTTCGATCTCTTGTTTCCAGATATATCCGGCCTGCTTGTGCCAGAAGGCGGGACTATTATAGCCCTCGTCGGAGATGGTTGCGGGGAGACTGCCGTCCAGGTTCGAGAGCTCGGTAATAAACTGAGAAGCTTCTTTTTTTCTGTCAAGATTCAGGTTTGCAACAAAAAGAACGAAATAACTCAATGCCCGCTCAAATGAGGAGAGTTCTTCAGCACTCTGTAGTGCCTGGGTAAACCATGTCCTGCAGTTGTTAATATACTGTTCTTTCAAATTCTGTTCGGCAAATTGAATTATCAGGTAATTATGGTAGCCCACTTCAAATGGCGTTGCATTAATATTCAGTACCGATATGGTACGAATACAGAATTCAGCCAGCTCGTAAGCTTTAAACTGTGCTTCATTTGCCCGGGGATAATAAAAGAAATCATCCGGTATAGCCATTTCCGTTTCCATCATTTTTTTACGTTTTTTAATCGTTTTTGAAAGCAGATTTTTACTCTCATCCTGAAGGGTCGATTTTATTGCAACTGTTTCATCTTCATCGAGAATATTGAAATCCTGAATACGTATCGAAGTCATGAAACATTCAAGGCACACAATGGGTAGCATACCAAATAAATTAAAAGGCTCGTCATTTGAAATGGAATAGGCCGTCGGGAAAGGATCATCATCGACCCATTTCCAGGTAAACGCATTCTGATCAAACAGGTATCCGACAACGTCGTGCGATCCGCATATTGCACAGGAGCATCGCAGTTTGTGTAATCCGTCCTCCTCCGTGGCATAGGGAGAATATTTTTCATAGGTATTGGTCTGTATCTGCTTTTCCAATGTTGCATGTGAGTCAATAATAGTGAATACTTTGGTCATGTTGGTATTTTCGAGGGTGTTCAGCACGCTTTCGGAAGGCTGGAGAATAAAAAAATGTTTATTGATCGATTTCATTTTTTTATCAACATTTATGAGAAGACGTATACCGCTTGAATCAATTGAAGGAACATCTGAAAGGTCGAAAACAAGATCTTTCGGATGTTTGAGAGTAGTTAACGCGTTTAACCTGGGGGTTACCGGAAGAAGTGTCGAGACACTTATTTCTCCCTGGAAACAGAGTATCTCGTACTGTGCCGATGTTATATGGGATATCTGTAACTCTACTTCACTCATAACAAAAAAATATAATGAAACAGAGGGAACTGTTATACTTTTTACCTACGTGCTCCACTGGCTCGTAACCACGTTTAATCATACCATTTTATAAAAGCAGTGTCTATACTATTGTATTTTTTTATCAATGGAATTTCATCATTTGCTATTCTCGGCAGCATAAAACAGCGCAACAATTTTTTTATAGGGAAACCGCCTGCGATAATCCGCCAAAGCCTTGCCAAGTTTCTGTAACGGTATGGTTCCGGTGCTGTCAACAGGGCATAAACCGAATGCTGAAATGGTAACGGTGCCGACTCTTTTTTCAGACTTGTTATATGCTTTTAGTATCATTGGTAAGTGAAGGGTATCATTTCTTATTCTGGGAGAAGAAAGTTCCGGTGTTACCGTAACGGTTGACGAACCGGTACTGTCAACCATTGTGTAGAGGCCATATTTCTCACATCGCCTGAACTCGGCAAGAAGATTTTTATTCAGGAAAGAGAACTGCTCCAGGAGAAATGTCCCTTGATTCTTATCTGCAGGCCACTCCTCCAGCAATGCAAGTTTATCCAAACCGCTGATGGGCTGCAGATAAAGATTCTGATGTTTCACTGCAATGACATCGGAACTTTTCGTAGCCAGATGGCTGGCGCAAACCAAAAAAACAGCCGCAAATAAAATAAGGACTAGTTCCTTTTTAAACTGACTGAGTTTTAAAGGCATAACCATGCAATCCGGGTTTACTGTTTTTTTAGCGTGTCATACGATTTGATGATATCAAGGACTTTTATCATATTCGTCTCTCGTAATATCTTCATTACTGTTTTTGAAGGTTTTAAAATAGAAAGTTGCCCGTTATGTTCTTCTATTTTCTCTTTCAGGGTGATAATAAATCGAAGGCCGCTTGAATCAATAGATTTAACTCCCGATAAATCAAGAACATAATCTTTCTTAGATTCTGCAGCTATTTTTTTACTCAATTCCATGGAAACCGGAGCTGAGGAGATTACTGTCATGTCGCCCCGAAAAATGATCGTATGGTAATCTCTTGCGGTGGTGAAAGAAAATTCTAAATTCATAGTTCACTTTTTATACTGTTTGCTGTCAACGGAGCTAATATGCTTCGTCAAAAAGCAAAAAAATTATCCTGTCCACCAGACAGGGGTAAATATTAAGTAGTACATCTTCGTTACAATAAATAATACCATATATTAAATCATTTGTCTATGAAATGGATAACATTTTCATTATTATCAGCAGTAGAAGTAAAAGCCTGGAATCATTTTTATAAAAGATGGTGCTCCGTAAAAAGAGTTGTTGTGTACGTTTATTCACGCAGTAAAACGAAAAAGCGGACGTATTCATGAAGTACGTCCGCTTTTTTGGAATTTACCTGAATTTTCCTTCTGTTTCCTCTTCAAAACTTGGGGAAGCTGAGAGTAAACAGAATAACACACAAGGGAGGTGTTATGGAGTTTTCAGGTTATTTTATTAAAATTATCGGAATTTTTAACCGGCCACTTTAGCGCTTTTAACATTTTATAGTAAAAACATCAGTTTTACTCTTTCTCAGCGATCCGGTTAAAATCCGCCTCAATTTTCTTCAGTGAAGGAAATTCCTTGCAATAGAAATCATATACTTTTCTGGCATCTTCACTGAGACCACACTCTTTTGCCGCATCAATGAGGTTTAGATAGGTGTCAGATGCTACCGGATTGAGTTTTAATGACTCATAAAAGAGGGTAAATGCATCTTTATACCGCTTCTGGTAATAAGAAATAATGCCCAAGCCGTTAAACACCTCCGCCTTCGGCCCCTCTTCATCATTGATAGCAAGATATTTCTCCATGGCAGAATTAAGCTGACCTTCCTCCAGTAATTTGTTGGCTTCTTCAATTCTGGGATTGGAGGTACCGATACTGAGAGCCCGTTCCGAGGTGTAGATATTGTCTCCCTGTGTTTCAATTGACTCTGCAATAATGGTAATTTCTTCGTTCTCCGGATCAGCCTCCCGGGCTTTTTCGAATACAGGCTGTATTTCATGTATACGCTGCAATTTCAATGCAGCATCAAAAAGATTGATTAACGCGTCAGGATAATCCGGTTTGAGTGTGCAGGCCTGTTTAAACGAGGTAAAGGCATCCTCCCATGCCTTGCGCTCCCATGAAATAATACCCATGTTATTAAATGCACGCCAGTTTTCCGGATCCTTCTCAACTATATCAACAAGAATTCGCGCAGCAGCCGGCAGATCGCCTGCCTGTATATACTCTTCCGCCTTCTCATTCTCTTCGACAAAAAGTGCCTCTTTTTCTACCTGGGGACCATTTGAGTCCATGGTTTACCCTTTCGGATTATACTTTAAATAAACCGTTTGTTTCTGTTATATACCAATAGTATACAATTATTGCACCCTGAATGTAAATATTGTTTATAGCATTACTATTGTCAACAAATCCGGGCAAATAGTTCCGATTTTTTACACTTACCCTGCAAATTGTTGCCAAAAATTCGTTTTTCATCCATGAAATGTATTAATTTTATATATGAGAGTAGGGAAAATTCGGTTTATATTTCATGAAATTTAGAGGGAAGAGAGGGTGGTACCTATGAGAAGGGCACTTCTTGTTGTCTACAGCATTTTGTTAATTGTAACCACTTCTATTTTTGCCGGGCAATGGGGGAAACCGCCTGAGGGGTGGGATGATTTTAAATTCGGCCTTGTTGATGAAAATATGCCTCCAAGAAATGAGCAGTTGGTAAAAGCTTTGGATGCAGGTATACAAATTGATTACAGATACAGGTATTGTACTTCAACAGATGCCCCCGGTGGTTGGATTTTTACTTCGACGTATAATTATGCAAAAGGCCCTCATGGAATCAGGCCTTCCATCACTATTTATATGGCTGCTGCAAACTCTGATAATATTAACACTTTACTGCAATCATGCAGTAATACAGCCTACATGACTAAATATTTTAAGGCAGTGAAGCATGTAGCCGATAGCTGCAAAGGATACTCACCCATATACACAATTGAACCCGATGTATGGGGCTATTTTCTCCAGGACGACATGGGGGGATTAGGTGAAAAATATTTTAATAAAACTTGTCAAATAAACAATCTGGGATTTTCATGTCTATCCCAATTTACAAATACTTTCAGGGATTTTGCTGCTGCCATAATCTGTCTTTTAAAGGATACAGATCCAGACTGCTATGCTGGCATTATGATGAATCACTGGGGATTTAATAGTTTCTGGCTTCCAACACCTGAAGAAAACGCAAAAAAAACAATCCCTTATCTGGAAAAGATATTGCGTGATCCCTATAAAGGTGATGTCATTTTCTTTGAAAAATATGGAGCTGATGCCGGCTCTACTGCTGAAATTTGGATGTGGGATGATAATAGAAATGCGGATTTTTTAGTTTGGTGTAAAACGTTGGCAAAAGGTATTGACCTTCCAATATGTGGATGGCAGACAAGTATTGGGTATTTTGATGAGCCGGGGTATCCTGAATTACCCAATGAACCAAATAAATACCAGGACACTTTTTTTCCATATTTTTTCAGGCATGTTGACGATTTTTTAAATGCAGGGTTTATTGGTTTTATGGCAAGCTGTAATAATCAAAGACAGGGCACCGTGTGGGGACTTAAAATGGGTGAATATGATAATGGCTGGTTTCTTGATCGTCTTAAGGAATTCAACGCAGAAAGACCCTATAACCTTAATATTAGCACTGCAATAGAGAATCCGAATGAGTTTGTTCAAAAAGATATAAAGGATGCTCAAATCAATATATCCAATTCAAAGCAGAACATTTCTTTAAAAGTAAATGCCGCAATACCTGATCTCATTGTTGATTTGTATAATCTCAAAGGCTTAAGGATTTCAATAAAATATGATAAACAAATCGTTTCAGGTAATACAATCATTGAACTGGACAAGAGGAATTTATCTTCCGGTATTTATTTTGCTGAAATTATAAGCAGTGTTTTTACGAAGACAATGTCTTTTACAGTTACCCGTTAAATTAGTAATATAGCCGATAAGTTTACAGGACTGACTCTGTCTGATCTCAATCCTTTTTAATATCGGAAAAGCTCACCATTTATTCCAACAGCATATACACCTATTCTGTCCTGCATAACCGAGACTTTTTTGATATGCTCTAATATCCCTGTGTAAATTTATTGAGTCACTCCGGCTTAATGATTCTTGTGGATACAACATAAGTGATCCCATTCTTGAGGCGTTTTCAGTGCTTAATTGATGAATAACACTGTTTGTGATAATCAATGTTGTAATCCGATTTTTAACATTTCGCATTTTAGTATAAACCTAAATTCCTCAGTTGAAAAGTAATTTGGGTTCAAATTGCTCCCGATATGCAATTGCGACATTTGCAATGGTAGCCCCTAACTTCAACTGCGGAGCAATTGACTTCAACCACTGGATCAATCTTTCATATCCCGCTATTAATCGCTCCCACTGTTTTTCGGCAACAGAAATACCAATTGTTTTCTGACGAGATTTTTTTACTAATTTCGCAGGCATGAGCATAAAATTACGTCTGGATGTTTTTGCTTCCTGATGATGATCAATATTGAAGAACCTTACAAACAGTGACCAGGATGAATCATGTCTATCTCAGGATTGTTGGCAATTGCTTTGAGTGTGATATGGGGTACTCTTTTATACACGGAACCCTTTTTGATATCCTTTGCTGTTTTATAATCAGGTGGAATTTTACCGGTCACTTCCGCCTGCTTTTTAAGCCCATCTTCCGAATCTGCAAGATAATAATAAGGGTAGCGTGCAGCCATGAGACGGGTGCGGGCAAGAGCTAGTGCAACACGAGAGGTGTCAATGGTTATCCAGCGATGGCCCCATTGCTCCGCAACATATGCTGTGGTGCCGGACCCGCAGGTGGGATCGAGGACGAGATCGCCTGGGTCGGTGGTCATGAGGAGGCAGCGTTCAGCTGCTTTTGGTGTAGTTTGTACAATATAGATTTTATCTTCTGCAAATTCTCCAGATCCTGTATCCTCCCAATTATTCGTTAGGGGTGAAACCGGATAATCATTAAAATATCGGATATAACATATGATTGAAGCTGGTACGTCGATTCGATTTGCTTTTACTAATCTATATAATCCTTCTTTATTCGTTGACCAACCTCTACTTCCAGCTGGTTTTATTATTTTATTGTAGATTGAATATTCAAACCTTGATGATTCTGTTCCTGTTTGAGATGTTACCTGATCAAAACGAAAAATTCTACTTTGTTCATTAATTGAATTATTTTTTAAAAGTTCTATATTTTGTTTCTCTCTTTATAAATTTGACCATTTCATCCAGGAGTAATTAATGTCATCTTCCCATTTTTTATCAATATAAAGCTGTCTATATTTAACAATTTCTTTATTTTTTACATACCATAAAATGAAATCATTAACAATTGCAATTGTTTTTTAAGTCTGAGCACTTGTTTTTTTAAACAATATAGTTCCACAACAATTTTCATTTCCCATAATCTCATCAACTATACATTTAACTAGATGAAAATTTTCATCTCCGATCTGTATAAATACACTTCCATTATCTGTTAGTAAATCTCTTGCAATAATCAGTCTATCACGTAAATATGATAAGTAAGAATGTATTCCAAATTTCCAAGTGTCACGAAAAGCTCGTACTTGTTCAGGTTGTCGGGTAGCATCTTCAACTCTGTCTTTAACATCTCGCTTTTTTGTTGATATCTGCCAATTAGATTTAAAATTAATCCCATACGGCGGATCCACATAAATCATCTGCACTTTCACTTTCAGCCCTTCCTTTTCCACCAGAGAAGTCATCACCATCAGTGAATCGCCAAGTATCATCCGGTTAGCCCGGTTCTGCTCATGGTAATAAAAATCCACCATCTGTTCAAAATCAATTCCGTTAAAATCCGAGAACAGAGATACCTGCTCCGGTTCGTCTTTGGTAGCGTGCTGTTTCAGGTCATCGATAATTGCCTGTGGGTGAATTTTCTCCTGGATATAGATGGGCACCGCCGGTACTTCAAGAGGTTTGCTGTCCTGTTCATCTTTGCCCTTCCACACAAGTTGAGGGTCAAGCGAGGTGTCGCGGGGGTAAAGAATAATTTCAGGACTTCGTTCATCTTCCTGCACAAAGTCACGTAATTCTTCAGTAGGAATATTCTTGCGTTTGTCTTTGTGTTTGAAAACGTCAACCTCTTTTAATTTTTTTCTTTTTTTGCTGCCATTTCTTTTCCTTAACTTTCCAATATCCTCCCTTTGCCGGTCCGATTCTTTGTAAGAAACCATTGCCTTTCAACTTTTTAATATTCTCTTTGATTTTACGGTCCGATATCCCGACAATTCCAGAGAGTTCTTTAGTCGTAATACTTGGATTATTTTTAATACTTTTTAATATTTCGAGCTGGTTTTCAGTGACCCTTTCAGTGACCTTTTCAGTGACCTTTTCTTCAGATTTTATTCTAACCCGGGGACGGTCTTTCCTGAAAATAGAATAAAACCGCGTCATTTATGTTTTCTCGTTTGTGGCTATTAAAGAATCTATCTCGTCTTTGTTTGATTCATAGTAGTGCCAGGCTGAGTTAAGGTCATCAATTGTAAGGGAAGGATACATGCTGAGCAGTTCAGCATCATCACTACTCCCGAGCCGCCGGTATTTAACAAGTATTGATACAGGTATACGAGTTTGTTTAATGCATGGTTCACCGCCGCATACACCCGGCCTACTCACTATCCGATTCGTAGTCAGTTTTTTCACAAATTGTTGTATTGTGTGTTGAGCGTCCCACGGGTCGCTTATTTCAATGAATGCCCACCAGCCGAAACCACCGTGGTTATTGACAGCCTGAAACCAGAGGTTTCTTGCTGTATCAACTTTAGCCTGTTTTCCCCTGCGTCGTTCACCGGTTACTTCAACAATAAGATTCAGTAGTTCATTTTTACCCAGGTTAATTTTGACAATAAAATCAGGGACATAGTTTCTCTCCTTTCCGTCGAGGATATAGGGGATTGTAAAGCCCAAACCCTGATTCTTGACATAAGAGTGGACTTCATACATATTTTTCCAGCCATTCTCGTGTTATTCTCAGCAATTCAGGAAAGAGCCACGGTTTTACATTCTCCTCCACGTCTCTGAAAAACCTCTCAAGTGTAAATTTGGCAATCCTGTATACCACAGTTTGAATTCGCCAATCTTTAAGGCCATACAGCGTATGGCGGCTTGTTTCTCCTACTATTGGAGCATTATCTGTTTGTGTTGGTAAATCCTGCGTTGAAATAACAAACCGTGAATCTTCATTGAATTGAGCATGGAGCTTTTCTTCTGGCAATTCGTAGCGATACCCGATGACCCTTGGAAAAGTGATTTCATGTCTGATTCGCTCTTCAAGAGCGCGAACGCGGGTTATCTCTTTTCCTGTAGTGGGTGTGGTGGTTGATCCTGCACAGGGGATGAAAGAGAACGGCACACCGTATACTTCAGCGTATTCGGGTAGAAACCGTTCTTCTCCTTCAACTTCGTAAGAGACATAACTCATTCGACGTAATCCTCTACCAACGACCTGCTCACACAGCAGTTGTGTACCGAAAGCACGCACACCGAGAATATGGGTTACTGTATTTGCATCCCATCCTTCAGTCAGCATAGAGAATGAAACAACACATTTAATATGCTCGCCTAATTTGCCGGCCTTGCCGACAGTATTCATTACTTCGCGTAAAATATCTTCGTCGGTTAGTTTTTCGGCGTCCCTGCCCGGAAATCGTTTTCTATATTCTGATTTGAATTCTTCAATCTCGACTGCTGCTATTTTTTTAAATTCGGAGCTCATAGCTTCGCCGGATTCAAGCTGTTCGCTGTCAACAAGTATTGTGTCAGGGCGGTCAAGCCACCCGCCCTTTCTGTCATCATTTCGAAATATATCAAGAGCGCCCGCCTGGACTTTTATTTAGCCCTTAACCTGTTTTTCCCATCCGGCTATAAAATCAAAAACAAGTTTTGAGACATTGGTGTTATTGCATTCTACTATCATTACCGGTGGCGTCTGTCCTTTTGCCCGTGCTTCGGAATTATTCTCCCATTGCAAATAATATTTTTTATAATTATCATATAAACTATGTAAAGCACCTTGTAATACTTTTGGCAGTTTCGGTTGTCCACCGATTGCTTCTGTCCAGATATTTAAGGATTCCTGTTTTGCACCTTTTTGACTACGAGGTTTTGCGATAGGTACAAAATAAGCGGAACTTCTTCTTTCTTCAACCACCTTGTTAGTTATGCCTTCATCAGTAAAACGATAATGACAGGCCGGTTCTGTAAAAGGGGAATTAATTATCGGATTTTCAATGACAACCTGTTTCATAATGTGATTAACTTATCTAAAAAAAACAACTACAATTCATCTATGAACCATTAAATCCTCAATATTTCTTTAAAATACCACAAATACAATTCAATTAAAAGTGAATTATCGTATCGTATACAAACAAGTACACAATAATAATTGTATATCGGTTTTAATGTTTGTCACACCTCATGCACGTCACTTATTTTAATCTTCTTGTTTCACCATCTACAGAATCTGCCCGAGTTAAAAAGTAACGGGAATAAATCATAACACACAGTGTGAAAGGGGTCCGGTATGGCAGGAAGAAAAGTATGTCGTATACTTTTTGCCGTGAGTATATGCACCGGTTTTTTACTGCAATCATGTACCGGCAAAAAAAAAGCCGGTGACACCGATGTGTTCCCCCGGGAAGAGACTCTTTACATGTCGGGATTTTTATGGGGACCGCCGTCAACATTCAATCCCCTGTCCGATGACCCGGCGTTTCCCAACAGCCAGGCCTGCAACCTGGTGTATGAATGCATGTTCGGTTACAACTCGCTTACCGGCGAGCTTGAGGGGATACTCGCAAAAGAGTACATGATTTCCGAAGGTGTGGTTATCGTGTTGCTGAATGAAAATGCAAAATGGTCAAACGGAGAACCGGTCACTGCCGATGATGTCATGTATACTTTCAGCCTCCATAAAAAATATCCGACACCGATGTCGTCTCACTGGGACTATATTGCTGAAATGAAAGCTGAAGATGCTCACACGATTATATTCGTGTTAAGTGAGGGAAAGTATAATCCTCTTATCATGAAAGATGTTATATCGTCAACCTATATTCTGCCAAAAAAAGTATATAAGGCGTTGGAAGACAAAGCAATAGCCGCCGTTAAAGCTGAAACTGATTCAGGGGATATCGATACCGGAGCGGTACTGGAGAAAATTTGCGAGTATAAGGCTGACAACCCCGTTGCATCAGGACCCTATACTATTCAATCATATAATGACCAACGTGTTGTATTAAAAAGGGACAGTACGTACTGGGGTACGGTTATGCATGGTGGGGAATTACCTCCTCCGGTCTACATTGTGCATCCAATTTATAAGACAAATGATGCGGGTAATCTTGCACTGGTGCAGGGAGATCTTGATCTTTCTCAGAATTTTATACCTCAGATATGGAATAAGTTCAGTAAAGGGGTCGGTACCTGGTATAAAGAGCGTCCCTATTATATCCCGGGGACTATACCCTGTATGCTTATGTGTCTGCTCGATGAACCGTTCAGCGATCAAATGTTTCGCCGGGCAGTGGCCCACGCAGTTGATTATGAACAGATACGGACACTTTCAATATACGGGTATGCGCCCAAACTGCGACCCGGCTTTATCCTTCCTGAGGGGCCTGAGGCACAGTATTTCAATGAGGAGGATACGGAGAAATACGGCACGGTATATGATCCGGAAAAGGCGCGACAGATTCTTAAGAATGCCGGTTATTCCTGGGGAGAGGATACTATGCTGGTGGCACCCGACGGCGAAAAAGTGCGCACGTTGAAGGTAACCTGTCCGAGTGGATGGACCGACTGGGAATCGACTGTTCGTATATTCGTCACCGGGCTTCGGGCAATTGGCGTTGATGTGCATGAGGAGTTTCTTGAGTGGGGGGATTTCTGGCAGAATCTTATTAACGGTGAATTTGATTTTACCATGTGGACTCCGCAGGATTTTCAGACGGCATCGCTGCCGTGGTCCCGTTTTAACTGGGTTTTTTCATCTGATGAATGGGCGCCCAAAGGGGAGCCTATGTGGTTTAATGTGGGACGGTACAAAGATCCTGAAGCTGATTCTTTACTTACGGTGTTACCCAAACTGGCTGATGATGCCAAGATACGCGAAACATATCGTGTCATGAACATTAAATTCATGAAGGAGCTCCCGGTAATACCGCTGATGTATCGCCCGTGGTTCTTCTATGAATTTTCAACAAAGCAATGGACAAATTTTCCAACGTCCGAAAATCCGCACTCACCTCCGCAGTGTTTAGTGGTTGGTGCAGGAATAAAGGGTCTTTGGGAAATTAAACCGGCAGGCAATTAAGGGGGAGATATTTAAATAAATGACTCGATGTATCTACTTCCTGGTCTATATAATTTTCGCACAATTTATATTGTTGCTCTCGAATTCTACGATATCATAAACGTATGCCTGATTTAGACATAAGGCATGCTGATTATAAACCAACGAACAGAGGGATGGTTTTTATGAAATGTCTTTTACGCGTACTGTTGATAGGTGTGTTGTTGTGCGGCTTAAGTTCCTGTGGTAAAAAGGGTGAGCAGACGAAGTTTCCACGGGAAAAGACTCTGTACCTGGCAGGTTTCCAGTGGGGTGATCCCAATACCTTCAATCCACTGACGGACTGGCCGGCATTCCCCGTGAGCGGCCCGAATAATATCATGTACGAGCCGTTGATTATTTACAATACCTTATCGGGTACGATTGAACCGTTACTGGCTCGATTAGATGAAAAAACCGACGATTATATCTCTCTCATATTAAATCCTGAGGCACGATGGAGTGATAAGGAGCCACTTACTGCGGAAGATGTTGTCTTCACCTATGAAATAGGAAAAGAGCATGAAAGTGTTCCCACCTCGTATGTCTGGGACTTTATTTCTAAAATCACGACGGAGAAGATTGTTGACAGCAGCGCCGGAAATGTTGAAGCGGAAAAAATTGTATTTCATGTAAATAAGGAAAAAGAGAATAACCCTCTCGGTCTGCTGGATATTCTCCAGTCGGTACAGATTGTGCCAAAGCATATTATAGTACCTCTTCTGGAAAAACACAATAATGATTTCTCGGAATTCCAGAAAGAAATGATGGATAAGAACCCGGTTGTTTCAGGGCCCTATACGCTCTTTAGTTACTCGGTACAAAAAATTGTTTTGAAAAGAGTTGATGATTACTGGGGCAACAAGGCGTTGCATAATAACAGAATGGCAAAACCTGAATACATAATCCATCCTATTTACAAAAGTAATGATCAGTTCAGTAATTCATTGAAACGGGGAAATCTTGATGTAAACAGTAACTTTATTCCGAGAATCTGGCTTAAGTTCAAGGATGGTGTTGGTTCATGGTATGATGAGCCGCCCTATTTTGTACCTGCTTCAATCCCGGTATTCATTATTAATGTGACACGAAATCCTCTTAACGATAGAGAATATAGAAGGGCAATGGCGTATGCCATTAATTATAAGGATGTCATAGAACTGGCTGTTTCACAGTACTCGCCGGAGCTCAAACCCGGTCTGATACTTCCTTTTGGAACGGAAAAAAAGTATTACTCTGAAGAAATTGCTGAAGAGTATGGTAAGACCTACGATCCGGAGAAAGCGAAAAAAATACTTGAAGATGCAGGCTATAAATCGATTTTTAAGAACGGTGAATTAGAAAAGGTTGTTAATTCAAAAGGGGAAAAAGTTCCACCGGTTTTTATTAAGTGCCCTGTTGGTTGGTCGGACTGGGAATCTATTGTCGAGATCGCAGTAAAAAGCATGCGTGAAGTCGGGATTGATGCTCGTGAAGGATTTTGTGATGAAAGCTTGTACTGGAAGTGTCAACCGATTGGAGATTTCGATCTGTTGATGACCACCCCTGCCGATCATTTAACGCCGTCATTACCATGGGCACGGTTTGAACAGCTCATGTCGTCACGGCGCTGGAAACCCGAAGGTAAAAAGATGAATGAAAACCAGGGACGGTATAATAATCCCGATAGTAAGGATTATAATCCCGCGGTCGACAGCCTGCTGAAAGTTATTCCTCACCTTACCAAAGAGGATGAAATAAAAGCTGCGTATTATAAATTAAATAAAATTTTTATAGAAGATATGCCGTCGATACCGTTATGTTACCGTCCTGAAGAGTTCTATGATTTCAGCACGAAACACTGGACCAATTTTGCAACGGAAAAAAATCCCTATGCGCCGCCGCAGTTACCTTCATTTGGTGCGGGAAGAAATATGCTTTGGGAAATACAACTGGCCGAATAGTAAGGAGTTGGAATGTTTAAAAAGAGACCGATATTGAAGTACATTTTAAGCAAGGGGTTATGGTATTTGTTTACTTTTTTTGCCACCGTTACCATTGTTTTTATTCTCCCCCGATTGGGAGGGGCCAACCCGGTTGATATAATCATGGGAAAGGTTGCTTCCGGCCTGTCAAGTGAAGCTGCGCAAAAAAAGGAAGAGGCATATCTCAAAGAATTTAACCTGGTAAAAACAGATAAAGACGGACGGATCATAAGGGATGAGAGCGGCGCCCCGGTTAAGACGTCGGTATTTAAACAGTATTTTAATTATTTGTGTATGACAATCCGGTTTGATTTCGGGACGTCTTTTCTGTACTATCCGAAGAAAGTGAAAGAAATTATGGCCGATGCCATTATATGGGATTTTTTCCTGCAGGTACCGGCCATTGTTCTGGGATGGATTCTTGGTAACATTCTCGGAGCCCTTGCCGCTTACAAACGAGGAGTATTTGATAAAGTTTTATTTCCGGCCTCTCTTTTTATATCATCAATACCATTTTTTGCCTTTGGTTTGTTGTTGCTGTTTATATTCGCAATTGTGTGGCCCATTTTCCCGTCCGCAGGCGGCTATGCGGAAAATATTATTCCGAGCTTCAGTTGGGATTTCCTCAGTAGTCTCGGGTTTCACTACACCTTACCGTTTCTTTCAATTTTTCTGGTGATAATAGGTGATTATTCAATTGGAATGCGCTCAATGGGAATATATGAACTCGGGACAGACTATATCAAATATGCAAAATCGTTAGGAATCAAAGAGTTTACAATTATGTGGTATGTTTTCAGAAATGGTCTGCTTCCTCAGTTGGCCGGAGTCGCAATTTTACTGGGGCAGATAATTGGCGGGGCGTTGGTTGCTGAGATCATTTTCTCATATCCCGGATTGGGAACCACTATTTTGCATGCTATTCAGGGGAATGATTATTCGTTGATTCAGGGTACGTCGATTGTTGTTGCAATAATGATTCTTATCGCGAACTTCTCTGTAGATATTTTAATTGGCATTTTTGATCCGCGTGTCAGAGCCGGGATTAAGGGAGTTTAAATATGAAGTTATTAAAGAATCTGATGAAAGAATTCACGTTTGTTTTTGGGGTAAGTATTTTTCTGCTTGTTCTCGGTATAGCTTTCTTAAGCCCTTTGTTTATTAATGTGGATGCTGAAACCCGGATTGGCATGCCCTATATGCCTCCTTCAGCAGATATGTGGCTTGGAACCGATCACCTGGGAATAGATATGCTGTCCCTTATTATTGAGGGATTGCGAGCTTCTCTGTATGTTGGTCTTTTAACTGGAGTGATAGCTACTCTCCTTGGAACTTTTCTTGGAATATATTCCGGTTTTGTCGGCGGGTGGGTTGATGAATTCATTAATATGATAACCAATTTATTTATCACCATACCCTATTTCATAGTGTTGATACTGATTAGTTCCGCTTTAAAGGAAGGGCGGTCTCTTGAATTAATTGCCGTTATTATCGGTATACATACATGGACATGGACGGCACGATCCGTACGGGCAGAGGCGTCAAGTATCAAATCCAGTGATCATATCAATCTGGCAAAGCTTAACGGTGCAGGCTCCATAACGATAGTGTTTAAGCATATTTTACCCTACCTGGCATCCTATGTATTTATGGTTTTTATCATACAGGTTGTTACCGGGATATTAATGGAAGCCACTATCAGTATGATTGGTCTTGGCCCTTATGACAGCGTCTCTCTAGGGATTATTATGGAAAATGCTATGAAATATGAGGCTCTTGGTGACGGAGCATGGTGGGCTTTTATTCCCGCGGTCATCCTTATAACATTTATAGCTTTTTCTCTGTATACGCTTAATACGTCCCTGGAAGGAGTTTTTAACCCACGCTTGCGTAAAGAATAAAGAATGGGAGACAGTTTATGGCAATTTTTGAAGTAAAAGATTTACGTCTTCATTATCTGACACGCTTTGGTAATCAGGTACACGCTGTCGCGGGAGTATCTTTTTCCATGGAGGAGGGAGAAATACTTGGTATCGCCGGTGAGTCCGGATGCGGCAAGACCACTCTGGTCAGCGGCTGCATGGGACTGTTTATACCGCCGCTGAAGCCTACATCCGGTGATGTGCTGGTCAACGGCGAATCACTCATGAACAGAACACCGGAGGATATACGAAAAAATGTATTGGCACGTAAAGTGGCAATGATACCTCAGGGAGCTTTCAATGCATTGAATCCTACCAGACGGGTAAAAGATATGGCTCTTGATTTGATTGACAGCCATGAACAAAAAGGAAGTAAGGAAGAGCGATACCAGCGTATTCATGACCGGTTTACTATTCTGGGATTAGACGTTGACAGGGTGTTGAATTCATTCCCCATCCAGTTGACTGCAGGAGAGCGCCAGCGGTCGGTTATCGGTATCTCAACCCTGCTGAATCCACAGATGGTCATTGCCGATGAGCCGACCTCGGCGCTTGATGTGACAACGCAGAAGAGAATAATCAAGATGATATTCGAACTTCTTGACAAGAAAATTTTCTCAACTATGATGTTTATTACCCATGAACTTCCCCTGCTGCGTCATGTCGCCGATCGGATTGCTATCATGTATGCCGGTGAATTTGTGGAAGTCGGCACCACGGAACAGGTGATTTTTGACAGCAGGCATCCGTATACAAAAGCGTTGATGGGCGCCATGTTGAGCGCCGATAAAGATCAGAAGAAGAGAAAACCGGTTAAGATACTTGGTGCACCACCCAATCTTGCGCATGAAATAAAAGGGTGTCGTTTTGCTCCCCGCTGTCCGGTAGCACGAGAAGATTGTAAAGTTGAGGACCAGGTTATCCGCATCGTTGGTGATAGAGAAGTGAGGTGTAAATATGCCGAATAACGAAGCGATTTTCAAGGTAAAAGATTGTGTAAAAACATTTGGACACGGAAAAAAGAGTAAAACAGCACTGAAGGGTGTAACATTTGATATCGCGGATGAAGAGATTATTTCAATCGTCGGCGGGTCTGCCTGTGGTAAAAGTGTTCTGGCTAAAATCCTTCTGGGCATTATGAAAGAGACATCCGGGGAAGTGCTGTATCAAAACCGGAAAATAACGGATCAGAAAAAGCACTGGAATGAAGTACAGATGATCTTTCAGGATCCTTTCAGTTGTTTCAATCAGTTTTTTCCTATACGGTCTCAGCTTGAAGATTCCTTTAATATATTTCTCAAGAAACCTTCACGGGCGGAGATTAAGGAGCGCGTTGATCAGGCGCTTATCGCGGTGAATATGAAACCCAATGAAATCGAAGAAAAATATTCCTTTGAATTGTCCGGCGGGCAGATGCAGCGCATGCTTCTCGCGAGAATTTTTGCATTAAAACCCAAAGTGCTTATAGCTGATGAGCCGACATCAATGGTTGATGCCTGTGTGCGAGCAGGCATTCTGGACTACATGATGAAGCTCAAAGAAGAGCTCAAGATGACCATTGTGTTTATTACCCATGATATCGGTCTGGCCTATTATGTGAGTGACAGACTTTTTATAATGTATGACGGTCAGATAGTTGAACAGGGAGCGCCCGATGACGTTACTTTTTCTCCTAAAAATGAACATACGGTTCAGCTCCTTGACGATATACCGGACGCGAATAAAAAATGGATTGATAGGGAAAAGTGAGTTAAAGCGTAGCGTGTATTGTGAGTAAGGTACCGTTAATTATTTCATTTTTGTCTGAATAGTGAAATATACAGTAACGAGAGGAATGATTTTTACTGTACCTTTTCCAGATTCTAAAGAGGCATATCAGTACTGCAGGTACCATGAAACAGGGCGAATGTAATCCCATTCAATTGTCGGTAGCAATGCTGTAATTAATATATCAATAGTTATTGTTTGTGTACTGATTTTATTCCTTTTTTGATATCATCACATGCAATGGATTCTAATGTTTAATTTTAAAAACAATCAAAACACTTTTTAATGTATTGATATAAAATTAAATGCAAATACTGATGCATTAGTTTGCGATACTGATCGTTCAATTAATGTGTACTGAATGAATACGGTTTTTTATTAATCACGTTGCCGTGCGTTTAAAAATTTATTATACTTGGTGGTAAGGGGACTGATACTTCAACACTTTCTTATAATGAAACTATCAATTGAATAAAATGACAAACGGAAGCAAGAGAGAACGCAATTTACTTTTTTATTGGAAATTAATGACATTTAAGGTTCAACCGGAAAATTGTGTTGTTTTGACTATTTAAAGAAATTTATATTCTTAACAGAATTTTTAACATAACCGTACCATTTTTTTGTTCCCACTAACAATAAAAAGGTGGGGAGGTTTGATTGAATAAAAAAGCTCTATTCTTCAGAATGTTTCTTTCGTTGGCAATTGTTCCACTTATCGGATTAAGCTCACCGCTTTTTGCGGAATCTACCCTTAAAGACCATAAGACCTCTGATGAAAGACTGGACAGTCTGCGTAATACGCTGCCCTACCTGGAGGAAAAGGTGATGTCTACGCTTATGTCCGGTTGCTCTCAGCCGGTGCAGTTCAGTGGTGAGCTCCGTCTTAAAGGCCAGTATCATCGCTTTACGACCTATCCCGATTTCCTGGGACCGCATGAATTTGAAGGTACAAACGGTATAGTAGAAGTTCCCGGTGATGATTCCTATTTAAAGGCCGGGTGGGAGGAAAGTGTGCTTCGTTTCGGACTGGTTGCCAGGCCCGGAAGAAACACTATCCTGTGGTCGCGTTTCGGCTTTACCCATACGTTCCCGGGTAATCGGGTTACCAACATTAATGGGAATATTTCTCCTTCACAACAGAAGCATGACAGCCATGGGTGGCCAACAAACATATTTGAGGATATGTGTGCCGGAATAGCCATCAGAACTGTACCCGTTTCATTCTGGCTCAAGATGGGTAACATTCTCTGGACTGAAGCCTCACCTTTTACTATATGGAAGGCGCAGCCACGGGTATTCGGGTGGGAGTATCTGCCATATGAGATTGAGCAGCCCATTTCACGTTATTACGAATATAACATTGCCAAGGGTGAAAAGATCGGCCGTGCCGCTTGGCACAAGAAAGCCTTTGATGGTATAAATCTCGAGAGTATCAATCTGCCGCTTGATTTCTATGTGAATCTTGTATATGGGAAATTCCAGGAATATGATAAATTCGAGCGGGAGTATATGGATTTTGCGACGGATCTTGCATATGCTGCCGAGGAAAGTGATAGTTTATCAGACATTATTGAAACCGGATATGGCGATTCTTACCGCCATGTTTTTCATACCCGATTCGCAAAAAAAATCAAGAATATTACACTTGGCATTAACTACAACAATATTCACATTTCGGATGATATAATTTTTGCCGAAAATCCGTATGGTATTTTCTTTAATAAAATGTTTAATCTCTATTATATGGATGTACAGCAAAGCGTCCTTTTTGGTCCGAGATGGTCTTCTAAGTCAGAATATAGAAAATTCCAAAAAGACTCAACAGGTACTCCCTATGTGGTTGAAACGTTAATTAAAAATAGTAATCCATGGTTGGGGCTTGATGTCCCCTGGCCAGGTATTGACAAAGACACATCTAAACAGGTGTTTTATGATTCTATTCCTTACGATTGTGGGAAAGGATTCTATAAAGAACCAAATGTATTTTCCTTTGATGTACGTGGAAAAATAGGGAGTAAATTTGAGTTACATGCAGATGTAGGATTGAGTAAGGTTGATACTATATGGGTTTATGGGGACTTGGTTAAGACCGATGATGATATTCCATTAACGGTAAAGAAAAGAGAAAAAACCTCATCCGGCTTTATGCCTGCACTATATAGCAATCTGAAATTTGATTCCAGAGTTATTCTTGAAGCTGACCTTGCATACATAAGTCCCGGATTTTATTCTCCTTTTTCTCTTGCCTGTCCAATGGATGCTTTCTATGCTTTCGGTACCAATCTGCTGGGAGCAGGTACCTTTGTCGGGCCCACAGAAACATCGCCCTATTTTCAGAATATGGCGGGCGGCTGGCTTTCTGTGCAGCCAAAATTGTCGGGATACGGTCATTTGAAAGTGAAATATGGACAGCACTTTCAATTAAAAAAGGCTCGTGATCTGCTCTTCTTTCCATACAGATTATGCGGTATGGATATTAATTCTATTATTATGTCAACCTATACTAAATGGGGTGTCGGTACCATTGATTTCCCTTTCCCGGATGTAAAATATGATCGGCGGCTCGGTGATGAAAGTTATGATCCGAATATGAATTTTGTTTCAGGTGGTCATATTGATGAAAGTCCGGATAAAGGTGGAATACGGGCTGATTACCTGTCAGTGTATGAGGGTTTTGTACCGTATGATGATCCGGTACAGGTGCTTCGTAATTATTACTCTCAATCAATACCGGTCAATTCCGGAAGTAACGCTCACGGTGGCTCTCATATGGCGGGATCTATATATCGTTACCGGGAGACAACCATTTTAAATGGAAAATATATCGCTGATAATGGAGACACTGTCGTTGTTACAGACAGTACGCTTTATAAGGATAAAAATGGTTTTGTACCGATGCATAAAAAATACTCATTCAATTTCGAAATTGATGGGGCATATGATATCGGGCCGCTGTTTAATTATAAGAACGATTTTTTTGTTGGCGGGTACCTCGGGATCAGCGGAGTATCCAAACACCCGAAACCGCTATCTTTTAATGTGGAAGATGAAGATGTGCTTTTATGGTCCTTGTATCTTCGTTTTGAACCGGCTATTGCACTCTCAAAGAAATTTTATATCATCGGCCTGTTCGGCTATGAGAACTGGCGTTCTGATAAAGCATGGATGAATGTCAACCTGGATATCGAATATAATCCGGACGGTACTGTTTCAGAAATTTATGAAAATTACACATACCCAATACTAAAACGAGTGCCGATAGATTACAGAGACATAGCATGGGGCCTCGGTTTCGACTGGGATATGCTCGATCGCGTAGGATTGCATGTGCGCTATAAATGGATGAAACATAAAGATGTCAATCATTTGGCAAATAATATGAAATGGTACTTGCTTTCAGGTGAAATCACTACTTTCTTTTAATATATACATTAACGATATGGAAACGGTATTATGAAAGAAAACACGAGTGTAAAACAAGGTGTGAAAGGATTCTCAATCATGAGAAAAATAGTATTAGGGGTGTTTATCCTGAGTTTCTCAACGATGGCTGTTGAGGACAGTCTTGAAACAGGTGATGAATCTCGCCTTGACAGGATAGAGAATGCAGTTTCAAAAGTGATGTCGAAAGCGGGGATTAATATAGGCGGGGAATTTCGTTCGCAATTCCTTCTTTCCCGGGTAACGGGAAACGCGGTTAATGAGCAGTACCGGAAAGATGAACATGTTGAATATACCTCGGTTGACTTTGACATTGCAGCTCGGCCGAATACGGCACTGCAGGCGCGGGTTATATTCCGGCTTCATCAGGACTGGCGTAATTTCTTCTCATCCCTGAAGAGTCCCGTGTTTGCGCGATGGCTCAGTGTTGACGGACTGGTGAAAAACGTTTTCAGTTATAATGTCGGTGATTTCAAGCAGAAGTACAGTCCTCTGACGCTTTATTCACCGGATGTTGACATCTCCTATGAGCCGGAAATTTTTGCAAAACTGAGAAGACAGGCCATGGGTGAGGTGTTTCTGGGAGATAACGAGCGTGTTCTGCAGGGTGTCAATATGAATTTTGACGCGGAAATAGTCCCCATCTTTAAAGAGTTCCATTTCAACCTTCTCGGTTCCCGTTTGAGGCTTGCTGGTGTGGGCACTGAGAGTGCTGTTGCCGATCCGGTTGAAGAGGCTGAAATGGATAAATATCTGTTAGGTGTGAATACTGATATGGAGATAATCCCCGATTTAAAAGTTGGCGGTTCGGTGCTTGATATATTTGATTCACGGTATACCTATCATGGTAAATCGGAGGATTCTGCTACGGTCAAGAAACAGCAGACACTGGTGCACGCAGAACGCCTGGGATTTGGTACGGGCAAATTTATTGATCCTGAAAAATTTAACGTTGCGCTTAACGGCGAAATAGCATGGTCCTTTGATGATTCTGTCTGGTTTGGTGATACCGTAATTTCCAACAATAATGCCGACACCATAATCGAATTTGATGCTGCTACCACAAAAGGTACTGCATGGAAAGCTGATCTTTCAGCCCATGTTGGTTTAGGATCGGCCGGTGCTCTTGATATCGGAATCGGCTACCTGCGAAACGGCTTTAATTTCAGGAATGAACTGGCACAGAGCCCGACATTATTATCCAGGAGAATTATGAATAATGAGAATGATGTTGATACCTGGGCGCTCTTTTCTGCATTTGATGCTTTATATCGCCAGGTGTTTAAATTCTGTCCTTCGGAAAATGCATTCGAACTGGGCTTTTTCAAGGGGCCAATGAGTAAGATTGCCTACACGTGCGGACTATTAACGCAGGAAGAAATGAAAACTGTATTGCTTGATGAATCACTCTTCTTGGTTATGCCCTTCGGTCCGGCAACTCCCAACAGAAAAGGACTTGATGCCCGTCTGGCTGGTGATTTTCTGGAGAAAGCACTACTGTTTTCCGTTGATGTCAAATATCTTAATGAAATTATCGGTATGAGTGGGCGGCCTGATTCTTCAAATAACGCACTGGTTGCGCGCTGGCCTGAAGCGACGTTTTACGAGATAGACGGCGGCCTTTCCGTTGATATTGCAAAACTGGGTAACTGGTGGCCTTATCCCTTCATTTTTTCCGGGGGATATAAAGTCTCAAATGCTTCAGGTGACGCGGTTACCGGATATACCAAATCCGCTTACTCCACCAATGTTGATTTCATTAATGCCGGAGTGTACTGGACTTTCTGGAAACGGGCATCATTGCTGGGCGGATTTCAATACCTGAAAAACACGTATGATGATATCTATACCGATTATTTGTGGGATGTGACGCAAATCCACTGGGCTGCGGGACTCGAATATAAAGTTGCTGAAGGCGGAACACTTACCGGCTCTTTCGGGTTTACCGATGTGCAATACTCGGATGAAGCTGATGATGTTCTCGGCACGGATGCATCGGAAAGTAATTTCAGACAATGGCAAACCGATCTGTACCTTACGGTTAATTTTTAACATTAGGATATCGTAAATGAAAGTACGAAGCTGGCTCTGTATTTTGATTATAGGAAGTCTTTTCTGCGGGTGTGGCTTACAGATAAAGCCGCTCCCTTCAGTGCTCGCACGGCTTGAAGCGCAGAAAAAGAAAGCTGTCGATCCTGACATTGTGTATCGTTTCTTTGATGAAGATTTTGCCGCCGGCGGCTATGAGTGGCACTATCCGGATGATTCAAAGGTATTTATTGAGGAGGAATCCGGAAAGAACGGTGAAGTTGCTCTTCGTATGGATTTGATTGCTGATGATTATTCGGGCGGTGCGGTAGAACTGTGGAATACGCTTTATGATTTGAGACCCTACTATCGGTCCGGAGCGTTGGAGTTCTGGATTAAGGGGGCGGTTGGCGGCGAAATTGCCTGTGCTGAGCTCGGTGATGATGAAGACGGTGACGGGTACCTGGTTCGGGTAAAAGTACCGCTGAATAAATACAACGACATTACCACGGATTGGACCCATTTCAGCATTCCCCTTGCCGATTTCGGTAAGCGGGGTATGTGGTGGGATGAGAAGAAGCAGGTCGAGGTTCCCATGCGGTTTGACTGGGATAAGGTCGGGGTGTTTGAGATTACTATCGAGAAAGGTGACAATAAAAAATTTACCATATGGGTTGACGATGTATTTATTGTAAAGGATCGTTTTGAACCGGTGCCTGATGTTGAAGAGGAGTACTGGGATGAGAAAGAGGAGATTATTACCCCTCCGCCGGTAGCGGCGCGTCCGGACGTTACGGTTACGCACTCCATCTTTAAAGATGATTTGTCGGGAAATATGTTTGGTCAGGTATACGGCGGAAAGACTGCATACAAGGTACAGAAAACAACTGATCCGGATAACAATGCCGGCGTTCTGGGATTGTATCTGGATAATACCGATTATTCCGGGATTAATTTCAATTTCGGTAAAAAAATAGATTTGTCTGAAGCGCGGGATAATAAAGCGGGCCTGGCATTCTGGGCAAAGTTCGGCAAGGGGGTGTCGCAGGTATTTGTCGGGTTACTGGATGATAACAGTGATGAAAAAATGGTGCAGACGAATGCGGTACTGAGCGATTATGCCGAGCTTGATACGAACTGGCAATATTTCATGATTCCGCTGAAAGATTTCAACTCGCAGGGTAACTGGTGGGATGAGATGAAGAAGATTGAGGTGCCGGGTGAAATCGACTGGAGTAAGATTATTGAAATATGTTTTTCATCCGATAAGTACGGTAACCGGTTGGAAGAAGGGGTACCGGTGACCGCGTATGTGGATGATATTTCTTTTATTGCCGAAGTTCCCGGGTATGTCGATCCGGATGTGTACTGGAACGCATTTTCTTCAACGGAGGAAGACCTTCTGTTGTTTGATTTTGAAGCGCCTGAGCAGGCAATGTGGACGCAGGTCGCCGGTGCGGAATCGGAAATCTATTTTAAAATAATAGATCAGGAAGATCGGAGCCTTCGTGAAAAGTTCGGCAAAAAGATGCTTGAAATAGAGTATGTTAACAATGACTGGGGGTATGTTGCATTTCCGTTTGCTAAAAACAGTTCTCCTGCAGTGATGCGTGACTGGACAAAGCACTGGGCACTGAAATTTCAATTCTGTACCGCCAGAGATGAAGAGATGATTAAAATTCAAATCAATGATGCGGGGAATGAGGCTTTTACGGCAAATATAACCTGCATAAAGGGATGGCATGAATACATACTCCCCCTGAAAAAATTCAAGAAGTATCCATATTATCAGGAGCCGGGCGCCGAGCTTAATAACAAGCTTGATCTGGAAGCTGTTTCTGCAGTTTCATTCTGGCCCAGTGTGGCTGGAACTCGGGGAACATTCAGGATTGATAATATAAAATTAACGAATGACCGGGAAATAAAAAAATAGATTGAAAACAGTTCTTAAATTTATTTGCTATGAAAAGGCAGGTTTTTCGCAATCTGCCTTTTTTTTTATATTATATTTAATATCTATAGTGGATGGATTGGGGGATGTAAGCTTCGAATCGTATACAAGGAATGAAGGGAGTGTAAACGAGTATTAGCCTGAAAGCGTGGGTATAATTCTATCCGAGTGATTGCATATCGGAAAAAACTGATACCTCATACTGTGTAACTGCAATTAATACAGACACTTGTTGATAATTTCGTGCATATTGTATCTTTCTATCTCTAGGGATTATATTTTATTTAATAGGTAAAAAAGCAAACAGGTCTTTTTACTGAAAAATATTTCTTTTAATACTTTTAATAATTTAATAAAGTACATTGGATATATACAGAAAAATGTTATATGTTTGAGCGAAATACATCTGAGGTAAAGGGTAAATCATGCGTACGATACGATTAGTTTTTTGTTTGGTTCTTATAAGTTGGGCGGCGGTATTCAGTGCAGGGAGCGGAACGATTCGACTGCTGATTGCGCGTCCGAATAATTTTGATTATTCTGTAGATCCGAAAACCATCTGGATATCTTCAGTAACGGAAGCATTCCTTTATTTCAGGCTCGATGCGATTGATAAAGTAAAAATGATTTCAATCAATGAAATAACCCCTCTGGTGTCGTCGCACCGTGACTTTACAAAAAGGGTGGGTAAGAGTAAATATATCTCTGCCGGAAAAGAGCTCCTTGCCACGCATGTGCTGTACTCCGAATATGAGGTAACCCCCGGTGACCAGATAAAACTGTACTTTACTGTTGAATATCCGGATAAATCTCAGAAACCGGTTAATGCACAGGCACTGGTGTCCACCGATGATATGAATGCCGGTTTGACCGATGCGGTAAGGGAAATAGCCAAAATGCTCGGGGTTTCAGCCTCTGATATGCCGGAGGATTTTTTCAGTATCAATATTCTGGGAACCGATGCCAGGAATACCAAGCGGCTCGGTGAATACCTTGTAGATGAGAAGGCCAGTAGTAAATCTGAGTTGGCCTCACTGGCATCAAGCTGCGAAAGAATAACCAAGGGTGATTACAGTATGTATCTTGCATACTATTCGGGCAGCAGGCTCTATGCAAAGGCCGGAAAAAATGAGGATGCCTTACGGCTCATGCAGGGACTGGTTGATAAACTCGAGGACCGGTATCCGAAATTACATCTGCAGCTGGCGGGCCTCTATCGTAAGAGCGGCAAATTGAATGAAGCTAAAAATTCTATCGAGCAGGTGGGAAACAATCCGAATCTTCGCCTTGCAGTGTTATGGGAGAAAGGGTTCATCTACGAGGCAATGAGTAATTATTCCATGGCGGAAAAGACGTTCAGGAGCCTTGAAGCGATTGATAAATCCGATCCCTTGGTCTATCTATACCTTGCAAAAATAAGTATGGCGCAGGGAAAAATGAAGGCGGCTGATCAGTACGCCAGCAAAGCCGCGAAACTTTCGGGGAAAACACAGGGTAAGATTTACTATGAAATGGGCGAAGAGTATGTCCATGCAAAAAACCAGACAAATGCTTTAAAAGCATTTACCCGAAGTATAACGGTACAGCCTGATTATGCTGAAGCATGGCAGGCCCTGGGCAATATGCAGGTAAAAGCCGGACTGGACAGTGCTGCCGCAATCAGTTACCTTAACTGCTTTAAACTGGACTACATTAAATATGAAGGCTATCTTGAAAAAGCCGGGAAACTGCTCGAAAAACGCGGCCTTATCGATTTGGCAAAACAGGTCTATACAGCCTCTTTTGAAAAACATGGTGATCCAAAAATCGCTGTAATGCTTGCACGGCTTGAATTCAGGCAGGGTAATTATAAGAGGGTTAAAGAGCTGCTTGAGCCGCTCGGTGACCCCTGGATCAGGGATTCCGAGGTAATAGCAATGCTGGATAAAGCAAACGAAGATAAAGTTGCACCGGAAATGAAGCTGAAGGGCAGTAATCCAATGATTATCAAAGCCGGCAGTGGAGACTATGTTGAGCCCGGTGCAACGGCAATGGATAACGTTGACGGTGATTTATCCATGCATATAGAAATATCCGGTAATGTAAAGACAACCGCTATTGATACGTATATAGTAACCTACCGTGTGTCGGATGTAGCCGGAAATGTCACAACAAAAACGAGAACCGTTATAGTAACCGACGATGAACCGCCGGTGGTTGAACTGATTGGTGACGAGACAATCCGTCTTATAACCGGCGACCGATTCAGAGATCCCGGTGCGCGGGCCTATGACAGCAGGGAGGGTGATATCTCATCACGGGTTGTCGCCACCGGTACGGTTAATACCTCTCGTCCGGGTACCTATACTCTCACCTATGTGGTTAAAGATGCTGCGGGGAACAGTTCTGTCCCCAAAAAAAGGACGGTTATAGTAGCCGGCGATGAGGTACCGCCGGAGATAACCCTGATCGGCGGCTCACCCATGTTTCTTAAGAAGGGTGATCGGTATAAAGAACCGGGAGCTATGGCAAAGGATAACCGTGACGGCAACCTGAGCTCACGGATTTCGATATCCGGTAGCGTAAACTCTGATGTTGTCGGGTCGTATAAGCTGACCTATACGGTTAAGGATAACTCCGGCAATATTGCCACGGAGGAGCGGGTGGTAAATGTTCGCGAACCGTCAGCGCCAATTGATAACAGGCCGCCCGTTATCAGATTAATCGGCGGTTCCCCGAACACCATAACCGAAGGGGATACATACGAAGAACCCGGGGTAAATGCCACCGATGATGTTGACGGTGACCTTACCGCCTTCATCAATATCGAAGGTGAAGTTAATCCGAATAAAGCGGGGAATTATTCCATTAAATATACTGTTGCCGATAAATCCGGCAATAAAGCTGAAAAGATTCTCCGGGTCCGGGTAAAACCAAAAAGACAAGTTTCTTCCTTTGATCAGAGACCCAGAGAACCGAGAAGGGACGAGCCCTCTCTTATGCCGCCTCGGAAAAAAGGTAAAAGCAAACGAAAACCGGTACTCGGTGTTCTATCCGGATTAGGATGTGCCGGTGCATTCGGGTTGGGATTAATATATAATGCACAGGCTTCCAATCATTATAAAGATTGGGAAAATGCGGAAGATGATGAAACAAAAAAAGATAAGAAGAAAAAGGCGGAAACATCGATACTTCTTAGAAATATTAGTTATATTGGTGCGGGAACATTTGGTTTTGTGTTTGTGTTAAACTTAATAATTCCATCAAAAAAATAGTGTACTGTTCCTGTATCAATAGGATAAAAAAGTGTGTTATGGGGGGCCACTATAAGGTGGCTTTTTTTTATGTTGAGTACTATTTTTTTGAATAAATGTAATATTATTATACAAAAATAGCTGTTTTTTATTATAATATGTAAATGAGAGTATGTAGAGGGAATTTTTCGCTTCTTCGGTAAAATAAAAATTGTATCAACACTCTGTTGTTTTTCGTATCGTCATTATCGTGTTGTAGATTTTTTTCATATTGTGAGGGAGATATGAAACAAAAAACTGTTGTTGCTTTTCGTATAATACGGCTTCTTTGTGTAAGTACGCTTATCTTTCTTACCTGTACACAACTTGATTTTACAACTGATGAAGGTAGTGAATTGCATGCGCCGGTTATAACACTTCTCGGGCCGAAACCCAATTATCTGCTGAATATCGGAGATACCTATACTGAACCGGGGGCAAAGGCAACCGATTCTGAAGACGGTGACCTTACTTCCTCAATAGAGATTGATAACAGCTCAGTTAAAACTGATGCAGAAGGTGAGTATACCGTCACCTATTCGGTAGAGGACAGCGATGGGAACTTATCAACAAAGACACGCAAAGTAATTGTATCAGATGGTACCGGTACCGATAAAGAAAAACCGGTGATACAACTGAACGGCGACAATCCATACAAACTGGCTGTTGGTGAAATATATGAGGATCCGGGTGCAACGGCAACGGATAATGTTGACGGGAATATCACGTATAAAATTCAAAAGTACGACACGCTGTTCAATACCGCTGTTGCCGATTCACATACCGTGTACTATGTGGTGTCCGATAATGCCGGCAATGTAGCGATGAATACGCGGGAGGTATATGTCACCGGTGATGATACCACAGCGCCGGTAATTACTCTGAAAGGGCCTAATCCGGTAAATATCGAGATCGGCTATTCCTATACCGAGTATGGCGCCACTGCATTGGATAATGTGGATGGTGATTTGACAGACTCCATTGCAATTGATAATTCCTCAGTTGATACATCAAAGGTAGGTAATTACTCGGTCTATTACCGGGTATCCGATGCTGCCGGTAACAGTGCTGAAGAGATTCGTGAGGTGAAAGTCCTGAGTAATGTGACCGATACGGTAGCGCCGGTGATTACTCTGAAAGGCTCCAATCCCATGACAGTGTATGTTGACAGTCCCTATGTCGAGCCTGGCGCTACTGCAGTTGACGATGTTGAAGGGGATGTTTCTTCAAAGATTGTCATTGATTCCTCAGAAGTAAATACTTCTCAGGAGGGCTCCTTTGAGGTTACCTATTCCGTTTCAGATGTGTCCGGAAATTCATCGAGTAAGAAGCGTACGGTAAATGTAGTACCGGAGAATTTTGTCGATACAGTACCGCCGGTAATAAAGCTGAACGGACCGAATCCGGTAAACCTTGAAATTGGCTATCCCTATACCGAGCATGGTGCCACGGCAACTGATAATGTTGACGGGGATCTCACCAGTAAAATTGAAATTGATTCCTCGGAGCTCAATGTGAATGCGGGCGGGTCTTATAAAATTTATTACCGGGTTTCGGATGCAGCCGGAAATGATGCGGAGGAGACGCGGGGGGTGAATGTTTCTCCCGATACCGTACCGCCGGTGATAACCCTTAAGGGCGATAATCCGTTGTCGATAAAAATCTATAATTCATTTACCGATCCTGGTGCTACTGCCCAGGACAATATAGACGGTAATATCTCGTCTAAAATAAAAATGAGTGGTACTGTTGATACCGCAAAAGCCGGTGAATATACGAGGACCTACACGGTTGCCGATGAGGCCGGCAACGCCGATACCGCCACACGAAAGGTCCTGGTCGTAGAGGTCATTGACAGTGTAAAGCCGGTACTCACACTGCTCGGTGACAATCCAATGACTATTGAAGTTGGTGACGACTATGTCGAACCCGGAGCAACCGCAGTTGATGATGTTGACGGGGTAATTACTTCGAAAATTGAAATTGAAGGCGAAGTGGATGAATCAACTGTTGGCGAATATATTCTTACCTATTCGGTTTCGGATAATGCCGGGAATAAGGCGACGAAAACGCGAAAGGTGAATGTAGTGGAACAGATCGTGCCTGACTGGGAGATCAACGTGTACTATAACGTCGGGGATTTGGTCACCTATAACGGTAAAATCTGGAAATGTATAGCGGCACATACATCACAGGCTCAGTGGTATCCCGGTGCTTCGGGAGTCTATTTATGGGAGGAGCAGATTTTAAAGTAGCTAATCCGATTGGCTCAAAAAATAGAAAGATTCCATGCGTTTAATAAAACAGCAGTCTCTTTACGTGGGCTGCTTTTTTGGTTTCAGTTACTGTTTGGAAAAGTGTTATTATCGAGTTACTTAAAGCGGTCTGTTTCCGAAGACGACGGATAGAAGAACGGTATTAATGGACACCTTTTCTTACCGGGGAAAAAGGCGAATCATCTGCTCTTAAGCAGTATATATAACTAAAGTAAAGTCTTGATTGATTCTCTGCACTGATATAGTTTTATTCAAAATAGTGATTGGGGGGAGAGAGCTGCGTGACAACCGTTACGCTTGATTGTTTGATATTCGTTGATACTGTTAGCCTCCTGCCTTGTATGTTTTCGCATGCTCCCATCTGTATCGCCGGGGAGCTCAACGACAATACGTTTTCAATGGTATTAAGTATCATTATCGCGTAAGGTACTGATTTTATTATAATAATATACTGCGCTATAATTCTCCTTCCGGCGTTGCGCTGAGCCGGGTCGAAGCGGGGATTTTAAGGGCGCTCTGCTCCCGTGTTAACAGGCACTCATTAAACGTACCATTTTATAAACAGGGGATATAAGGGATCCGCATAAGGTCTCCCTTTTTTTATATCCTGTTGACATAGCTACACTTTTAGAATATATTAATAAAGAACAGGCATTTATAGAAATAATCCGTTAAATTGCATGTTATTGCTTCATTTTTAGCAAAATGTTAATTTTAACGGAAATAAAACTGTGCCATTCCTCTAAAAATATTACACTTTCGGGGAGAGAAGTGTGATGAATAGTCAACTATTAAATCAGTGGAAAAAGTACATTCCCGTTACATTAATCTGTTTTCTGTTTCCGGCCTGTACTACCCTCAATTTTGAGGATGAAGACGAATCACCGGTAATAGTCCTTGAGAATGCGAAAGATACGATTACTATTGGAGATGATTATACCCCGCAATACTCAGTTACCGATAATGAAGATTCCCAGCAGTCTCTGCTTGAAAACATTGAGATATGGGTAGAGGATGCGAACGGTACAGAGCTTGATCTCGAGACATTTACGGAATCTTCGGGAATCTATTATATCTATCTGAAGGTTACCGATAGTGATGGGAACACATCGGAGATTGTGCAGCTCGAAGTACTGGTGAGTGAGGACGACAAGACCCCGCCGGTTATTACGGTTTTTGGTCCCAACCCCCTTATTATTAACCTTGGTGATACGTACCATGAGCCGGGAGTAAAGGCTGTTGATAATTTTGACGGTGATGTCAGTGACAAGGTCGAGTTCGGCGGTGAAGTGGATATCTATTCTGAGGATGATTATACGCTTACCTATTCGGTGGAGGACAAGGCTGGGAATGCCGCGTCCGCACAGCGCATCGTGACGGTGAAGGACAGCGATGGGAGTGATAAGGAAAAACCTGTGATTACCCTGCTGGGTGATAATCCCTATATCCTTCTGGTCGGGCAGACCTATGAGGACCCCGGCGCAACCGCCACGGACAATGTTGACGGTACTATTTCGTATAAAATACTGAAGTACGATACCCTGATAACTGCTGTACAACCTGATACCCACCTGGTCTATTACACGGTTGAGGATGCAGCCGGTAATGTTGCCATGGCGATCAGAACGGTATATATAGAAACCTCTCACGATACTATTCCGCCGGTTATTACACTCCTAGGGGACAATCCGATGTATCTGGAATTTCTTGAGAAATATACTGAGCCCGGCGCCGAGGCTGAGGATAATAATGACGGGGATATTTCGGATAAAATAGTAATAGATGACAATGAGGTTGACATTTACCAGAATGGGAAATACACAGTCTACTACTCGGTCTCTGATGCGGCCGGTAATTATGCTGAAGAGGAGCGTGTGGTATTTGTCGGTATCATAGACTCGGTACCGCCGGAGATCACTGTTGTCGGTCCGAATCCGATGTTGATTGATTATAAGGGGATATACAGTGAGCCCGGTGCCTATGCAATGGATAATGTGGATGACTCGATCCCCTTTTCCAAATTCAGTGTTGAAAAAGATATAAATTTTGATGTACTGGGCACCTATACCGTAACCTATTTCGTATCAGATGCGGCAGGCAATGAATCTTCAGCGGAGCGGGAGGTTGAAGTAGCCGATACTATCGCGCCGAAAATAACCCTTAACGGGCCCAATCCCGTTAATCTCGGACTGGGGTTTCCCTATACTGAGTTCGGGGTCAAGGAGGCGATCGATAACTATGACGGTGATCTCACGGATCAGGTCGATACCGGAGGTACGGTTAATTCCTCGGTTGGTGGAACCTACATTATTACCTACCGGGTATCCGATTCAAACGGCAATGAAGCGGTTGTGGAGCGGGAGGTCCATGTTGCAAAGGATACAGATCCGCCGATAATAACGCTGAAAGGTGATAATCCGATGGATCTCTACCTCGGGGAGCCCTATGTTGAGCCGGGAGCTACCGCCTATGACAGTGTTGACGGTGATCTGACGGATAAAATCGACATTGACGGAACGGTCAATTCCGATGTGGCCGGTACCTATACGGTCACCTATACGGTATCGGATACGGGCGGTAACGTTGCAACTGCGGAGCGAAGGGTTGTCGTGGCCGAGGATGATGAGCCGCCGGTGATTACCCTTAAAGGCCAGAACCCGATGCCACTTTTGGTAGGTGATACCTACAATGAGCCCGGTGCTACTGCGGTGGATAATGTCGATGGTGATCTTACCGGCCAGATAGATATTGACAACAGTGATGTCAATACCTCTTCAGCGGGAACCTATGAAGTACTCTATTCGGTTTCCGACAACTCCGGGAATAAAGCGGAAAAAATACGAACCGTTATTGTGTCAACCGATAATACACCACCCACTCTTACACTGAAAGGCCGGAATCCAATGAGCCTTAAAGTAGGGCAGGACTATGTTGAGCCCGGCGCAACGGCTGTTGATGATGTTGACGGTGATATTACCGATAAGATTGAGATTACCGGTACGGTAAATACCGACAGCGCAGGAACGTATACCGTTACCTATTCGGTCTCGGATAATGCGGGCAATGAGACGGTCAAGACACGCACGGTTCACGTAACCGAGCAGACTGCCATAGTAATTGAAAAAGATAAGGTGTATACCTTTGATGAAGCCACGCTTTTTACATTAAGTGAAAGCGACCTGCCTTCACAGGGCTCGCAGAGCTACAGCTATTCGTTGTACATTTATTTCAACAGCTCAAGTTCTGCTTTTGAGATTAAAGTGGATATCAACGGTACCGTATCGGAGACATCGGGCGCGACCTGGGATTTCGGCAATGTTAAAGGCCCTTCACCGCAGGCTGTCGGGGGTGAATATAACATATTGATAACACCGGTCGGAAAGGTGAGTATAAAGGTGTATATGATAGAGTTTCGTCAATAATATCGGCTCATTGTTACCCGGTGGAACGTATCAGAGGTTGGTGAATTTGCTCTAAAAAGGGCCACAGATATGTACTCTTCCCGTTACTGGTGGATGTTGATTTTTGCTATTTTCCTCCCATTTCCGGATTTTCTGCTTATATTAATATTATAGAGTTCAAATGTATTATGAACCTTGATAAAATAAAAAACGACAGAATTAGTAATGATAGTCGAGATGGTATATCTGTTTAAATAATAATCTGTTACAAACCGTTTTACGGTGATTTCCATAAAGGTAAATTAAAAAGAACTATGGGAAAATGAACAGAATACAACTCATTATTTTCATTATCGTATTAATATTTGGAACAATTGTGACATGATGCGCAAAGGGGGAGAGATGCGTATAATTGAGAGATTTGTATCCGCTGTACTGGGTCTGACATTTATTGGCCTGGTAATAACATGCACGCAGGTGGAATTTGACGAGGAGGAACCGGATGATGCTCCGGTTATCACTCTTATCGGCCCTGATCCCTATATTTTAAATATCGGTGATAATTATATAGAACCCGGTGCAACCGCCTATGACAGCATTGACGGCGATTTAACCGAAAGTATTGAGATTGATAAAACACCTGATGCAATCAACAGTATTGAAATAGGAGATCAGTATGTAACCTACACGGTGGAAAACTCCGCAGGGAGGGTTGGCACCAAGAAGAGAACGGTAAGAGTAAGGGATAGTAACGGAGATGATTATACCAAACCGGTAATAAGCCTTAACGGAGACGATACCGTTTATGTCAATGTTGGTGAGACGTATGTTGACGAAGGGGCTGTAGCCACCGATGATACCGATGATGACGATGAAATAACGAAAAAGATTAAAACCATGGATGATGCGGTAAATACCGATGAAGCGGGTATCTATGCCGTATGGTACATGGTTTCCGATAATGCGGGCAATGTTGCCTATGCTGTAAGAATAGTAGTTGTCAGTGCAGCCGATACCGAACCGCCGGTTATTACTCTGAACGGTCCCAGTACCGTTAATCTTGATGTAGGTTATCCGTATAACGAGCTTGGTGCCACGGCTTTTGACAACGTTGACGGTGATCTGACCGATAAAATAGAAATTGACAACAGCGAGGTAGACACTGATAAAGTCGGAGTATACAAGGTTTACTACCGCGTATCGGATAATGCCGGCAACAAAGCTGAAAAGACCCGGACGGTGAATGTCGGGAATGTTTCGGATACGGTGCCGCCGGTTATCACGCTCAAGGGTGATAATCCCGATACGGCTGATGTGTTTGAGAGCTACAATGATCCGGGGTATGAAGCGCAGGATGATTCAGACGGTGATATCACCGATCAGGTGGAAGTCACCGGTTCCGTTGATGTCAAAACTCTCGGAAAGTATGAGCTCAGATATAATGTCTCGGATTCCTACGGTAATAACGCGGAAGAAAAGGTCCGTACCGTGTATGTGGTTGATCGTATCGCGCCTGAGCTCACCATTGAAGGTCCCAATCCGATAAATCTTGACCTGGGGAATGCATATACTGAGTACGGTGCAACCGCCACGGATAATTATGACGGCGATCTGACAAGTGAGATAGACACGAATAACAGTGAGGTTAATGTCAATGAAGCGGGGAAGTATAAGGTGTATTATACCGTTTCCGACGCCGCCGGCAATGAGACGCAGGAGATACGAAATGTCAATGTCGCGACGGGGTCCGATTCGGTCAAGCCGGTAATCACGCTTGAGGGCGCCAATCCCTATACCATGAAAGTGGGGGATTCCTACTCCGAACCCGGGTACACCGCAACCGACAATGTTGATGGTGATATTACCGATTCCGTCAAGGTGACGAATAATATTGATACCAGTACAGCCGGCCGGTACTGGGTTCGGTACAATGTTTCCGATGCTGCGGGTAATGATGCTGAACAGAAAGAGCGGACGGTTAACGTTACGGAAGGGGTGGATACCGTCAAGCCCGTAATAACCCTTGAGGGCGCTAATCCATACATAATGTATGTAGGTGATACTTACCAGGAACCGGGCTTTACTGCCACTGATGATGTTGACGGTGATATAACGTCTAAAGTGGATACTACAAACAATATTGATAATTCGACGCCGGGCAACTACTGGGTTCGGTACAATGTTTCCGATGCTGCGGGTAATGATGCGGAGCAGAAGGAACGCACCGTTACGGTGAATGAGCTGAATGATGAGCTGATATGGGAAGATTTTGAAGGCGGTGATAATGCACAGACCACCATTGCCATGAACAATTTTACCGGTGATGACGGCTATTGGTACAGCTACGATGACAGTAATGAAGGAGGAGAATCCACAATGGATCCGGATCCGCTCACCGATACCTCCTTTACTTATGTTGTAACGTCAGGTGCCGGTTACAATAATTCAAAAGGATTACATATCAAGTTTAATTTAAAGCAGGGAAGTTTGCAGTATGATCCCTACTGTGCGGTCGGGTTCAGTATCAAGACATCGGGTAATTATTATAATCTGTCAAAGATGAAGTCTTTCAAGTTACGGGCAAAAGGATCAGGGCGGATAAGGGTGGTTTTTCTCACAAAAATGGTTCTGGAGTGGCCGGATGTTAATGAACGGTGGGGCCATTTCGGCAGAACACTGGTACTGTCGAGTGGCTGGAATGAGTTTACCCTGGATTCAACAAATATCATTCCGGCACAGGATTCACAGCAGTCAAGTCAGGGGAAAAAATGGACCGATACCGACGCACGTGACAAGGTAACTGCCATCGAAATCCAGGCCGTGGGACAGGATGGTTATGTGGTCGAGCTGTATCTTGATGATTTGAAAACCACAGGGATAACGGTGCAGGATATTACCGGACGATAGAGGACCATGAAAAACATGCTAAAGATTTCTACCGTTTCAGCAGGGTGATTTTCCGTGAGACAGAGGTGGATTCATTAGAGAGGGTTATATAGTATACCCTGGACGCTGCATTGTTTACCCGCCAGTACAGATACCCTGTAGTGCTGTTGAGTAAATAGGAGGCTATAAGCGAACCATTCGAAGAGTGAATACCTATTCTGCCGTTTTGCGATGATTCAGGTAACGCATACTTTATTGAGACGGTAGAAGAAAGCTTCTCATGAGTAACCTGTAGGGGTGATGATAATGGTAACAGGGAAACGGTGTGTTCTATCGCGTCAATATGGTCAAACAGAAACTGCACTTCCTTGTATTCCAGCGTAAAATCAACCCATATTACGCCAATCTCCTGTTTATTCGTGGGATCGTTAATCTCCGCTAAAATAGTGTACCCTATATCCTTTGGAGGATTTGCCAGGTTTTTCCACCAGATGTAATCACTGGGATAACCTACCTGAAACATGACGGTACTGGGTGTAAAGGACTCCGCCCAGGCACTGAACTCTGATGCCATATGAGCAATGTTCATGAATTTCTGGCTGTCATTGATAAAAACGATGTCGCTTCTGTATCCCGGCGGCATCCACCGCTTATCCCAGTGTTTGATAAATAATCGGTAGGCACTGTTGTAGGTTTTTACCTTTTTATCCCACGCTTCGGCAAGTGCATCAGTTACTTTCGTGCCGGTATTGGGTGTTACCGATATAAGATACCATTCGGCATCAACACCGAAACCGGCTACACAGGGATGATGGCTGTAACGGGAAAGAACCAGATCAATAAGCGTCCCGACGTTTGCATCACCCGATTCCACCTGAAGGAATACCTTGACTCCTGTTGTGTCAAAGTAGGAGAGGTACGGTTCGTGTTTATCATAGGAATAAAAGGTGATACTGTCATACACGCCGCTGTCCGGTTCGGGGAATTCCAGTCTGCAGTAGTCTACTTTTTTTACGGTATCGCGTCGTATCCCGCCGATAATCCAGAGTGCGGTCGCCTGGGCACCCTCGAACTGGACCGCCATATTGTTGTTGACATTTTTCCACTGCTCACCGGTGGGGAAGGGATAGATACCGTAATAGGATGACCGGGCTCCTGCATAGTTAATCTGTGCCGCATTAAGGCTTAAAAAGAGAACCGTCATCACCAACAGAGCATTCGATATGGAACATTTTATTCTCATATTTTCCTCGTTTGGGACCATCCGACAGTTTGTGTTGTAACTCAATAATTAATATATAAAAAACAGGTATGGCAACGGCATCTTTTTATCAGAAACCGTGTACACAATGAATACGGTCTCTTATGCAGAAAAGCACCGCATACAGCAAGAATGCGGCGCTTCTGTTTACTTATTTCTATTTACTTAAATGTATTATTTTATTTATTTATAGTCAGTTACTGTATCAATACCTTTTTCACTGTCTTTGCATTCTCACTCCTAAGCAAAATTACACACAGTTGTGATCCCAGGGAACTCCCGTTCCAGTTAACGGCATGTGAACCGCGGGTGAAATAACGGTTTCCGGTGGTCTGAATCAACTTGCCGCCAGCCGAATAAATAGAGAGTGAATACTCCCCGTTTTCCGGTACGCTTATAGTAACCTTTTCCTGCGTGACTCTGTTTATAAAGAGGCCGTTGGCTGTGGTTGTGTGAAAGGTGCTTACAACCGGTGTTGCTTCCTGATAGCCGTACAGAATGAGCTCTTTTATTTCCAGTGTTGCGGTACCGCCTGATGCAGCTTCTATATTCGGCGTGAACATGACATCATGGATGATACTGAGGTCCAGCGGCGTGGTCTGGGTTACCCAGCTCGGCTGCTTGAAACTGGCAATTTTGAGTAGCTGCGTTGACCAACTGCTCGCTGAGGTTAATTCATACTGGTATGATGTTCCACTGTCGCTCAACGGCGGCTGCGGAAGAGACACAATAACACCTTTATCGCATTTATAGGTTACTTTAATCCATTTAACATCGTCAAATTTACCGGCCGGGTCGGTATAGGCGGTAACACTTACCCAGGGCCAGGTATCCGGATCCGGCTGTGCAACCTGATCAAAGCTGACTTTCATGACACCGCCGTTTATAATAGCGGAACCCGTGTCAACGGTTGATCCGAATTCATCCGCTTCAGCTTCCCAGCCAGCCATTACGATGAGGTCTTCGCTTGGATTGGTGGTATCGATAGTAACTGTATCGTTCAGCGGAACCGGGTCTTTCATCCATTTGATTATATCAATTGAAGTGACAACACGTACATCAGGTTTACTGAGAGCGTAGTCGAAGAATTCGGTAAGTAGTGCTTGCCGATCTTTCAGCGGAATATGTGTCAGGTCATTGTCATCAGCATGCTCTCCATAATAGTGACTGTGAGCGCCGAAAGTCATAGGGGTGCGATTCCCGTTATATCTTTTGTCAAGGGTATGCTTCAGAGCGGCTAAGGCTTGTGATTTGGTCATTGCCGCACCGCCCACATTTACAGGTTCAATCATATTATAATCTAAACCGGTTATTTTCGATCCGTCTGGTTTAACTACATAATGAGTCGGTACTTCCCATACACCAGGATGTGTACCGGCATCAGATTGTCCCGGGCTTCCATTGTCCATGGTATACGGCCAATTATAATTTGAGCCATCACCTCCCCAACTACCACCGTGAAGACTGCAGTCGTAAACAAGACCGGCTTGATCGAGTGCAGAAAAGGTATTACTGTTAAATTCTAAAAATGGCACTCTGAATCCCCAGAGATTATCCGAGGTTAAACCAAGATTTGTCTTTAACCAGCTGCTGGCGCTATTTATTTCATCGTACCACCATGATTGACTCTTATCTGCACCGTGTTCGTGATTAACCGTATGATTGCCGACCTCATGGCCGTCAGAAACCATTTCTTCAAAAAGAGCTTTATTGCTGCTGTAACTTGTTGTTATGTAAAAAGAAACTCTCGCAGGTTCGCCGTCGTATGTTTTGGAATTACCATTACCTTCAGGATTTTTCTTATTCTTAAAATAGTCTAAAATGAATCTTATTCCTTTAGTACCATAGTTGTCATCAAATCCCCAATTCACAAATTGTGGTACTTGTTCAGGTTGGAGACCACCCGGAGGATTCGGGGATGGTGGAACATTATCAGCATGAATGCTGCAAAGCCCGGTAATAAGAATTATAGAAGGAAGAAAAACAGAGATGCGCATTAGATTCTCCTTTGGCTGGTTTGTTGGTTTAATGTTGAATGTTGTTTTTAATTTCATTTTTTTAGTAACGGCCTGGATAAACAGGAATATCACGATTCCCAGCACAAATTCCTGCAACGATAATAACGATAATTATGAATAATTGTTTAACTAACTTGTGTTATTATTAAAGACTGCAACCTCTCCTTAACACAGGCAAAACAATAGTAGTGATTCTGGTATATAAGTTACATTATTTCTTTTCAGGATACTTTGCAAAAAGGCCGGTTTTATTTGTTATTACTGGTTTTCAATAGATTTAACTATTAATCGAAATTTTTAATATTAGAATTGTTTTTTGAAATATGGCCTTTAAAAGTTATAAGTATTTATAAAAATCGTTGGTAGAATATATACTTAATTTATTAAATAACAATGAGTTAAATGATTGTTAGGGTGGTATTTTAAAAACAGGGTATACATATTGAGTTGATTTTTTAACTGATTTTATTGATAAAATCCATTTTAAAAATCCGTGATCAGTTATGTTTTAGTATGGCCCTTCGCCAGTTTCTTAACTATATATTTTTAAAATTGTTACGATTATCTCAGGTATCGGGCGATATTCGAATTACTCTGTTTTTCAGGTATCAGAACAGGTTATTGTGTCAGCCTCAAACCATGCACCATATAGATAGAATAATGAGAGTAAAAACAATGAATTACCCGGAAAAAGATATGGATTTTATGTTTTTTCTTTTTTGAACATACCTTCTGAAAATGTATATTGCTGTAAATGGTTCAGTATCCATTACCGCACCTGTTGAAAACCCATTATAATAAAGTAACATCTCGATATAAACACGGCTTCGTTCAACTGAATTTTATCTGAAATGGAAGGTGCGGTATTTTTAAGATATAGAAGATATAGGCGAAGATATTGGGGTGTCACCTTTGTAATTTACTAAAAATCATTGTATTCTAACAAAT